>JBGSYN010000183.1:0-21694 GCA_041750975.1 Geminicoccaceae bacterium | reverse complement strand
CCGCAAACGTCGCCCCGCCGGTCTCCGCCAATACCTTCGTGATCGCCGCCGTCAGCGTCGTCTTGCCATGATCGACATGCCCGATCGTGCCAATATTCGCATGCGGCTTGTTCCGATTAAACTTCGCCTTCGCCATTAGGGGTTCCTTGTTTGCGGCGCTTGGTCTCCGACCCTTGCTTCGTGGTGGAAATCAGCGATAAAATCACCACTGTGAAATCCTCGAAACGGCTGGAGCGGGTGAAGGGGATCGAACCCTCACCGCCAGCTTGGAAGGCTGGAGCTCTACCATTGAGCTACACCCGCATCACCGTTTCGTCCTGCTTGCCAAACGTCTTCGGCCTTGGTGGAGGGGGTAGGATTCGAACCTACGTACGCTATGCGGGCAGATTTACAGTCTGCTGCCATTAACCACTCGGCCACCCCTCCAGATGGCGCTGCCGCAGGCAAGCGGGCGCGGAGTATGAATCCCACCCCGCGTTTGTCAACTCTCCCTTTCAGATAGTGTTCAGACCCATGGATCGCACGAAGAATTCGCCACCACGAAATCGCCGCCCCCGGCCAGACGGTGGCGGTAGCAAGGCGCAAACGTCTGGCAGCAGGCCGAATGCCCGGCCGACCCCCCGGCCCAACCGCGGCTCCAGGCCCCGTCTCGAAGTCGTGCAGAAGCGCCAGGACCGCCACTGGATCTATGGCATCCATGCCGTCAAGGCGGCACTCGCCAATCGCCGTCGTATCGTACATCGACTGGTCGCAACGGCCGACGCCTTGCAGGAGATCGAGACGGAAGTGGCACGCCGCGCCGATCTCAAGCGCGACATTATTGGCCCCGAGGGCTTCAAGAGCCTGCTGCCGCCCGATGCCGTGCATCAGAATTTAGCCCTCGATGTCTCGGCACTCGGACCGGTTCCGCTCGAGCCCTTTCTCGCCGCAACGCAGGCCACCAGTACGCTCCTGCTCCTCGACCAGGTCACCGATCCACGCAATTTCGGCGCCATTCTGCGCTCTGCCGTCGCCTTCGATGTCGCCGCCGTGGTCGTTCCGGAGCGCCACTCGGCCGAGCTCGGCGGCGTAGCGGCCAAGGCCGCCTCCGGCGCGCTCGACATGATGCCGATCGTTCAGGTGGTCAATCTGAGCCGCGCTTTCGAGCAACTCAAGGCGGCCGGATTCTGGATCATCGGCCTTGACGCCGACGCGCCGCAGACCCTGCGCAGCTACGCCCGCCCAGCCCGTTCGGCGATCGTCCTCGGCAGCGAGGGACGGGGGCTTCGCCGCCTGGTTGCCGAGCGCTGCGACCTCCTGGTCTCCATGCCGATCAATTCCCGGATCGAGAGCCTCAACGTCGCCGTGGCCGCCGGCGTGGCGCTTTATGAATTGACGCAGAAGCCGGCCGGCTAGTCGGCACCTGCCCAGTAGAGCCACATCGCGGCCGTCCAGGAAAATTCGGCCCCGCCTAGACCTTGGCCGCTCAAGGGATCGAAATATTCATAGAAGCCCGAGCGAACGATGAGCTTTCGGGTGTCGTTTCGGACCCGCTCCGCAAGTTCGCTGGCGCCATGGTCTTCGAGGCCACGGGCCATCAAAAAATTGGCGATCGCCCAGACCGGACCACGCCAGTAGCGTTTGCGATCGAATTTCCGATCATGCACCCGCATGCTCGGAACGATGAAATCGGCATCGTTCAGCCATCCCTCGAACGCCTGCTCCAGCCCGTCCGACGCAGCGTTCGCCCAGAATGCCAGGAATCCGGCGTGGGTAGCGGCAGCAAGCCGGCCGCCGCGCAATTGGTCGATCGAATGCAACAACCCCGATTGCGGCTCGAGGAAGAGCTCGAAGGCCGCCTCGGACCGGGCGATCCAATCCCGCAACTCCTGGGTTGGAGCGCCAAGCCGCTTGGCCAGGGCCAGAAGATCGCGATCGGCCCGCAGCAGGATGGCGTTGGTGCCAACATCGGCAACCTTGAACGGCGAATGCTGCACCGCTGCCGGGCCGTAGCCATGCGCTCGGAACGTCTCCACCAAGGTCATATAGCGGTCATAGTCCCGGTCGCTCGGCCTTTCCGCACTGTCGACGTGGCTGGTATCGCGGCGGGCATAAGGCTCGAGGTCCGGCGACACCTCGAATTCTGCCAGGGCCTCGTCCCAGGCGGGGCTGTTGTCCATCCCCGTCTCCCAAGGATGCAACGTCGTGACGAGGCCGGTGGCGTCAGGGTCGCGTTCAGTATGAAACCAGCGATGCCAGGCCAGCAGTTTCGGCAGAAGACCGCGCGCCCGCTCGAGACCCGATGGATCCAGGTCGAGCAGCATGCGGACGCAACTGGCGGCAATCGGCGGTTGTGTTATTCCCGAGCTCGGGATCGCCTCGCCGGCCTGCCAGACATCGGGTCCGGGGAAGTAGCCGTCATCGGGTTGGTGGAAGACGATATGAGGGACCATGCCGTTCGCCCATTGGCCTTTGAACAGCGTCTCGATCTCGAGCCATGCCCGGTCGGGATCGAACGTCGCCCAGCCCAGCGCCACGAGGCAGCTATCCCAATTCCACTGGAAGGGGTATAAGCCCGCCGTAGGGACCGTATAGCCGCCACGGTCGTTGCGACGCAGAATGTCGCGCGCCGCCTCGTCAAACTGCTTTTGCGTTTCGGATTGCATCGCCAACCCTCCGGCCTCTCCGGTGTTCGCAACCCTTGCCCGAGCGAACCCCAATGGATAGTTTCCGGCCTTAGGCCGGCATAGCTCAACTGGTAGAGCAATCGCCTTGTAAGCGATAGGTTGCGGGTTCAAGTCCTGCTGCCGGCACCATCATTTCCCGAACCCATGACAGAAGGCCGATAATGAGGCAGAGGGCGCCGGTCGCATCGCCAGTCGCATCATTGTCATAAAACTGTCATCCTACTGTCATTCCGCCATCACTAGTCCGTGGTGGTGTGCGAACTGGGAATCATTCCACAGGAGCAGTCATGACAAACAGGTTCAACACCGCACTGGTTGCGGGAGCGGCGACCATCGCCCTGAGTTCGGCCAGCCTCGCCCAGGAACCCGTCAACATCGATTTCTGGCATGGCATGGGTGGTGCGCTTGGCGACACCGTCAACACCATCGCCACCCAGTTCAACGAGAGCCAGAGCGAGTGTCAGCTCACGCCGATCTTCAAGGGCACCTACGAGGAGACGATGACTGCGGGGATCGCCGCGTTCCGCGCCGGTGAGGCACCGGAAATCATTCAGATCTTCGATGCCGGGGCCGCGACCATCATCAATGCTCCAGGTGTGGCGTTGCCGGTCCAGGAACTGCTCGAGGAAGCAGGCGTGGCGTTCGACATCAACGACTATATCGAGGGTGTTCGCTACTTCTACGCCGATAGCGACGGCAAGATGATCGGCATGCCGTTCAACAGCTCCACGCCCGTCCTCTATTACAACCAAGCCGCCCTCGAAGCCGCGGGTGTCGAGCCGCCGAAGACCTGGGAAGAGTTCGAGAGCACGACCGCTCCCGCCCTCAAGGATGCGGGCTATATCGGTCTCGCCCAAAGCCATCTGCCCTGGATCTTCGCCGAGAACTTCCACTCACGGCACAACCTGCAGATGGCCACCAACAATAATGGCTATGACGGCCTCGAGGGCACGCAGATCCTCTACAACAACGAGGATCTCGTGAACCACTACGAGAAGCTGGTGGAGTGGAAGAATAACGGCTTCTTCGAGTTCTACGGTACTGCCTGGGGCGATAATCAGACCCCCTTCGAGCAAGGCGAGGTTGCCATGTGGCTCGGCTCCTCCGGCTCGTTCGGCGGCTTGAAGCAGGTCATCGATTTCGATCTCGGCACCACTTACCTGCCCTACTGGGAAGCGGTTAATCCCGAGCCCACAGGCACTTTCATCGGCGGTGCGGCACTCTTTGCGATCAGCGGTCATGAGTCCGAGGATTATGCCTGTGTCGCGAGCTTTTTCGAGCATCTGACGCAGCCCGAGACCCAATTTCTCTGGCATCGCGAAACCGGCTATGTGCCGATCACGACCGCAGCCTACGAGCTCGCCAAATCGGAAGGCTACTACGAAGAGGAGCCCGGTGCCGAAGTCGGCATTCAACAGCTCTCGCTCCCCAGCGGCGAGTGGTCCAGAGGCTACCGCCTCGGCTTCTATGTGCAGATCCGCGAGATCATGAACCAGGAGTTCGAAAAGGTCTTCGCGGGCGAGATCACGCCCGAAGAGGCCTTTACTGTGATCGAGCAGGAAGGCAATTCGCTGCTGGAGCGCTTCGCCAAGACCATGGGCCAATAATAGCGGCCATTGACGGAGGGGCGCCATTGTGGTGCCCCTCAATCTGAGGCGCCGTTCCCAGGCGCCATCGTCCCAGAATCACTAAGGGCCCGCTTTGCCAAAGGTCCAGTTCGACTCGATTTCGCTGCCCTATCTCCTCATCCTGCCGCAAATGGCGATCGTCGCCGTCTTCTTTTTCTGGCCGGCGGCACAAGCGATCTATCAATCATTCCTGCTCGAGGACCCGTTCGGCATCTCAAGCCAATTCGTCTGGTTCGACAATTACCGTGAGGTGCTGAACTCGAGCCGCTATCTGACCTCGGCGATCTTCACCGTGATCTTTTCTGCAGCCGTGGCGTTCATGTCCCTGTCGGTGGCGCTCCTCCTCGCGGTCAAGGCGGATGGTATCTTGAAGGCACAAGGCCCTTACAAGACGTTGTTGATGTGGGTCTATGCCGTCGCACCGCCGGTCGCGGGTCTTTTGGGGACGATGCTGTTCAATCAGCACATCGGACCACTTTATGCCTTTCTGAACGACGCAGGATGGCCGTTTCAGCCGACGGTCGATGCCTTCGATGCAGGCGCAATGCTCATCGTGGTTGCATCGTGGAAACAGATTTCAGTCAATTTCCTGTTTTTTCTGGCGGGTCTGCAGAGCATCCCGCGCACCGTCCGCGAGGCGGCCATGATCGACTGCAGCAGCGGGGCCACGCGATTCTGGACCATCACCTTCCCGCTGCTGGCACCGACCGGCTTCTTTCTCTTGATCATCAACATCGTCTACGCCTTTTTCGAGACCTTCGGCATCATCGATACCATGACCGAAGGACGGCCCGGCGGGGGCACCGCGACGCTGGTCTATAAAGTCTATCAGGACGGCTTTCTCGGCGCCGATCTCGGCGGCTCCTCGGCGCAGTCGGTCATTCTCATGATCATCGTCTTGGTACTGACAATCGCTCAGTTCCGCCTGCTCGACCGCCGCATCCATTACAGCTGAAACCAACGAACGCATGAAGCTCGGCCAGATCGTCGATCATCTCATTCTCATTGCCGGATCGATCCTGATGCTCGCACCGGTCTGGGTGGCGATCGCGTCGTCGACCCACCCCAGCGCTGAAATCGCGTCCCTGGGACTGCAGACGGGACTGGGCGACAATCTGATCGGCGCCTACAGAGACGTGCTGTTGGACAAGACCGGCTTCACCGAATCGGTCAGCGGCGTGTCGATGCTGAAAAACTCGATGATCCTCGGGCTCGGCTTCGCCATCGGCAAGATCATCGTCTCGATGCTGGCGGCCTACGCCATCGTCTATTTCCGCTTTCCGATGGCAAGCCTCTGTTTCTGGCTGATCTTTGCGACCCTCTTGTTGCCACTCGAAGTGCGGATCGTGCCATCCTACGAGGTCGTCTCGAAGCTGGGCCTGCTCAACACTTACACCGGTCTGATCGTCCCGCTCATCGCGTCGGCGACCGGCACCTTCTTCTTTCGCCAATTCTACAAGACGGTGCCCAACGAAATGTTGGAAGCCGCCAGGATCGACGGCGCCGGGCCCTTCTGGTTCTTCATCGATATTCTGGTGCCGCTGTCGCGGACCATGATCGCCGCCATTTTCATCATCATGTTCGTTGTCGGTTGGAACCAGTATCTCTGGCCCATTCTGATGACCACGGACGAGAGCTATTTCACCCTCGTCATGGGCATCAAGAAGATGCTGCAGGTGATCCGCGAGGGGCGGCTGCCGGAATATGACAAGGCCTTTGCACTGGCGATCATCGCCATCCTGCCGCCGGTCCTGATCGTCGTCTTTTTCCAGCGCTGGTTTGTGAAGGGCCTCGTCGAAAGTGACAAATAGCGGAATCGCACACCATGGCTGAGATCCATCTCGACCGGGTCCGCAAGACCTATGCCGGCGGCTTCGAGGCCGTCAAAGGCATCTCGATCGAGATCGAGGATGGCGAATTGCTGGTCCTGGTCGGCCCCTCCGGCTGTGGCAAGTCCACCTTGTTGCGCATGGTGGCCGGGCTGGAATCGATCAGCGACGGCGAGATCTCGATCGGCGGCCGTGTCGTCAACAAGATCGACCCTGCGAACCGCGATATCGCCATGGTCTTCCAGAACTACGCTCTTTATCCGCATATGAGCGTCTACAACAATCTGGCATACGGCCTGAAGCATCGCCGCACACCGCGCAACGAGATCGATCAGCGGGTCCGCGAGGCGGCGCGGATTCTGGAAATCGAGGCGTTCCTCGACCGCAAGCCGCGCCAGCTCTCCGGCGGGCAGCGCCAGCGCGTCGCCATGGGCCGGGCCATCGTTCGCAAACCCGCGGCGTTTCTGTTCGACGAGCCCCTGTCGAATCTCGATGCCAAGCTACGGGTCCAGATGCGGGTGGAAATCCGCCACCTCCAGCGCACCCTCGGCACCACCAGTCTCTACGTCACCCATGACCAGCTCGAGGCGATGACCCTTGGCGATCGCCTGGTGGTGATGAACCAGGGACAGGTCGAGCAGATCGGCACGCCGATGGAGGTCTATGAATGTCCGCAGACCGTCTTCGTCGCGTCGTTCATCGGCTCGCCGGCGATGAACCTCTTGCCGCTCATGGCAGTTAATGGCCGCTATCGGCTGGAGCGGACCGAAGGGTTCGACCTCGCTCTGCCGTCGAACCATGGCGCTCTGACCCTCGGTGTCCGCCCGGAAGACATCGCGATCGGCGACGAACGGGCCGGCGATGGCCTGGCACTCGAGCTCGAGGTTCGGGCGGTCGAGCCGGTCGGCCACGAGAGCTTCATTCACGGCATGATCGGTCATGACAGGTCGCTGCATCATGGCCATGAAGTCATTCTACGGGCGCCGGGTCGAAGCGCCATCGCTCCAGGCGACAGGATCAAGGCCGGAGCCTCTCTCGAGTCGCTTCACCTCTTTAGTGCACAGGATGGCATGCGGATCGCCGCTTGATCGTCACGGCGCCAAATCGCCGGTCGTCGGCAACGATCTTGCCGTTGACAGCCTCTGTTCTACCGCCCATGAGCTGTAGTTGAGTGTGGGAGGAGCGTTTTGACCGACGCCCAAAAAAGGGCCGTTGGAGCAGGAAATATTGGAACCATTGCTTTTGCCTGCGTTGATTCATCATTCGCTTACCAAACTGCTTTATCGATGAGATCCCGGATGCGGCTAACCTTAACGGCTGGTCGCCTCGCAACCGGATACAGTGTGGTTTTGAAGGGCTGATGGCAATGAATGAGCGCGCGCCGGCGAATGCCGACGACGAAAAGCGATTGCACATGGCCGAAAATCGGGCGGAGCCCGAGGGTGCCGAGAAGATAACTGGTTCGGCACGACCGTGCGGCCGGTGGACCCGGTTTAGGAAATGGACGTTCCTTGCCGCGGTTTGCTCGTTTTGCGTGGGCGTATTGCTGGCGGGGGCAAACGGTCTTCGCACCGAGTATCGATCGCTTCAGCTCGAACTCGAAAACGTTGCGGCCTACCGCAGCGAGGCGGAACTGACCAAGCTCCAGGCGAAGGCCTTGGAGCATGCGATCGCCGAGCTCAGGGTGACGTTCAATGAGGAGCATAAGCGCCAGCTCGACACGATTGCCCGTCTTAACCGGCTCTACGACACCCTGCGCAGCGAGCTTGGATTCCAGGAGGCGCGGCTGATCGAAGTCACGGCGGCGAAGTCGGTGGCGGATCTGCATCAAGACAGGCTTAACGAGGAGTTGCGTGAGCGCGATGATCGTATCGCTCTTCTGATCGAGCAGAAGGCGCAGAAGATCGATGAGTTGCGACACCTTGGGATCACGCTCGCCAGTGTCAGCGCCGAGCGTGATTCGGCCCTTGCGGTCGGCGAGCGATTGGAGCGCGAACTCCTGGCTTTGGAAATCCGCCTGCGCGAAACCGAGACCCAACGCCAACAGGCCGAGGTTGCATTCAGGGAGTGGGTGGAGAACCAGATCGAGACTATCGAGACCGCACTTTGGCGAAACGGCGTCGACGCCGATCGGCTGATGGACCGCGCGTTGAACGATAGTGGTCTCGGTCAAGGCGGCCCGCTGATGCTGGAGGAACCGGAATCCAATCTGCCCGAGCTTCCCATTGATGCCCTGCCACTCGATGACATTGTCGGCAGGTTACAGGCCGCACAAAGGCTGGTGCTGGCGGCACCGCTACTGCCGCCGATTGCAGCTTATCAGGTAACCAGCGCCTATGGCGACAGGCGGGATCCGCTCACCGGGCGGCGCGCCTTTCATCCCGGGCTGGACGTTGCCGCACCACGCGGCTCGGAGGTTGTCGCCACGGCAAGCGGGAAGGTGCTTCGCGCCGGGCGTGTCGGGGCTTATGGGATCATGGTCGAGATCGACCACGGCATGGGTATCACGACCCACTACGCGCACCTGAAGGAGTTACGCGTCAAGGCCGGTGAAGAGGTAACGTTCCACCAGACGATCGGCGTTATCGGCAATACCGGGCGCAGCACCGGCCGGCATCTTCACTATGAGATCCGGCTCGACAAAAAACCGCTGAATCCGGCGAGCTTCATCGATGCCGGGCGCGAATTGGCGGCATCATTCAGGAGTTGACCGCGACGAGCCACGAGCTCGGTCAAGTTCTGTCTTGCAAGCTTCGGTCTGGTGACTAGGCTTTGGGTCTCCCGCCATTCCATATGACTTGAAGCTCATGAACAGAGGCAGAGACGCCAGGGTGATGGGGCTATCGTGCCTGTCGGCTCTTGGCCTGACCGCCCTCGTTCTCGTCTCACAGTTCGCTGCGTTAAGCACACCTCGGGCTCAGGGCCTGATCGCCGATCTGTCGCATCATCTTATCGCGATCACCACCGGATTCGTCGGCAGTAACGTTTTGCTGTTCGGCACGGTCGAAAACCTGGACAGCGACGTCGCCGTCGTCGTCAGGGGGCCACGGCGCGATATCTCGGTGCGGCGCAAAAGCCGTTTAGGCCTGATCTGGATCAACCTCAGTCAGGTCGAATTCCGCGCCGTGCCGGAATTCTATGCGGTTGCCACCAGCCGGCCGCTCGATGACCTGGCCGACCCCTATCTGTTGCGGCTGCATGAGGTCGGCGTCGACAATCTCGCTTTCCTGCCGATCCTGGATTCGCTCGATGAGGGCGAGGCGGTCGAGGAGTTTCGCGAAGCGCTGATCCGCAACAAGCAGCGGGCCGGACTTTTTCCGAGAGAGACCGCTCGGATCCGTTTTTTGGGTAACGGCCTGTTCCGGACCACCATCAACTTTCCCGCCAACGTACCGCCGGGCACCTACCAGGTACAAACCTTCGAGTTCGAGGATGGCGTCGTCCGCAGTGCTCAGACAACCATTCTTACGGTTTCGAAGGTCGGCATGGAGGCGGATATCTATGAACTGGCCAACAACCAGGCGGCACTTTATGGTGTAGTGTCGATCGTTGTGGCGATCGTCGCGGGCTGGACGGCCAGTCTGATCTTCAGGAGACGGTGACCGCAATGAGCGATCCCAAGGATACCCGCATCGAGGGCGAGCCGCCGCGGCAAGAGCCCGGCGCATTCGGCGGCGATGAACACGAACGGATTTTTCTCGTCGTCGTGGATGATTCCGACGAGATGCGGAATGCGCTGCGTTTCGCCTGTCGCCGGGCGCAGCACACTCGCGGCCGCGTAGCGCTCCTCTATGTGGTCGAGCCGGTCGAGTTCCAGCATTGGATCGGGGTCGGGCGGATCATGGAGGCCGAAGCGCGGGAGGAGGCCGAGCAGCACATGCAGAGCCTTGCCGCCGAGGTCTATTCGCTGACCGGGCATATGCCGGTCGTCCATATCCGACAGGGCAGCCGTTCCGACGAACTGGTCAATCTAATCACCGAGGAACCCGGCATCTCGCTGCTCGTGCTGGCCACGGCGACCGCCTCGGATCCGGGCCCACTTGTGAATTTTCTCTTGAGCAATCTCGGGCGAAGGGTCCGGATTCCTGTAACGCTTGTGCCCGGCGAGCTGAGCGACGAGGAAATCGACGCGCTGTCCTAAGCGCGGATCGCCGGGCGAAAGGGCCTATTCGCCGTCGAGCGACAAAAGCGGCAGGTAGAGATCCGGGCGCCGGTCGCGGAACAGGCCCCAGCTGGCGCGGCGGGCCGCCAGGTGATCGAGATCGAAGCTCGCCGTGATCGCGGCGTCACCCGAGGGCGGCGCCTGTTCGACCACGGCACCCGTATTGTCGGCGATGAAGCTGCCGCCATAGAAATCGACCGCGGCGGCATCGCCCATCTCGTGACCGATGCGATTGGAGGCGACGACCGGAACCATATTGGCCGCGGCATGACCCTGCATCACCCGGCGCCAATGACCGCTGCTGTCATAGTTTGGATCTTGCGGCTCGCTGCCGATCGCCGTCGGATAGAACAGCACTTCCGCTCCCATCAAGGTCAGGCAACGGGCCACCTCGGGAAACCATTGATCCCAGCAGATGGCGACGCCAAGCACCCCTGCCTGCGTGTGCCAGGTGCGAAAGCCGGTATCGCCGGGGCTGAAATAGTATTTTTCCTGATAGCCGGGCCCGGTCGGAATATGGCTCTTGCGATAAAGTCCGAGAACCCGGCCGTCGGCGTCGATCATCGCCAGCGAATTGAAATAGACCGTGTTGCAGCGCTCGAAGAAGCTGACCGGCAGGACGACGCCGAGTTCCGCGGCGAGACGGCTCATCCGGGCGATCAGGGGACTGCCCTCGAACGCCTGGGCCAAGGCGAAATGGTCGGCCTTCTCGTCCTTGCAGAAATAAGGCGTCTGGAAGAGTTCCTGCAGCAGCACGACATCGGCGCCGTCGGCGGCGGCCTGCCTCACCAAAGCCTCGGCGCGTTCGACATTGGCGTCACGGTCCCAACCACACTGCATCTGGGTCGCGGCCACGGTGATACGACGCATCTTTGCCCCTTCGATATACTCACCTCACTATGCCAGTGCCGACGCGGCGGTGGCCAGAGCAAATCGGGACGTCTCGAGCAATTCACGATCGGCCGGCGCTCAGCGGAAATTCCGCCCGGCCGGCAGGGCGGAAACGAGCTCCGGATTGGGCTCCCGCGGCTCGCGCTTGAACTCGTCGGCGCGTGACATCATGCCGTCGACGATCTTCGGGTCGATCGCACTCTGGCGCAGCCTGCCGAGTACGTGAGTCACATCGAATAGTCGATCCGCCACCACGTGGATGACCTTGCCCTCGCGCTGGACCGTGCCGCGCACCGCGAGCAGCCGTGCCGCCATGATGACAGAGCGGCACTGCTTGAAGAGCTTGGGCCAGACGACGCAATTGGCGAAGCCGGTCTCGTCTTCGAGGGTCGCAAAGACCACGCCCTTGGCACTGCCGGGACGCTGCCGCACCAGCACCAGGCCCGCCACAGTGACCGCGGAACCCGGATCGATCGACCATAGACTGCGCGCCGGGATCGTGCTCCGATCGTTGAAATAGTCCCGCAGCAGCGCCATCGGGTGGGCCTTCAGCGAAACCCGAAGATGCGTGTAGTCCTCGATGATATGCTCGCCCAGGGCCATCTCCGGCAGTTCCAGCCATGGTTCGTCGCCACCTTCGAGCGGCGGCAGGTTCGAGCCCGGATGCCGCTGCGTCTCGGCAAAATCGAACAATGGCAGGGCCGGGTCCTGGATGCCCTGGACCGTCCACAGAGCCTGGCGCCGGTCCATGCCCAACGAACGGAAGGCATCGGCTTCGGCCAGGGTGATAAGGCTCGAGCGCTTGAGGCCGGCGCGCCGTCTGAGTTCGCCGATTTCACGATAAGGATGCAGGCGGGCGGTGACGAGACGAACGGCCTCGCTCTGGGGCAGGCCCTTGATCTGACGCAAGCCGAGCCGCACCGCCGTCTTCAAGGGCCCCCGCCGGCGCGAGAGCGGCTCCAGCGTATGGTCCCAGTAACTGTAATTGACATCGACCGAACGCATTTCCGCACCATGGTCGATGGCGTCGCGGATCAATTGCGCCGGGGCATAGAACCCCATCGGCTGAGCATTCAGGATGGCGGCGCAGAAGACGTCCGGATAGTGGCATTTGAGCCAGGCCGAGACATAGACCAAAAGGGCGAAGCTCGCGGCATGGCTTTCCGGAAAGCCATAATAACCGAACCCTTCGATCTGCTTGAAACAGCGCTCGGCGAACTCGGGCTCGTAGCCGCGCGCCGCCATGCCTTCGACCAGCATTTTATGGTAGCGTTCAAGATGGCCCTGCCGTCGAAAGGCCGCCATCGAGCGCCTGAGGCCATCCGCCTGGGTCGGGGTAAATCCGGCGGCAACGATCGCGATCCGCATCGCCTGTTCCTGGAACAGCGGCACGCCGAGCGTCTTGCCGAGCACCTGCTCGAGGTCCTTCGACGGATAGTCGACCCGTTCCAGGCCGTCGCGGCGGCGCAGATAGGGGTGAACCATGTCGCCCTGGATCGGTCCGGGCCGGACGATCGCCACCTCGATCACGAGATCGTAGAAGCAGCGAGGCTTGAGCCGCGGCAGCATCGACATCTGGGCCCGGCTCTCGACCTGGAACACGCCCAGGGAATCGGCATCCTGCAGCATCTCGTAGACGGCAGGATCCTCGGGCGGCACTGTCGCCAGATCGATGTCGATGCCATAGTGCCCGCGCAGCAGGTCGAACGCCTTGCGCACGCAGGTGAGCATGCCGAGCGCCAGGATATCGATCTTGAGCATGCCTAGGGCATCGAGATCGTCCTTGTCCCATTCGACGACGGTGCGCTCCGGCATCGCCGCGTTCTCGATCGGCACCAGCTCGCGCAACGGGCTCTTGGCGATCACGAACCCGCCGACATGCTGCGACAGGTGCCGCGGAAAATCGATCAGCTGCTGGGCCAGAAGCAGTGTGCGCGCCAGATGCGGGTCGTCGGGATCGAGCCCGGCCTGCCTGATCGCATCGACATTCAGGCCTTCGCGGCCATAGCCCCAGACGGTGCGGGAGAGGACGTCCAGGGCATCGGTCGAGAGCCCCATGACCTTGCCGACCTCGCGCATCGCACTCTTGGCGCGATAGCGAATGACGGTCGCCGCCAAAGCCGCGTGATCCCGGCCATAGGTTCGGTAGACATATTGGATGACCTCTTCGCGCCGCTCATGCTCGAAATCGACATCGATATCCGGCGGCTCGTTGCGCTCGGCGCTGACGAAGCGCTCGAACAAAAGGTCGACCTTGGCAGGATCGACCGCGGTGACGCCGAGGACGAAGCAGACGGAGGAATTGGCCGCCGAGCCTCGCCCCTGACAAAGGATCTTTCGGCTTCGGGCGTAGCGGACGATATCGTGGACCGTCAGGAAATAGGGCGCATAGTTGAGCTCCCCGATCAGATCGAGTTCGTAGCGCAGTTGCAGGCGGACGCGCTCCGGCGGCCCTTCCGGATAGCGCTCCTTAGCACCGATCCAGGTCAACCGCTCAAGTTCCTCCTGCGGTGTCCGGCCCTCGTAACTTTCCTGGATCGGATAGTCATAGGCGAGTTCGTCGAGCGAGAAACGGCAACGCTCGACGATCTCGCCGGTCGCTCGAATCGCCTCCGGAAAATCGTGGAACAGCCGCGCCATTTCCTCGGGCGGCTTCAGATGGCGCTCGGCATTGGCGAAGAGCCGCCGGCCCGCCTCGTCGATCCGGCAATGCTCGCGAATGCAGGTCAGCACGTCCTGCAGGGGCCGCCGCTCGGGCAGATGATAATGAACGTCATTGGTGGCAACGAGCCGTATATCGGCCGCAGCCGCGATCTCGGCGAGTTCCCGAAGGCGGGCGGCATCATCGCCCGCATAGAGATGATTGGCGCCGAGATAGAGCCGGTCGCCGAGGGCACGTTGCAACGCCTGCAATCGCGGCACCATCGCCGCCGCCAACTCGTCGGGCGGAAGCAGCACGAAGATCTGGCCTTCGGCTTGGGCCAGGACGTCGTCGAGGTTAAGCGTGCAAGCGCCTTTTTTGGCCCGTCTTTTGCCAGTCGTCAGCAGTATCGAGAGCCGCGCATAGGCCGGCCGGTCGGTCGGATAGCAAAGCATCGAGGGCGCATCGGTAAGATCGAGCCGGACTCCCGGCAGGAAACGCAGCCCGATCTCCTTGGCCTTGGCATGGGCCCGCACCAGCCCTGCAAAACTGTTGCGGTCGGTAAGTGCTATTCCGGCATGACCCAGGACTCTGGCCTGCTCGACGAGTTCCTCGGGGTGCGATCCTCCCCTCAGGAAACTGAAATTAGAGGTGACCTGAAGCTCGGCATAGGTTTGAAGCCCGGCACAAGACGACGTCGACATCGCGACGAACCGAGCGCTGACTAGGTCAAACCGACGATCGTTGAAACAATCGCAATTGAGGCAGCGAGCATGATCCCCAGTCGGATGGTGAGCGTCAGCTGAACGCTCGCAATTTCGGTACGAACAGACGCGAACTCACTCTGCATGCGCTGATCGAGCTGCTCGATTTCGGTGCGAACAGATATGAACTCGCTCTGCATACGCTGGTCGAGCTGCCCGATCTCGCCACGAACCGACGCGAACTCGTTCTGCATACGCTGATCAAGCTGCCCGATCTCGCCACGAACCGACGCGAACTCGTTCTGCATAAGCTGGTCGAGCTGCTCGATTTCGGCGCGAACGGACACGAACTCGCCCCGCATCACTTGATCGAATTTGGCGAGATCGGTCTTGGTGGTGAGCTCTTGCGAGGTAGCATGCGCAAAGGCTTCGGTTGCGGCCTTGGCCTGCTCCTCGCTGAAGCCGCCAGCCCGCAAACGCTCCGAAAACGCCAATGTGTCGAAGGCGACCGCCATCAAGATCTCCGTTCAATGTCTATATCGTGTTTCGATTATCGCTTCGTCAAGTTCAGGTATTGTCGAGGTGATCCTTCAGTACTCATCGGGGCACGGAGTATTAAGCAAAGAAGCCATGGAGCCGCCATTGCGGATGACCGCCGTCTTCATAGAAACCGTCGCGATAAAGCCAGAATTGTCGGCCCGATAGATCAGTCACTCGAAAGTAATCGCGGCCTTGCATGCCGTGAGCCTCCCGGCTCCACCATTCGGGCAGGATGCGCTCGGGCCCGACGCCGTCCGTCAGCCTCAGACGGTAACCGCGCCAATCGAGCCTGAAAGGCGGGCTATCGGGAATGGCCGCCAGCGCCTGCACCGGCTCGGGGATCGGCAGCATCCGCAACGGCCGCGGTTGACCGGCCAGCCAGGATATCGGCTGGAGATCCGCATGGGCGGGCACGGGCTGCACGGCCCGTTCGGGCAGATGGCTGTCCTTGGCCTGCAGCCGCAGGACGCGGTCGGAACCGAGCCGCGCCGCGAGCTGATCGATCAAGAGATCGAGTTCGCCTCTGTCCTGGGCCTCCTTCGCCCCCCCGATGAAACCGTTCTGGGTGGCGCCAAGCGAACTCGTCTCCTGCGCTTCGAGCACCATGAATTCAACGCCGAATCCAATATCGAGCCCGTCGAGCTCGAACCGAAACAGTTTCAGAAGATGGTCGAGGTCGCGCACCGGCCTGCCGGTCTTGACCTCGAGACAGGCGACTTCGCCATCGATCCTATAAAGCCGGGCAACGACACGCCTTGCGCCTTCCTGGCGCTGCTCGAGATCCTCGCCGAGTGTCGCCAAAAGCCGGGCCAGGGCCGCCTCGATATCCTCGGTCCGGCCGATCGGCTCGGCCCAACTCAGGCGGGCGCGAAACGGCACCCGCTCGCGGATCGGCATGAAGGTTTCGGTCCCCATGCCAAAAAGGGCTTCGAGGCGAGCGACGATAGCGTCGCCGAAACGGGCGAGGAGCGATGAATGCGGCAGATCCGCTACCTGCCCCACGGTACGCAGCCCCAGCCGCTCGAGGCTCAAGATCAGTGAGGGGTCAAGCCGCAAGGCCGATGCCGGCAACGCACGCAACAGCCGCGCGCTCTCGCTCGAGGTCAAAATTCCGGCGTTCCCATAGCGTGCCCAGGCCCAGGCGGCGGCCAGGCGATCGGCCGTGGCAAGCCGGGCGGTCAGGCCGAAGCGGGCGAGCCTCGAGATGATATCCTCGATCATCCGCACCTCGCCGCCGAAAAGATGGGCGCAACCCGTGATATCGAGTGCGATCGCCGCCTCGCCACGCCCGATCAAAGCCGGCTCGCAATCCAGCATGACCCGCGGGCTGTAGCGTCCGCACCAGGCGGCAAGCGCATCCAAGGCCATGCGGTCCTGCTCCGGCTCGGCATCCTCAAGCGTAAGCTCGGGCAGAATGGCCCTCGCATCGGGCAGGCGCTGCCCTGGCCGGATTTGATGCCGTGCTGCCGCATCGTTGACCGCGGTGAGCTTGGGATTGCCGGCCTCGAGCGCCACGAGGGCCAGAGGGATTTCAGGCGAAAGCGGCTTGCCGGATCGTCTTGCCACCAGCATCAGCCGTTCGAGCGGCAGCTTCGGCAGCCAGAGAGAAAGATAGCGTCGGCTCATTCCAACGAACCTCCCATCGCCCCGGAGCCCCGCCCCGGCAGCGCCATAGATCGAGTTGCCAGAACAGCTCTTGCTGCCGACGTATCGGCTCCACCCGCCAACGCGTGACCGCGGCATTCGGGGCGAGATCAGGGATGGCTCCAGCCTCGCCGAGCAATGCCAGACCGAGCCCGCCACCTTCCTCGGCCGCCAGCTGCAGGCGCCGGCTGGTCAAAAGGTCCAGGGGCGGCAGTTCGGCCACGACACAGACAATCGCTTGCGATCGCAGCGCCGTTTCCGTCACCCAGAGGCTTTCACGGGCATTGCGCGCCCGTACCAGAAGAAAGCGCTCGGCCGGGATGCCGAAACGGTGCAATCCCGGGCCATAGATCTCTCCGGAGATCCGCCTCGTGGCATCTTGAGAGCACCAGAGCAGCGTGCCGCGAGCCTGATCGCCGACACCGAGCAAGGCCCGGCTCGCCAAGGCGGCGGCAAAGCCATCGGCGGCAATTCCGCTCAATTCGTGCAGGCTGCGCTTCGGTATTCCTTGCCAGGGCAAGGCGGCATCGAGAGCCTTGGCACCGAAACCGACGCATTCGCGTCCGAAATCGGCGCCATGACCCTCGATCCGCCGGATCTTGGCTCGCAAAGTCCCGAGTGCCGCAGCCGCATCCTGTATCGGCATGCTTGCATCACCATCGTCAGGTCAAAAATGTTCTTTGTTTGTTCTATATTTTGACTCTGTGTTGGTCAAGCGAGACGCAGCGAAAACTCTTCGAGGTTCCGACAAGCGGTCTATTCGCTGCAATTCATGCCGAAGGCGGCCAGCCCTTCCTCGAGGTAATCGCCCAGCAGCGGGATGCCCATGAGATAATCCGCTGTCCGCACAGCGCCTTCCCGCCGCGCCTCCGCCAAAGCCTCCGGCCATTCCTCGCGGCTGAAGCTGCCCCGGCCGACCCATGCCAACGCCACCAGTTCGACCCGCTGATCCACGTTGAGATCATTGATGAACGACCTCAATTCCTCGGCCGTTGCATCCTCGGCATTGTCTTCCAAAATCTGCCGATCGTCGTCATCCACGGGATTCGACGCATCGTCAGGGCCGACGACGCCTTCCTTGGCGTTCAAGACACGCGCCTTGAGAACGATGCTGCAAACGGAATCGAGGTCGATGGCATTCATTACGGGTTTCCCTTCTCGCTATGACGTCTAACCTACCATCGACAATCCATTATGTTCCCGGCACCCCTGCCCGAACGGACAAAACGCAACCATAAGATGAGCGAAAGATCCAAAAAATTGAACAAATCTATTGGAAAAAAGCGCAAATGGTGAATACCGATCACCGTAACCCGTTCCCACAGCCATCGATTCGCCGTTTCGTCGCCCGTCTACATCGCTAAACTTCGGCGAAACCCGCATATCAGAGTGTGAAATATCAGGGCATGACCAACCCGCAGCGCTTTCTCAACCGAATCATTCTGTTCCTTGTCCTGGTGCTCGGCGTCACCGGGCTGGTCTATCAGATCATTGTTCAGGCATTTCTCCATAACCCCGCGCTCAACGGGCTCATCATCGGCGTTCTCTTGCTCGGTATCGTCTATACCTTCCGCCGTATTTTGCTGTTGAAGCCCGAGATCCGCTGGATCGAGGCATTCCGGACCCAACAGCCCGGCTTTTCCCTGCACGAGCCGCCCCGCCTGCTGGCGCCGGTGACGGCCGTCCTCGGCGAGCGGGAACGACGCGGCCGCGCCTCTCTCAACGCCATGTCGATGCGCTATCTGCTCGACAGCATCAGCGCCCGGCTCGACGAGAGCCGCGAGATATCGCGCTATCTGACCGGCCTTTTGATATTCCTCGGCCTGCTCGGCACGTTCTGGGGCCTGCTCGAAACCATCAATTCGGTCGGCCTCGTCATTGCCAATCTGTCCCTTGGCAACAATGACATGGTCACGCTCTTCAACGAGATGAAGGCCGGTCTGTCAGCACCGCTCTCGGGCATGGGCACGGCCTTCAGCTCTTCCCTTTTCGGCCTCGCCGGCTCGCTAGTGCTGGGCTTTCTCGACTTGCAGGCCAATCAGGCGCAAAACGCCTTCTACAACGATCTCGAAGAATGGCTCTCGACCCTGACCCAACTGCGCGCGGTCGAGGATACGCCGGCCCTTGCGGGCACACACCAGCCGGCACTCCAGGGCGCGCCGCTACCGACCTATGTCCAGGCCATGCTCCAACAGACCGCGGAGAACCTCGAGAACCTCGAATCGGCGATGCAGCGTTCCGAAGACGGCCGATCCCAGCTCAACGGCCTCCTGATCGGCCTCAACGACCAGCTCGGCCTCTTGAACGAGCGGCTCGAGCGCGGCCAAATGGTCAATGAACGACTGCTCGAGACCCAGGAAGCCGTCGGCCAGCACCTGATCCGCCAGGCTCAGTCCGAGGGCCTCGATCCCGCCAGCCGCGAGCATTTGCGCAATCTCGATATCAGACTCGAGCGGGCGATTGACGAACTCAGCCGTGGCCGCGAGGAGATGACCCGAGAGCTCCGGCAGGAGATCAAGCTGGTCAGCCGCACCATCGCCCTCGCCGCCGGCGAGCCCAATGGCGCAGGTCCCTAAGGCATGCCGGCCAGTCGCCGCTATCAGCGCCCGACCAATGATATCTGGCCAGGCTTCGTCGACGCCCTGTCGACACTTCTGCTGGTCTTCATCTTTCTCCTCGTGGTTTTCGTGCTGGGCCAGTTCTTTCTGAGCGGCCTGCTCGAGGGCCGGGACGAGGCGGTCGGCAGGCTGGAAAGCGAGCTCACCGATCTGCAGGACAGGCTGACGGTGGAACGCACTGCCAATACCGATCTCCGCACGCGATTGAGCACGCTCGGCAACGATTTGCGTGCCACAATCACGGATCGCGACGACCTCGAGGCGGAACTCACCGAAGTGCGCACCGATAGAGAACTGCTGGATCAACGGGTCGCAGCATTGACGGAGCAAAGAGACGAGGTTGCAGACGACGTCGAAACGCTCAGTAGCCAGCGCGAAGCTCTGGCCCGTCAGCTCGAGCAGATGGCCCGGGCCACTCTCGATCTCGAAAGCAGCGTCGAGACCGAGAGCCGCGAAAAGCAGGTGGCATTCGAGCAGGTGCAGCTTTTACAGGAACGAATCCAGGCGTTGAGCCTGCAACTGATCGAACTCGACACCACACTTGCCACCAAGCAGCAGCAGATCGAGGTCCAGAACACCGTGATAGACGATCTCGGCACCCGTCTCAATCTGGCGCTCGCCGATCAGGTCGAAGAGCTGTCGCGTTACCGCTCGGACTTTTTCGGCCGACTGCGGCAAGTCTTGGGCACTCAGGAAAACGTCGAAGTGGTCGGCGACCGCTTCGTACTGCAATCGGAGGTCCTGTTCGAGAGCGGCCAGGCTGAAATCGGCGCCCCGGGCCGCGAGCAACTAAGCAAGCTTGCGGCGACCTTCCGTTCCATCATCGAGGACATTCCGACCGAACTGCCTTGGGTTTTGCAGGTCGACGGCCATACCGACAGGCGGCCGATCAACACACCAGAATTTCCCTCCAATTGGGAATTGTCGACGGCGCGGGCCATTGAAGTCGCACGATTCCTGGTTTCGGAGGGAATCCCGCCCGAGCGCATTGCGGCGCGTGGCTTTGCCGAATTCCAGCCGCTCGACCCGAGTGACACGATCGATGCCTATGAACGCAACCGCCGGATCGAGCTCAAACTGACCACGCGCTAAGGTGGCCTCCGCGCAAGTTCTGTGACCAATCCGCCGCTTGCATTTCCGCTCGTCTGCGGCAATGGTTCCTCGAAAGCAGCGCACAAATCATAGCCGGGACCAGACCCGGCGAACGCGTGCTCCATGTCAGCCTCGGCGAGCAAGGACACGCATTGTGTCGGCCTTTTCAATTCATGCAAGAGTTTACAGTCGTCGCAGTCAGGCGATGCAGGGGAGCGATTGATGGCGGATTTTGCTGCGGACCTCGAATCCAACCGCCGCGACCAGAACGGAAAGTTTTGGCGGCGAGCCTGCCGAACGGCGCTGCTGACGGCAGTCGTCGCCGTCGGACTTGTCAGCTATGGGTCGCTAGGCACCGGGTATGGCCTAAGCGGCGTTGGCAAGGCGCAAGCGCAGACCGAGGCTGGCGATCCCGAAGCCGAGATCGAGGCGCTACGATCGCAGCTCGATCGCCTCGAGGCTGAGCGTGCCGAATTCGAGGCGAGCCTGACTAGGGCCGCCGAGCGCGCGGATCAGCTGGAAACGACCAGCGCCGAGACCCGCGACATGTTGGCGGAAGCAGAAACTGCGCTGGGCACGGCGGAAGCTGAACGCCAGCGCTTGCAGTCCGAACTTGTGGCTGCGATGGACCAGCTCAATGCCTCGCGCAACGAGCAGGATCAGCGCGAGGCCGAGCTCGCCCAATTACGCAGCGAACAGACAGCCAGGCTCGACCAGCTTCAAGCCGAGCGCAGCGGTATGGCAGAGCAGATCCAGACGCTGACGGTCCAACTCGAAGCGCAGCGGCAGGCTACGGCCGACGCCGAAACCGTCGCCGCCAACACCGGGTCGCAGTTGCAGGGCCTGATCGACCAGCGGAGCGAGTTCGATAGCCAGGTGGCGCAGCTCGAAGCGGAACTGGCCGACGCCGTCATGGCGCGCGATGCCGCCGCCGCTCGGGCGGCCGATGCAGACGGCGCAATCGCAGCACTCGAAGCCGCCAACCTCGCTCAGCAGCAGCAGCTCGACACAAGTCAGGCGCAACTCGAGGAAACCCGAAAATCGCTCGAAGCCAGCCAGAGCGATGTGCGAACGCAGCGCGTCAATCTTGATGCGGCCAACGAGCGGATCGAGGTGCAGCTTGCCTCGCTCGAACAGGCCGAGACCACGGCGCGCGATACCGGCCAGCAATTGCAGAGCCTGATTGACCAGCGCACCGAACTGCAACAACAGACCGCGACGCTCGAAGAGCGGCTGCAGACCGCGCAGGCGGAGGTTAGCGAAACCGCCGAACAGGTCG
>JBGSYN010000182.1:0-55615 GCA_041750975.1 Geminicoccaceae bacterium | reverse complement strand
CCCATCATCACCGGCCAACCGCCGATCATCAGGAAGCTCGGCGGATCCCAGGGAATCAGGCCGAACAGATTGAAAAGACTGGTCGGATCGGGCGCCGAGAGATCTTCGATCCAGCCGAAAAATGGGGCGTGGCGCATCTCGATCGACACCAGCAACACCTTATAAAGCGCGAAGAAAACCGGTATCTGAATGACGATGGGCAGACAACCCGCCATCGGGTTGACTTTCTCTTTCTTGTAGAGCGCCATCAATTCTTGATTCATTTTGGCGCGATCATCGCCATAGCGTTCCCGCAGCTTCTTCATTTCCGGCTGCAGTGCCTTCATCTTGCTCATCGCCGTGTAGGACTTATTGGCGAGCGGGAAGAACACTAGCTTCACGAGAAGCGTCATGATGAGAATGGCGACGCCGTAATTCCCTACCACCTGATAAAGCCAATCAATCAGATAAAAGATCGGCTTTGTAAGAAAGTAAAACCAGCCGAAATCGACGGCACGGTCGAACAAGGGAATATTGAAGGTGTCGCGATAGGCATCGAGAAGATGCACTTCCTTGGCGCCAGCGAAGAAGCGTTCGACCGTTTCGAAGGTTTCGCCAGGTTGGATGGTGACACCGGTCCCAACCATCTCCAGCTGATAGCGGGGTTGGTTGTTTTCCGGGACATATTTGAAATTGAAAGTTGTCCCGTTATCCTCGCCCGTGATGAGGGCCGTGAGCCAGTACTTATCGGTAAAGCCGATCCAGCCCCCGTTGCTCGTAAACTGTTGGTTACCGTCCTCGGCAAGGTCACCGTAGTCGATTTCGGTGAGCTTCTCGTCGAAAACACCGATCGGTCCCTCATGGAGGACGAAAAAGCCCGTGGTCGCCGGTGTCCCCCATCGGCTGATCAAGCCATAGGGATAGAGCGTTATCGGTTGGTCGCTTGAATTGGTGACGTTGCGCGTCAGTGTGAACATATAATTCGGATCAAGGGCAAGCTCGCGGCGGAACATCAGTCCGGCCCCATTGTCCCAATCCATCGTCACCGGAGCGCCCGGCGCGAGTTCGCCTTCCGTCGTCCGCCAACTCGTTCCTTTGGTCGGAACGGCGACGTCGGCATCGGTCGGGATCCAGCCGAATTCGGCAAAATAGGTGTGCGGTGTTCCAGGCGGGGTCAGCAGCACGATTTCGGGAGAGTTCGGATCCGGCGTGACCCGATAATCGACCAGTGTGATGTTGTCGATCCGCCCCCCCTCGACAGGCAGCGAACCATGCAGGCGGCCGTTGTTGACCGCCACGCGTGAACCTTCGCTCAAGACCTGCTCTCGAGAGATTTCCGGACTCTCGACGGGGAGAGAACCCGGGGGCGCTGAGCCTGGAATCTGGACCGATGTTCCCGGAGCCGCAGTGTCACCCGGCGTTGGCGCAGTCGGGCTGGAACGGGCACGATCCATCTGCTCCTGCTGCTGCGCTTGATCCATCCGCGGCACTTCGTAAAAGAACTGAAACGCCAGGATGATCCCGATCGAAAGCACGATCGCTAAGATCAAGTTGCGTTGATCTGTCATGAGAGAGAGGGGCCTTTTCGAGAAACCGGTTTGGGGCAGTGCTTCACTACGGAGGATTTTAGTTCGAGGAGGTATCGCTGCACCGCTGTGGCGGTACGGGATCGTAACCCCTGCCACCCCAGGGATGACATCGAGCGAGACGTTTGGTCGCGAGCCAAGCGCCCTTCAGTGGACCATGGCTCGTCAAGGCTTCCAGGGCGTAATCGGAACAGGTTGGCAGATAGCGACAGCGCGGCCCAAGCATAGGGGAAATGAGTAAACGGTAAATATGGATCGGTATGCTCAAGAAGATGCCGAGCCCCTGATGTGCAAAGCCGCGTATGCCAGCGCTTGCGTCAAGTCGTTGCGAATTCTGGCGAATGGACATTTTGGCGTCTCTCGTCGAGCAATCAGCACATAGTCAACCCCAGGCAGACCATGTTCCGGCAGGAGTTCACGCGCCAGTTCTCGGAGCCGACGTCGCGCCCGGTTTCGCGTCACAGCATTCCCGACCTTGCGTGACGCGGTCAGGCCGAAACCGATAGTCGGCTCGCCATCCGAGCGCTGACGCCATTGCAACACGAGGCTTGGTGTCGGTCGCGAAAGGCCACGCGCAACGGCTAAGAATTCATGCCGGCGCTTCAGCGTCGAAAGCGTCCGGACCGAGCATCTTCTGCTGCCGCGCCCCTCTTCTAGGCGGATAACTTCTTCCGGCCTCGTGCACGGCGTGCTCTCAGGATGCGGCGACCGCCAACCGTGGCGCTTCGGGAACGAAATCCGTGACGCCTTTTGCGCACAAGATTACTCGGCTGAAATGTCCGTTTCACAGCTTGATCCTTGATTCGGGGGTCTTAGTCGAGACCGAATAGCGATATAAGCACGGCTCCGATTAGTGTCAAACTCGCATGATACCGTAATTTCTACGGAGTGCCGCCGCAATATCTCCGGCGCTGTTGTTCTCCGACAGAATTGCCTAGAAACTTCGTCAATTGAGCATTGCTGACGAGGTTGGGAAAATAGAACAGTCCGAGCCACTTGCCCATCGCCCCCCCGCCGGAAGGGGGCTTTCCAGCAAGATCCTGCTACTTTCAATCGCCTTCGTTCTGGTCGGCGAAATTCTGATCTTCGTGCCATCGATCGCGCGCTTCCGCCTGGTGTATTTCCAAGAGCGCATCGCGGCAGCGCACCTCGCAACTCTGGCCATCGAAAATGAAAACTACGTCGACATGCCGCTTGAAGATGCGCTGCTGCAGCACTCCGGGACCCTGGCGATTACACTTTACCGCCCCGAGGCGGAACTGATGCTCGGCAAACGCGCGCCCGTGGCCATGACCTATAATCTTGAGGAGAGCACGCCTCTCGATCTCATCATCGGTGCATTCGATACGCTCAGACATCGCGGTGAGCGACTAATTGGGGTGTATGGACCCGCACCGCAGCAAAGCGGCAATTATGTCGGTGTCGTGCTGGCGGAGGCGCCGCTCTATGTAGCGATGGTCGACTATTCGAGACGCATTATTCTCCTCTCGATATTTCTGTCGCTATTCATCGCTTCACTGATCTTTCTGAGTCTCCGCTATCTCATCGTTCGGCCTCTCCGAAGGATCACCCAGGAATTGGCGCTATTTCGCCATCATCCTGAAGATGCCAGCCTCGATCCCCCGCCCAGAAGGCGTCTGGATGAGATAGGCATAGTCGACAGTGAGTTGCTGCGGATGCGGCGGGGTCTACGGCAGGCGCTGCAACAACGAACACGACTTGCCGCCTTGGGAGCGGCAGTCGGCAAGATCAGCCATGATTTGCGAAACATTCTATCGAGCGCCGTGCTGGTGTCCGATCGCCTTGAGCTCAGTGACGACCCGCAAGTGCGAAAAACCGCCCCGCGCCTGATCGAGGCCCTGAATCGTGCTTCGGCACTGGCGTCGCAAACGCTCGATTTCGCTAAGAGCAGGCCATTCGAGCTAACGCCCACGGCAGTCAAGCTCGTCGAACTCGGCATGGAGGTCGTCCGGGCGGCGGACGGGGACAACCCGAATCTCAACCTAATGGTCAGCATCGATCCGGGGATTATTGTTCGTGTCGATCGCGAACAGATGTTCCGCGCTCTTTTCAACGTCGTCCGTAACGGAATCGAGGCGCTCGATGAGCAAGGCGGTGAGGTCGGTATCCGCGCCATTGTCGGTGAGCGCGGCCTGAAGATTCGGATTGACGATTCCGGAAGTGGTATTCCCCAAAAGGTTAGAGATCACCTGTTCGAGCCCTTCGGCCAAACGACGAAGCGGGACGGCACCGGCCTTGGGCTTGCCATCGCCCGTGAGATCCTGCGCGCCCATGGTGGTGACGCGCAGCTTTTGCAAACCGATAGTTCCGGAACTACTTTCGAACTGGCCCTGCCGTCCCGTGCAGTCGTTGCCGGGGCCTAATCGCGAGAATTGTGCGTGCGCAGCCTACCCATCTTTACCTTGAACACGACTATCCTGGCGCTGCTCCTTGCCGGTTGCTCGAGTTCGATTTTTAAGGGCGAGCTTGCGGGCTATGATGGCCTGGCGACAAAAATACGGTTCTATTACGCGGACAACGCCCTCGAAGAGAACGGAATGTGCCGGCGTCCGGAATTACAGGCTATCACCCGCACGGATGTCATTGAGGACACCTCCGAAAAACTCGTGCTGCAGATTCGCTACCGCTACCAAGATAATGCATTCGCCCAGGATTTTGGCGACGGTGAAAGCGGCGCTTTCATATTGTTCTCATGTCGTGGGTTCGAGAACCGAACCTTCGTTGTCGACAAGACGCCTGAAGGGCTCGTGGTCGCAAGCATGACCGGCGCCATTCGCCATGACCGGAATTTCGCGACCGGCGCCTGACCGCGTCCCGTCGTCCAAGCTAGCCCTCGCGAAATGTCTCGTCGCGTAGCTTGATAATGCGGTCGGTAAAGTAGGAGAGGATGGTCCGGTCCGCGACCTTTAATTCGACATTCACGATCATGCCGGGAAGCACGGCCCGTTCGCCTGGGTTCGTGCCGAGATAATCCTTCTCGGTGACTACCTTGACATCGTAGATGAGATCTTCGCCATCGGTCGTGGCGTGGCTGTCTGCGGCAACGCCCGCGACCTTGCCCGCCAATGTACCATGGCGCATGAAGTCATAAGCCAGAACCTTGACCGTGGCTGGCATGTCGGTCCTTATAAGTCCGATATCGTCGTTCTCGATTGCGGCGCGAATGATCAGTCCTTCGCCCATCGGCACCAACTTCATCAATTTTTCCTGTGGTGCCACCGCCTGACCGATCGAGGTTACCGCAAGCTCCTGGATGATGCCGTCGGCCGGGGCCCTCACCAGAAGATTGTCGACCCTGGTTTCCTGGCTCTGAAGCTCGTGCCAGATCCCGTCTCGACTTGCTTTGGCCGCTTCGAGTTCCGCCAGAAGCTGGCTTCGGCGGTTCGTTTCATGTTCGGCGAGCCGACTCCGCGCCTCCGCCAGGGCTGAAGCGGCGGCAGTCTCACCGGCACGCGCCTGCTCCAGTTCGCCGCGGGTTTCATTCAACTCGCGCTCCAACTCGACCAGCTTCAGTCTCGGATAGAAACCTCGCTCGGTTAGATCGCGCACGGCATCCACCTGCTGCACCAAAAGCTCCAAACTGCTTGTCAGCTTGGTGCTTTGCGCCCGCGCCGCTTGCACCTCGCCCTGCTTCGCCGCCAGAACGTCCGACAAGGTCCGATTCTGGCTCTTGAACGCCTCGAGATTGGCTTCGAGCATGCGATCCTGACCGGCCACCAAATCCGGCCGGTCGTGCCTGAGATCGGACGGGACTTTCAGCCCGCTTTTAGCAAGTTCCGCTTCCAACCGTGCGACTTCGACAATGCCATGGTGATAGCGCGCCCTGACCTCTTGACGCTGATTTTCTTCGATCGCCGGATCGAGGCGGATCAGCAGATCTCCCGCCGACACCCGATCACCCTCGCGAACCTCGATCGCCGCGACCCGGCCGCCCTGCGGATGATTGACGATCTTGACCCGACCGGCGGGCTCGACCTCGCCGCGCGCCAGCACCACTTCGTCGACTTCGGCCCAGCCGATCCAAGAGAAAAAGGCTGCCAGCAGCAGCGAGATCGTCAAGAGCAAGGTGCGCCAGGCCGGTGAGCTTTCCTGCTCGACGAAGGCGGTCAGATCGGTTGCGGGCTCTCGATGTGCGTGCTGCATGATCGCCTCCTCAAGCGCCCATGGCGACGGATGCGGAGGGCTGGGGCCGGTGCGGCGCGCTGACTGAAGCTTCTGTCGCCAGGACGTCTCGCGGCGCGCCCTTGGCGACGATTCGTCCGCCGGAGAGAGCTATGGCGGCGTTGCACATGGCTAGGGTCGAGCGTCTGTGGGTGACCAGAACGATGGTGCGGCCCTTACTCGCCCGCCGCAGATTGTTCAAGAGATGCTCCTCGCTCGCCGGATCCAGGGCACTGGTCACCTCGTCCAGGACCAGGATCTTCGGATTTCGAACGAGGGCGCGCGCGATGCAGATTAGTTGCCGCTGACCGCTCGAAAGTCCGCTTCCCCGTTCGCCCAGAATCGTGTCGTAGCCATCCGGCAGGCTTTCGACGAATTCGTGCAGGCCGACAAACCGGGCTGCTGCAACAATCCGGGAAAAGGCGCGATCCGAGGATGCCATGCCGATGTTTTCAGCGATCGTGCCGGCGAACAACTGGACATCCTGCGGCACGAAGCCGACCTGGCTGCGCAGGGTCCCGGCCGGCAATTGCCGGAGATCGAACCCGTCCATCGTCACCTTTCCGGCAGTCGGGACCTCAAGCCCAAGCATGAGCTTGATCAGCGTCGTTTTGCCGGACCCCGACGGCCCGACGATGCCGAGCATGGTGCCGGGCTCGAATTGAAATGTGATGCCCTCAACGGCCGATTTGGTCTTCGCGCCATAGGCAAACGAAACGCCATCGAAGCCCATCGAGCCCCTGAGAATGCGCTTCTCGTCGGCTCCGGCCTTCAATGCTTCGGTCCGCTCACCCATCAATCCCTCCAGCCGGCTGAAGGCTTCGCGCGCTTGCTGGAATTGATGCCAGGCGAAGGCGATCTGCCGCATCGGTGCGAGGGCACGCGCAGCAAGAATGGTCGAGGCCACAAGAGCTCCGACGTTCAATTCGCCGGCGACAATCAAGCGGGCGCCGACATAGACGAGAATAATCGCCGCCACATGCTGCAGCGCCTGACCGAGGCTGGCAACGAGACTGGAAGCCCGTCCGGCATTCAGGCCGGTTTGCGCATTCTGCAGAAGCCTCGCTTCGAACCGCCGTTCCATTTCGGCTTCGAGACCTAGCCCCTTGACCGTAAGGGCCTGCGATATCGCTTCGCCCATGACGGCACTTTTGGCGGCAGCCTCTCGAAAATTCTGGCGCGACAGCCGCTGCTGGCGGTGCTGCGCGAGGATCGAAAGGAGAACGAAGATAGGCAAGGCCGCCAGCGTGATCCAACCCAACGGCGGCGCGAGCATGAAGACGGCGGTGACGAAGAGGCCGACAAATGCCAGATCGACCAGCAGCAGCGGCAGATTGCTGGTCAAAAATAGCCTGAGCTGATCGATCTGCCGCAAGCGTTCCAGCATCTGTGCTGCCGGCATCGCTTCGAAGACGCGATAGGGCAGCCGCAGCATGTGGTGCATCACCTCGCTGCCGATGGCGGCATCGAGCTTGGCGCCGGTAAAGGTCGTAATGTAGCCCCTGAGTGTGCGCAGGATGAGTTCGAAGAAGATGAGGCTCATCATGCCCACCATCAGCACGTCCAATGTCTGAAGGGCGGCGTGATTGATGACTTTATTGTAGACGGTCATCATGAAGATCGGCGTCGCCAGCGCCAGGAGATTGATCACGACCGAGGCGAGACCGATCTCGCCGAGGGCGGGACGTAATCGGCGCCAGACGACGTCGCGCCAGAGATCGGGCCGCTGCTGACCCTGCTTGCGCGATTCCCGCGCGATCCGGAGCGAAATAGCCATGTCCGCGCGAGTGACCAGATCCGCGATCGGCGTCGCGCAGGCGAGATCGCGCGCGGTGTCGGTATGGATCAGCCGCTCCCCCTGGCGTTCCCGAACCACCCATGCAGTGGCGCCATCTTTCGAGGTGAGGATATAAGGCGGCCTCAGATCACGCAGATGCCGCCGGCTTGCCCGCGAGACCGCGGCGCGGTAGCCGAGCCGTTCTGCCAGTCGTTTGAGATCGAAAGCGGTCAGCCGCTCTTGCCGGTTGCCGCTAGCGGCCTCGATCTCACCCAGTGTAAGCGGTTGCTCGAGTTGCTCCGCGAGTTGCGCCATCGCCCGCAACAGAGGATCGCGCCCGCTCCGCGCTTCGACCATCCAAAAACCTCGACATTGACTTACGCGCTGGCCGTAGCAGCCAGAGTTCGTCAATTTATAGGTTTTTTATGAGGCCTTTAAAACAACTATGAATTTCTACAACGTTCGGTTCAGTCGAGGGCATACACAAAAAACTTCAGATAGCCGGTCTCCGGCAATGCCGGATGAATCGGATGATCCGGGCCGGCTCCGGCTTCGTGCACCAGCCAAGCGCCACGGCCAGCAGCGCGTATGCCGGCATAGGTTTCGCGCAGGAACAGATCGCGCCCGACATTGTGCGAGCAGCAGGCAATCGCCAGGATTCCGCCCTCTTCGACGACGGTCGCAGCGGTCGAGGCCAGTCTCCGATAGGCGCGAAGCCCCTGCGACAAATCCTTTTTAGTCGGCACGAATGCCGGCGGATCGGCAACGACCAGTCCAAACTTGCGCTTGGCCCCGCGAAGTTCCTCGAGTGCAGCGGGAACTTCGCTGGTCTTCGTCTCGAATTCCGTCGCCTTTTGTTGAGTGGCGCTCGCCTTGGCGAGTTCCAATGCCGGTGCCGAGCGGTCGACTGCGAGTGCGGATTTTGCGCCATTCGCCAAAGCGTTAAGGGCAAAACCTCCGCTATGGGCGTAAAGATCGAGAACGTCTTTACCCCGTGCGAGCCGACTCGCGAATGCGCGATTGAGCCGCTGATCGAAATACCAGCCGGTTTTCTGGCCGGCGGCACAATCCGCATAGAACGTCAGATCGTTCTCGATAAGTTCGACCGGTCCTTCGAGTTTCCCCTTGGCGACTACCGGCTCACGGTCGAGGCCCTCGAGAGTGCGGCCGATCGAATCGTTCCGCAGAACAACTGTTTTTGGCGCCAGGACACGGTCAATCGCGCTGAGAACATCGTCCCTTAAGGCTTCCATACCGGCGGTATTGATCTGGACGACGACAATGTCGCCATAGCGATCGACGATCAGACCCGGCAGCGCGTCGCCCTCGGCGTGCACCACCCGGTAATAAGGTGCCTCTATGGTGCGCTCACGCAGTGCGACGGCGCGCTTCAATCGCCGCTCGATAAACTTTCGATCGATTTTGGAATCATTCCGCCGACTGAGAATACGGGCGGCGACCAGAGTGTTCGGATTGAAATGGGCAAGGCCGAGCATGTGCCGGCCGTCGCTGATCCCGACGATACTTCCGGGCGGCAGTGCCTTGGCTTCGGCATTAAGATCCAGCTCGTTCGAGTACACCCAGGGCGAGCCCGATCGAAGCCGCTTGTCATGGCCTCCGCGGATGCGGATAAGCGGATAGGTCATTGGTTTTATGATGCTTTCAGAGAGTCTAAAGAAATCGGATCAAATTTGAGGCCAAGCCGCTTCGAGTCCTGGGCCCCTGCGGATCGGACGTATCGACCGGGCCAGACCGGTTGCGTCATCGGTATCGATCAATACGGCGCAAAGTGTGGCCTCGCCCATAGCAGGCGCCAGACGCTGGGACGGCAGGCTCGAGAGCCAACGCTGGACAGCATACTCCTTAACCATGCCGATGACACTGTCATAGTCGCCGGTCATGCCGACATCGGTGATGAATGCGGTACCGGCTGCAAGGACCCGTGCGTCGGCCGTGGGGATATGGGTGTGCGTCCCGACGACCGCCGAAACTCGGCCATCCAGATGATGCCCGAGCGAGGCCTTTTCGCTTGTCGTTTCAGCGTGAATGTCGACCAGGATTGCATCGACATTGGCCCCGAGGCTGAGCTTGGCCAATTCGTTGGCGACCGCACGAAAAGGATCGTCGTACATGCCGGTGAACAAGCGTCCGATCACTTGCATGACGACCAGACGCTTGCCTCGCGCCGTGCGGACTTCGTGGACTCCTCGCCCGGGTGTGCCCATGGCCATATTGAGGGGCCTGACGATACGCGGCTCACCGTCGATGGCGCGGATCAGATCCTTCTGGTCCCAGACATGATTGCCCATCGTGATGCAATCCACGCCGGCTGCCAGAAATTCCTCGGCGATGGCGGCCGTGATGCCGAAGCCGCCGGCCGCGTTCTCGCCATTGACGATAACGGCGTCGGCCTTGAGGTCGTTCCTGAATGATGGGAGCACTTCCAAAAGTGCCGTCCGGCCCGACCGTCCGACGACGTCGCCTACGAAAACGATGCGCAAGTAATTCTGTTTCCTAGCTGGAGCAGCGATAGATTTGGGCGTCCGTCACAACGAAATCCACCGGCTCGTCCTGCGATTCGCGCGGCACCCTGTCGAGACGCTGGCAGTCGAACGCAAAGCCGATGCTGAGCGGGTGGCGCGGCCCCTGACGCAAAAGCCTCAGCGTGCGGTCGTAGAAGCCTCCGCCATAGCCTAGCCTGTAGCCGTCATTATCGAACCCCAGGAGCGGTACGATGATCACGTCCGGTGAGAAGCTCAATGCCGATGCGCTGGGCTCTTGCACGCCCAAAGGGCCTCCCACCAACTCGTCAGCGGGCTGCCAACGGTGAAAGATTAGGGGCTCGCCTTTCTCGACGATGCGGGGAAGACCGATCTCGATATCGAGTGCGGCCAGGATCAGACGAAGCGGTTCGGTGTCGATCTCATCGGCAATCGACCAGAAGATGGCGACCGAAGGAAACTTTTCGAAAGGAATGACCGGCATCAGCCGCCACGTCGCCAACCGCGCCAGGAAAAACCTGCGGTCGCCAAGGGAATGACGTAGCGCCTTCAAGTCGCGTCGCAGCTGGTCCTTCGATCGTGCAGGCATGCCGGGAAAAAATTGTGTGTCGGGTCCGCCACCCTGGCCGTTGCCATCGTTTACGTCCCTGGGCCTGCTAAGCAGGTGGGCGCCATAATACCGAGACCAGGGCCTCGACAGGGACAGCTCCCATGGGATCGTATTAGGCCCAGAGCGAATGTTTGATGACTGACGCACCGGGCAGCGGACACCATGGATATAATTAGGTTGTGGAGAGCTGCGCCGCAAGCTGCTCGATACGCGATGCGATTTTCTCGATGGCTTCAGCCGTCTCCTTATTCTCCGGCGAGCCATCGCCGGCGGAGACGCCGTCGTCCTGGGTCAACTTCCGCAGTCTCTTGATTTCGGAATAAGCGTCGTCGAGTTCGTCAGCGATCAGGAGGCTCGTCAGCACCAAAAGCCGCCCATAGCCGATCTCGCCATGGGCCTTGGTAAGCTCGTTGACGCGCCCATCGACATAGGCTGCGAGATTGCGAACACGAAACTCCTGGCCTGCGTCGCAGTTGACGACATGTTCGCGCCCATTGATGGAAACCCTTACCTCAGGCATCGCCAATCCTTCCGAGCTCGGACCAAAGCAGTCGAACGCTATTAACGGAGAAGTTCATCGACATCGGCGATCGTAGCTCCCAATCGCCGGTGAATGTCATCGACGACACGATCGAGCTCGGAATTCCGGGTGGCGGCGGCCTGCAGAGCCTTTGATAGCCGCGCGCACTCACTGCGCAAGGCGGTCACTTCCTCGGCAAGACCACTACCCAAAACCGCACTCCCATTCGCGGCCGCACTTGCCGGGCCCGAACGCGCCTCGATTATTGCCGCGAGGCCGTCTACAGCTCGCTCTAACCGCTGATAGGCGCTCTCGAGACTTGACATGAAATCGTTACTCGACCCGCTAGGTCATTGTGATTGTTCTCTTATTCCCACATCAACCTGGGCGCGTCAAGAGACTAGCGCGAGGTTCGCGGCACGGGCGAAGCGGCGAATTTTTGTTGATTTTTGCAAGACAGTCGCCAGTCTCTGGCGGCGCATCGGAATCATCGGTTTCAGCGCCCTTCATTACCTACACACCTTACAGGCGCCATGACTGCAACCCGTCCCAGCCATAACGATCTCGCCAACGCCGTTCGTGCCCTCTCCATGGATGCGGTACAGCAAGCCAATTCGGGCCATCCCGGCATGCCCTTGGGTGCCGCCGATGTGGCGACGGTTCTCTTCACGCGCCACTTGAAGTTCGATCCGGCCCATCCCGAGTGGCCCGATCGCGACCGCTTTGTCCTCTCGGCCGGGCACGGCTCGATGTTGCTCTACGCCATCCTTCATCTGACCGGCTACGAAGACATGCCGATCGATGAGATCAAGAACTTCCGGCAGCTCGGATCGCGGACCGCGGGCCACCCCGAATACGGTCATGCGCGAGGAATCGAAACCACGACCGGGCCGCTCGGCCAGGGGATCGCAAACGCCGTCGGCATGGCTATCGCCGAACGCCATCTTGCGGCACGCTTCGGCGCCGAGATCGTCGATCATCATACCTTCGTCATGGCGGGCGATGGCGATCTCATGGAGGGCATCAGCCATGAGGCCAGTTCGCTCGCCGGCCATCTCAGGCTCGGCCGACTGATCCTTCTCTATGACGATAACGGCATCACCATCGACGGGCCGATGGATCTTTCCTGTAGCGACGATGCGTTGCGCCGGTTTGAAGCCTATGGCTGGCACACCGATCGGATCGACGGCCACGATCCGGAAGCGATATCCGATGCTCTCGATGCCGCCAAACTCGATCCGAGGCCGAGTTTCATCGCCTGTCGCACGGTCATCGGCAAGGGTTCGCCCAATCGGGGCGGTTCGGAAAAGGCGCACGGCTCGCCTTTGGGCGAAGCCGAAATCGAACTCACGCGAAAGGAACTCGGTTGGCAGGAGGCTCCCTTCGTCGTGCCCGACTCGATCCGTCAGGCCTGGCGCGACGCCGCCACCCTCGGCAAGGCAGCACATGATTCGTGGCGATCCCGTATCGAGGCAATGCCAGGCGACCGACGCGACGCATTCGAGCGTGCTCTCGAGGGTACATTGCCAGCGTCACTGGGACGAGAGGTTGCCGAATTCAAACGAAATCTGCTCGAGGACCGGCCCGATTGGGCGACGCGGAAAGCTAGCCAGGAGGTCTTGAAGGTCCTGACCGAACTGATTCCGTCCTTGGTCGGAGGATCGGCCGATCTCGCCGGATCGAACCTTACCCAAACGGATCACACGACAGCGCTCTCTTCGGGAAGCTATGCCGGCCGCCATGTCAATTATGGTATTCGCGAGCACGCCATGGTCGCGGCAATGACCGGCATGACACTGCATCGCGGGGTCATGCCCTATGGCGGTACGTTCCTGATCTTTACCGACTATGCGCGGCCCGCAATCCGCCTTGCGGCATTGATGCGCCAGCAGGTTATCGTCGTCGCCACGCATGATTCGATCGGCCTTGGCGAGGACGGACCGACCCATCAATCGATCGAACAATTGGCGTCGCTCAGGGCCATGCCCAACTGCATGGTTCTGCGGCCCGCCGATGCCATCGAAACGGCCGAATGCTGGCTGGCGGCGCTCGAGCACAAGACGGGCCCGTCGATCATGGTCCTGTCACGCCAGGGGGCACCGCTCATCCGGTCCGTTCACACCAATGATAATCTCAGCGCACGCGGCGGCTATCTCGTTGCCGAATCCGACGGCGGTGCCCGCCAGGCGACAATTCTTGCTACCGGCACTGAAGTGCAAGTGGCGCTGAAAGCCCGCGAGCGGTTGCAGTCGGAGGGAACCCGGACAGCGGTGGTTTCCTTACCTTGTTTCGAACTGTTCGAACGGCAGGATCCCGCCTATCGAGCCGAGGTTTTGGGCTCGGCGCCGCACTTTGCCGTCGAGGCAGCGACACCTTTTGGCTGGACGCGCTATGTCGAAAGCGAGGATAATGTGGTGGGTATGCGCAGCTTCGGCGCCAGCGCGCCGGCGCCCGAACTGTATACTCATTTCGGCATCACGGCGGACGAGGTCGTCAAGCGCGTCCGAAGCCGTCTCTAACGCCAGAACATCGGCCAACAATCGAAGGAGGATTGCGCCATGACCGTACGCGTCGCCATTAATGGCTTCGGCCGCATCGGCCGTAACATCCTGCGTGCCATCGTCGAGAACAACTACGACGATGTCGTTTGCGTCGGGATCAACGATCTCGCACCGGCCGAAACCAATGCGCATCTGATGCGCTACGACCGCGTCCACGGGCGCTTTCCGGGGAAGGTGCAGCTCGAAGGCGACACCATGGACGTCGGTCAGGGGCCGATCAAAGTGACCTCCGAGAGGGAAATCGCCAATCTTCCCTGGTCCGAACTCGACATTGATATCGTGCTCGAGTGCACGGGCATCTTCACCAAGCGGGAAACGGCGGCAAAACATCTCGACGCCGGCGCGAAACGGGTCCTGGTCTCCGCTCCGGCCTCGGGTGCCGATCTGACGGTGGTTTACGGCGTCAACCATCAAAAGCTCACACCCGAACACAAAGTCGTCTCGAACGCTTCCTGCACCACCAATTGTCTCGCACCCGTTGCCAAAGTCATGAACGAGGCGTTCGGTATCGAGCAGGGTCACATGACGACGATTCACGCATTCACTAACGACCAGCATCTGCTCGACGTCTTTCACGAGGATTTGCGCCGCGCCCGTGCCGCGACCTGCTCGATGATCCCGACCTCGACCGGTGCCGCCCGCGCCGTCGGTCTGGTTCTGCCTGAACTCAACGGCAAACTCGACGGTGTGGCGATCCGCGTTCCGACGCAAAACGTCTCGCTGGTCGACCTTACCTTCCGGCCATCCAAAACGGCGTCTCTGGAGGCCGTCAACGCGGCGCTCCAGGAGGCGGCATCGGGACCGCTCAAGGGCATTCTCGAATGCTGCGAGGAGCCCCTGGTCTCGATCGATTTCAACCATCACCCGGCAAGTTCTACCGTCGACATGTTGTCGACCAAGTCGATTGAAGGTGCGCTGGTACGCGTGCCTTCCTGGTACGATAATGAGTGGGGTTTTTCATGCCGGATGGTGGATACTGCACGCTACATGGGACAGCTTTGAACACTCACCGGCCGCTATGGTGAGGCGTCGGTTCAGCGGAGGTAATGATGGCCGAGCGCTTCAAGACGCTTGAGGTTCTTGAGCCGAAGGGCAAGCGGGTCCTGGTCCGGGTCGATTTCAACGTACCGATGCAGGATGGCGAGATCACGGATCCGACCCGTATCGAGCGGGCTACCGTGACCATCAGGGAACTCCGCGAAAAAGGCGGAAAGGTTGTCGTTCTGTCCCACTTCGGCCGACCCAAGGGACAGGTGCAGCCGGCCATGTCCCTGAAACCGATTGCGGCAGCACTCGGCAAATCTCTCGGCGACGTCGACGTGGCGTTTGCGAGCGACTGCATCGGCGACGAGGCTGATCGAATCGTCAGTGGCCTTGGCGAAGGCCAAATTGTGTTGCTGGAGAATCTTCGCTTCCACAGCGGCGAGGAGAGGAATGATCCGGCTTTTGCCGACGCTCTGGCGCTGCTCGGCGATGCTTATGTCAACGACGCCTTTTCCTGCTCGCATCGGGCCCATGCCTCGGTCGTCGGTCTCGCCGACCGCCTTCCGGCTTATGCAGGACGGCTGATGCAGGCGGAACTCGAGGCACTTGAAGCGGCGGTGGGAGGAGCCGAGCGGCCAACGGCTGCGATCATCGGCGGCGCCAAGGTTTCGACCAAGCTGGAAGTTCTCGGCCATTTGCTCGAACGAATGGATACGCTGATTATCGGTGGGGGAATGGCCAACACCTTCCTCAATGCCCAAGGCAAGGATGTCGGCAAATCACTGTGTGAGCGGGATCTCGCCGACAATGCCCGTGCCATCATGGCGGCAGCCGAAACCAAGGGTGTCGAAATAGTCCTGCCGAGCGATGCGGTCGTCGCAACCGAATTCAAGGAAGAAGCCGACACTCGCACCTGCACGATTTCCGAGGTTCGCGCCGATGAGATGATCCTCGATATCGGTCCCGGCACAATTGCACAGATCACCGGTAAGCTTGAGGCATCGCGCACCTTGATCTGGAACGGTCCGCTCGGTGCCTTCGAGGTAACGCCTTTCGATCAGGGGACCAATATGATTGCCACCGCAGCCGCGGAATTGACCAGGGCCGGTCGTCTCAAGTCAATCGCCGGCGGCGGCGACACTGTCTCGGCCCTGATCCATGCCGATGTGCTGGATGATTTCTCTTATGTTTCGACCGCCGGGGGAGCCTTTCTGGAGTGGCTCGAAGGCAAGGAATTGCCAGGTGTCGCGGCACTTCGAAGCGGGTGACAGGCAGTCCTCCGGAGGGGCCGCCATGGTCCATCCGGTTTCATACCCTCCGCCAGGCCAAAGATGCCCGCCGTTTTGCGCAAGAGCATCATATCCCGGTCGAACTGGTAACCGTCGATGGTCTCTCCGCCTATCTTGGGGCGGCTGTAATTTTCGAGATCGAGCGCTCCGTCGGCTGGCCTGTCCGGATTGATGTCGGGTCAGATGCGGGTCCCGCCCTCGCCGCCATTCGCGCTGGCATGAAGCATCTGCTTTTTCGCGGCGATGCAAGTATTCATCGAAAGCTCGATGACATGCTCGAACAGCTCGGCGGAACCGTGAAAACGCGCCTCGACCTCCCGGAGATCGAACTCCAGATCGACGATGATGCGGCTAGCCGCCTGCGCTCGTGCCTTGGTAAAATGCCCGGCTCGGTGTAATCAGTGCGAGACGAGCGCGTTCAGGATTTGTCGTTTGTGAAGAGGGAATAAGCCAATGCGTGTGACACCGAAAGTTAGAGAAATTCTCTCCTGGTACGAAGGTGAAAGCCCAGGCGTGAAGAGCAGTCTGGTCCGCCTTTTGATGCAGGGGCGTCTTGCCGGTACGGGCAAGCTCGTCATCCTGCCGGTCGATCAGGGCTATGAGCACGGTCCCGCGCGCAGCTTTTCATCGAATCCCGCGGCCTACGATCCCCATTATCTCTATGAGTTGGCGCTTGAGGCCGGCCTTAGCGGCTATGCGGCACCGCTTGGTATGCTCGAGATCGGCGCCGACAGCTATGCCGGCGAACTCCCGACTATCCTCAAAATGAACAGCGCCAATAGTCTTGCCGACGGCCCGGCCGACCAGGCGGTGACGGCGTCGATCCAGGATGCCCTGCGCCTCGGCTGCGTTGGCGTCGGCTTCACGATCTATCCTGGCTCCGATGCCTGCTATGCCATGATGGAAGAACTCAGGGAGATAATTCGCGAGGCCAAGAGCTGCGGCCTTGCGGCCGTTGTCTGGTCCTACCCGCGGGGCGGAAAGGTCAGCAAGGACGGGGAAACGGCGCTCGATATCGTTGGCTACGCCGCGCACATGGCGGCGCTCATGGGTGCCAACGTCATCAAGGTCAAACCGCCCCAGGATATGATCGATATAAGTGCCGCAAAAAGTGCCTATGCCGAGGTGCCTCGAGCGACCATGGCGGAGCGTATCCATCACATCATGCAATGTTGCTTTGCCGGCAAGCGAATCGTCGTGTTTTCCGGCGGCGAAGCCAAGGATACGCAAGGCCTCCTCGATGAAATCCGCCAGATCCGCGATGGCGGCGGGTCGGGCTCGATCATCGGCCGCAACAGTTTCCGCCGGCCCAAAGCGGATGCACTGCAATTGCTCGATGAGGTCATCAAGATCTATCTCGGCGACGCTTGAGCTTGCCGACCGACGAGGATTGGATCGAGGGGGAAGACGCTCGGGCGCGGCTGATCCTCGATTTGCCCCCGAGTTTCGATTTGGCTGCCTTGTCCTGTCTCAAAGATCGGATGGTCGCGGGCGTGATAACGGCGATCGGCCACCCGGATCTCATGCATGTCGGCGTTCAGTGCAGCACGGTGAGCAAGGCTCTCATTGTCAGGCTCGAACCAGGCTCACGGCTCGATATTCCATCCTTCGTCAACGGCTGTGAGCTTGAAAGCGCTTCGGGCGTTGCCAAAATGCGCCAGGCAATGGGTCCCAATTTCATCATCGGCGTCGTCGTTGGCGACGAGGGCCACCAGGCAGTGGTTGCGGGGGAGGCCGGCGCCGACTATGTCACCTTCTTCAGTCAGGATGCCGAAGCGGACGAGGATGCGTTCGAGACGATCCTCGGCCTATGTGAGTGGTGGGGTCAGACTATGGTCCTGCCATGCGCGGTTTCGGGCAATCCGACAACGGATGAGGCGCGCCGCCTGGCCGAAGCTGGCGCCGATTTCATCATTATTGGCAATTCGATCTGGCAAGGCACTGCCTCACCGGATGAGGTGGTGAAACCTTACATTCAGGCCATCAGTGGCGTGCGCAGGGAACAATGGTCAAAATAAGTTGCAATGAAATTCGTCCCGGTAACGTGCTGGAGCACAAGGAAAAGCTTTGGGTCGTCGTCAAAACCGAACATGTCAAACCCGGCAAGGGTCCCGCCTATCAACAGGTGGAGCTGAAAGGCGTGGAAGATACCACCAAGCTCAATGAGCGCTTTCGCGCTGCGGACACCGTCGAGCGCGTTCGTCTCGACGAAGCGGATTTTCAATTTCTCTATGACGATGGCGACAATCTCAACTTCATGAATCAAGAGAGCTTCGAGCAAGTGGCTCTGCATCGTGCCCTCATCGGGGACCCTGCGGTATTTCTGCAGGAGGGCATGATCTGCTCGGTCCAGACCTACGAAGGCAGACCGCTGGGCGTGACGCTTCCCGAATCCGTCGTTTGCGAAGTCGTCGAGGCCGACCCCGTGGTGAAGGGTCAGACCGCCGCTGCCTCCTACAAGCCCGCCATTCTCGACAACGGTGTCCGGGTCATGGTGCCGCCGCATATCGAGCGCGGTACCCGTGTCGTCGTCTCGACCGCCGATAGCGCTTATGTCGAGCGTGCCAAAGACTAATCTCCAAGATTGAACCGACATGCCCCGCCGCTCCCCGAACCTCGAAATGATGGTGCGCGCCGCCGTGCGCGCCGGCCGGCAGCTGGTCCGTGACTTCGGCGAGGTCGAACAGCTCCAGGTCTCGCTCAAAGGCCCGGGCGACTTCGTCTCCATCGCCGACCGGCAAGCCGAGCGCACGATTTTCGAGGAGCTTCGCAAGGCCAGGCCCGACTATGGATTTCTCCTCGAGGAATCTGGCGAGTTCAAAGGCAGCTCCCCGCATAGCCGCTTCATCGTCGACCCCCTCGACGGTACCACGAACTTCCTCCACGGGATTCCGCAGTTCGCCGTCTCGATCGGACTCGAGCAGCATGGCGAGATAACCTCTGCGGTGATCTTCGATCCGATCAAGGATGAGCTCTTCACTGCGGATCGGGGTGACGGTGCCTTCTTGAATGATCGCCGCATCCGCGTCAGTCAGCGGCGTGACATGAGCCAGGCGGTCTTCGGCTGCGGTCTGCCGGTCCAGAACTGGGAGGGTCGCGCCCACGGTTTCACCCGGCAGATGGATCATGTCGCCAGTCATGTAGCGGGGCTCAGACGTTTCGGTGCGGCGGCACTCGATCTCGCCTGGATTGCCGCAGGCCGTCAGGACGGCTTTTGGGAATATGGCCTGAAGCCCTGGGACATCGCTGCCGGCATTCTGATCGTTCGCGAGGCCGGCGGCCGCGTCGGCCGGCTCGAGGGCGAAGGTTCATTGTTCGAGAAGGGCACCCTCGTCGCCGCGAACAACTGGTACTTTCCCCGCTTATCGGCATTGCTCAAGGAAGCGATGCGGACGGATGCAGAGTAAGGCCGAGTTACCATCCGTTACAGTTTAGCGCTTGCTGGCGATAATCCCGTTACGAGACCGCGCTAAATGTTCGGGCGTCAACTCGAGACATGGATGGAACATCAATCATGAATATAAGACCTTTCACGACGCTGGCGATTGCGGGAGCCGTTCTGACAACGATGGCGCTCGCAAGCGTCGCCGAGGCACAGGGACATGGTCATCGCGGCGACCGCGGCGGGGGTCATGGTATGCGCGGCGGCTGGGGCACGGTCGAGATCTTTGACCTCAACGAGGACGGCCAAATCACCCAGGCCGAGATCGACGAATTCCGCGCCAATCAAATCACCGAGTTCGACACCGACGGCGACGGCCAATTGACGCTCGACGAGTACCAGGCGTTGTGGCTCGATGCCATGCGCGAGCGGATGGTCGACCGGTTCCAGGACCACGACGACGACGGTGACGCCATCGTCACCCTGGAGGAGTTCTCAGAGCCCTACGCGGCACTGGTCGAGCGGCGGGACCAGAATGGAGACGGTGTCCTTTCCGCCGAGGACATGCGCCGAGGCCGTCGCGGCGATCGCGGTGACGACCGTGGGACCGATCAGGAATAAAGAACGCGTTGCGGCGCCGCTCGCACGCGGCGCGGCTCCGTCAGGAATACCTGTCGCCCGTGACCCAGCTAAGGTTCTCAGTCACCGGGCTCAGCGCGGGCAAATTCCTCACAGCCCCATGACCTTCCTATTGCAGGCCATTCGCGCCGGCGATTGCCCCGATATCCACAAGGCATGAACAGTACCTGAACCAAATGCCGCTTTGCGCGTTGCATTGATCTCTCACTCTCATTTCTCGAGGAAGATCGATGGCTGAGCCGGCTAAAGAACATTCCACCGGACACGAGCTTCCGATGCGCATAACTTCGGCCGAGATGTACGCGACCGTGGCGCAGGAGGGTGACGACGAGATGCAGCGTCCCGCGGCGTCCCTCTGGTGGTCCGGCGTCGCGGCCGGTCTCGGTATCAGCGCGTCCCTTCTGGGTCAGGGTTTCCTGAGGGATGCCATCCCCGAGATTCCGGGCAGAGACGCAATCATTCCGCTCGGCTACAGCATCGGTTTCCTGCTCGTAATCTGCGCCCGACTTCAGCTCTTTACCGAAAATACCATCACGCCGGTTTTGCCCCTGCTGGACCATCCAAGCTGGAATAATCTCCTTAGGACGGCGCGGCTCTGGGGTATTGTCCTGGTCGCCAATACGGTTGGCACCCTGATTGCCGCCTGGGTTCTGTCGGCCCTCCCGGTGGTCAAACCGGAACAGCTCACGACATTGCTTGAAGTCGCGAGGCACTTTGCATCGCGCAGTCCGACCGAAGCATTTTTCCAAGGGATTCCGGCCGGGTTTTTCGTTGCGGCAATGGTCTGGATGATGACCGGCAATCGCGGCAGCCAGATCTTGATCATCCTGATTATGACCTACCTCATCGCTCTCGGAGAGTTCGCCCACGTCGTCGTCGGTGGTGTCGAAGTCTTCTTGCTGATCCTGGAAGACCAACAAGGGTTGCTGCAGGGCATCCTCCTATTATTGGCGACAGGGGCCGGCAACATTTTGGGGGGGACGGGCCTGTTCGCCCTTCTGGCTTACGGCCAGGTTGCGGGGGAGCTCAAATGAGACCGCTGTTTATCGGCGCGATCTGCCTGTTCTGGACATTGCCGGCAGCGGCGAACGAGGCCTTTTGGCAAGCGATGCAACAACCTGGCGTCCATGCCGTTATGCGTCATGCATCGGCGCCCGGCACCGGCGACCCGCCTGACTTCACACTCGGCGAATGTTCGACCCAACGCAATCTGAGCGAGGCCGGGCGGGACCAGTCCCGCGCCATCGGTGCGGCATTCAGAGAGCAAGGCATCGCCTTCGATCGCATCGTGAGTAGCCAATGGTGCCGCTGCCTCGACACCGCGGCACTGCTCGAGCTCGGCCCCGTCGAAGAGCTTGAGGCCCTCAACTCCTTCTTTCGCCGCCGCAGCCTCCGCGATGAACAAACGGCCGCTACCCGCGACTGGTTCGAAGCCCTGCCGGACGGGCAAAAAACCATGCTCGTCACCCACCAGGTCAACGTTACCGCCCTCACCCGCGTCTACCCGACCTCCGGGGAAATCGTCGCCTTCAGCCTCGACGACCAAGGCGCCGTCACCGTCCACGGCACCCTCGTCATCCGCTGAGCCATAAAATCAGGGGGAAATCCGATTTCCCCTTGTACCCCCTCGATCAGTTGGCCGAAGCGGCCAGAGAGCCGGAGCCTTTTCCCCATGGTCTTCGGTGTGGCTCGCGCACCTCCTGCTGACACTGTCACCGTACTGTAATTCGGATCGGCTATCTCCTGACCGACAAATAAAAAGGAGGGTCGGATGTCTTTAAATCGTCGAGATTCAATAAAAGGGATCGCCGGTGCCGGCGTCTTCCTTTCGCAGGGCATTCTCTCGGTCGAGACCCGAGCGCAGCCCGCGGATACCGATCATCCGGTTTTCGCCCATGGCGTTGCGAGCGGCGATCCCGATCACCAAAGCGTCGTCCTCTGGACCCACGTGACCACTGACGCCGAGACGGAATCCGTCAGCTGGAGCATCGCTGCAGATCCGAAGTTCCAATCCATCGTCGGTGAAGGCGAAGCCACGGCGTCGGCCGAGCGCGACCATACGGTCAAGGTTATCGCCGACGGCTTGGAGCCTGGTGCTACCTACTATTATCGGTTCGCCCTTGGCGAGGCGACGTCGCGGGTCGGTCGGACCAAGACGCTGCCGACCGGAGATGTCGAGCGGTTCGGCCTCGCACTGGCGTCCTGCTCGAACTACGCCTTCGCCTATTTCAACGCCTACGACGCCATGGCGAAGGATGAGGCGATCGATCTGGTCGTGCATACCGGCGATTATATCTACGAGTATGGCGACGGCGAATGGGGTGACAATGTCGGCGAGACGATCGGCCGACCGCACGATCCGCCCCACGAGATCGTCACCCTCGACGATTACCGCCGCCGGCATGCTCAGTACAAAAGCGACGCCGGGTCGAAGGCGATGCATGCGGCCCACCCGTTCGTCGCGTTCTGGGACGACCACGAGGCCACCAACAACCCTTGGAAGAACGGTGCCGGCAACCACCAGCCGGAAGACGAGGGCGAGTGGGCGGCGCGCCGCGATGCCTCGATCCAGGCCTATTTCGAGTGGATGCCGATACGCGATCCGGAGCCGGGACGGCCGCTCTATGAATATTGGCGGACCTACGCGCTCGGCAATCTCGCCTCGCTCATCACGCTCGAGACCCGACACACCGGCCGCGACAAACAGCCGGCATATCCGGATTTCGAAAGCTTCAAGACCGCCGAGGACAGGGAACGCTATGTCGTCGAGGAGTTGGGCAATCCCGATCGCCGCATGCTCTCGCCCGCAGTCGAGGACCATGTTCGTACCAGCCTCGCCGCCTCGATCGAGCAGGGCCAGCCATGGCGCTTGATCGGCTCCGCCAGCCCGATGGCGCGCTTCATGCTGCCGGACTTCGTCGAAGCCGGCATTCCGGAAGATGCGTTTCCCCCGGACGCCGAGTACATGATCCCGAACGGCAAGTGGAACTTGCCCTGGTACAGCGACACCTGGGACGGTTATCCGGTGGCACGGGAGGCGTTCTACTTGCTGGCGCGCGATGCCGGCGCCCAGGATTTGTTGGTGCTGACCGGCGACACCCACAACTTCTTCGCGAACGAGCTCTACAACGACAAGGGCGAGCCCGTGGGCGTGGAGATCGGCGCCACAGGCATCGGCTCGCCGGGCGAGTTCCGCGACGCCGGCTTCCCGCCGGAACTGGTCGAGCGGATCGACGCGATCTTCGCTGAAGGCATGGACGAAGTGCGCTGGACCGAGAGCATCCACAACGGCTATGTGCGGATCGTGCTCACACACGACGCCGCCGACGTCACCTATGTCGGTGTCGATACGGTGCTCATTCCAGACTACAAACCGGTCGAAGTACACCAGGAGCGGATCGTCAAATCCGGCGCCACCCTCGCCTACAGCTGACCGCAGCGGTTGTCGTCCACCGAAATTCAGGGGAAATGCGATTTCCCCTGTAACCCCTCGGTCAGTTAAGTAGCTGCGACAAATCCTCTACGGTTTTGAGGTATCATACATCGGAGCGTTCGAGCAAATATTGAAACGAAAGGCCATATTCCGATGGCCATCCTGCGATACGAGGGATGAGACTACTTTTTGTATGAAATGTGGCAATACTTCGCGTAAAAGTTGATTATTCGCGTCCATATGTCAATATTAAACTAGATTATTGTGAGAAGATCGATTGATTGTATTGGGTATAATCGATGGCCGACAGTCTTGGTTTTGTGAATTTGGGAAGGAGTTACGGGAAAAGCGCGGACTTCCTTTGTGAGGCTGTCACTACGAAAAAGATCAGTATTGGCCGTTCTCATCCTATCGATTTTCTCTATTCTCATACGTTTGAGTTAATGCTGAAAGGTTGCTTGTTAGAGGAAAATCCCTCGCAAGCCATCGAGGATTATGGTCACGATTTACTTTGTCTTTACGACGACATAAAGTCGCAGAAACTCTTGAATAATCTCATCGGCGTCGTGGAGACAAAAGCTAAGGAGTGCTGGAAGCGCTACTTGCGAGAGGCGCGCGAATGCTACGCCAAGAAACTCGGTCGGTTCGCGCAATTCGAAGGGCTCGGCGTCCACGACAACAGCGGAATCGGGAAGGAACTACCAGAATTGCGTCGACAAATTAAATGGCTGAGTGAACGCCATAAAGAAAAAGGCGGTAAACTTCGCTACTTGCAGATCGAGTGGGGTACAAGGGAGCAGATTAACGCCTTCGGACTTTCCGATGATGTAGTTTGGCGATCTTCAGGTTGGGCATACGAAACGATATACGAATGCTTTCAAGAGCATCGGCGTTCGCAAAATAGCAAGCAGTGGAAACTCCGCTAGCGTGAAAGCGTTTCATAGATAGGTATTGATCGCTTCAATCCCGTCAGGCGGCTTTATCTTGCGAGTGTGTCCTTCACGACTTTCTACCAATGTACCGTAACAGCATTCTTCGGCCGAAATATTGCCTGAGCCAACTCCTCTCCGATGCCTACAAATGCGGGCGCGCCCTCGCAAAGAATGTCTCTTGCTAATTCGAGATAGGCCGGGAAGACGATCATAGGGGCAATTTCCTTGGGCCGGCTAAGGCGCTCGCCAAATATGACCACGAGCGCACCCGCGATAAGTCCCGATCCGCAATAGCGGATTATCGCGCCATTCAGCCGTGCGCTCGGGCCACGCGAAGCGATTGCGTGAATTATTGTGTCGCTTTAGCACAATGAAACGCCTTCCATCGCTTCTTGCCAGTGCTGTCTTTTCCCAGAACTGGACATGATTCTGTCCGAAAAGTCTCAGTAACATGCGGAATCGGCGTTCGCAGGCCTCCAATGGCGCGAAGCTGGACACCCGCATTTACCTACCGTGTTGAGTGAGTTTCTGGTTCAATCTCCCTGGATGTGACTGGGGAGACGGGTGATGGAGCAGCGTGGTTTTTTCGGCCTTTCGGAGCACCAGAGAAGCTCAGTGAGCATGGGGATCCGCTTGAGGCGCTCGATCAAATCGCCAAGATGTTCATCCGTGATCGGCAATGCTTCCTCCCGCTGCCAACGATCGTTGAGAGCCCGACATCGCCAAGGTGCCGAATGACTTATGTCATTATATGAGGGTTGAAGCTTACCGCTTGCGCTCGAATGCTGCTAAGTGGATTTGCCTATCATGAGGCAGGATGCCGCAACTCAAAAGCGCGAACTAGCGCCATGATTGAAAACCTAAAGTAGAATTCGCCTAACCCTTCACCGACCCTGCGGCGATGCCCTGCATGACGCGGCGCTGGGTCAGGAGAAAGACGATCACGACCGGCAGAGTGGTGAGGGTGGCGAGCGCCATGATGCCTTGGAAATTGACGCCGAGTTGGCTGTTCAAGGAGAGCAGCGCCACCGGCAGCGTATAGGTGTGCGGTGTCGTGGAAATGACCAGCACCGGGAACCATTGCGACCAGTTCAGGAGGAAAGTCACAAGCGTCACCGTGCCGACGACCGGCCAGGCGACGGGCAGCACGATGCGGAAGAGCACCTGCATCTCGGTCGCACCATCGACCAGAGCAGCCTCGATCATTTCGCGCGGCAAGGTCCGAAAGAACTGCTCGAACAGGAAGAACTGAATGGGCCCCAGGCTCAAGAACAGGATCATGCCGGTATAGGTGCCGAGCAGGCCCAGATAGAACATCACGATATAGACCGGGATCACCAGCAGCATGTAGGGATACATGATGGTGAGCAGAAACCCGAAGCGGATCAGCTTGAAGCCAGGAAGACCGGGTTTCCGCATCAGGGCATAGGCGCCCAGTGCCGTGACGATCATGGCAATCGCGGTCGAGGCGCCGGTAATCCAGAGGCTGTTGATGAGAAAGGTCGTCAGCGGCACGCCGCCGATCTCGCCGATGCTGCGGAACGCCTCGAGATCGAACGTCTCGGGCAGCGGCCGCAGCGGGTCGGTGAGGATCGCTTCGGTATCGCGAAAGCTGCTCACCAGCATCCAGTAATAGGGATAGAGAAACGCCAGCGAGACCACGGTTGCCGTCACATAGGCCGCAATCCGGCCGATCGGCCCGGCACTCAGGCTCGTTGCCATCGCGAGCCTCGTTCATTGGCATAATAGAGGCCATAGGCGACGATGATGACGATGACGAACAGTGTTGTCGCCATCGCCGAGGCCTCGCCATAGAGCGCCTGGTCGAACTTCTGATAGGCGTAATAGCTGACGAAATTCGTCGAAAAGTTCGGCCCGCCCTTGGTCATGACGACGACGACCGTGAACGTCTTCAGGAACTGGATCACCGCATAGACCGTGTTGACGGTGATGGCCGGGCGGAGCTGCGGGATGATCACATGCCAGAAGCGCTGCAGGCGGTTGGCGCCGTCGATACGCGCCTGTTCCTCGAGGCTCGGATCGAGCAGCGTCATATTGGTCAGGAAGATGATGGTGTAGAAGCCGACATGCTTCCAGAGCTCGGCAATGACCAGGGCCCAGAAGACGCTGTGCTGATCGGCGATGCCGCCGAAGGCCGGCAGGCCAAGGCTGGTCAGGACCTCGTTCACGACGCCGAAATTCTGGTTGTACATCCATTTCCAGACGATGAAGCCCGCGACGTCGGGGGCGATCACCGGCAGGAAGATGGCAAGCCTGAAGAAGGCATTGCCCCAGCTGATCAGGCTGCCGCCCAAGAGCAGGGCGTAGCCGAGCGCAAAGGAGATATTCACCACAACCGAAACAGCTGTGTAGCCAAGGGTCAGCCCGAGCGAACTCCGGAAGTAGGGATCGGCGAAAATCTTGCGGAAATTGGCAAGACCGACATAGGTCGGTTCCGGCGAGAGGGCCGTGTAGCTCTCGGTGAACGAGACCTGAATGCTCTGGACGATCGGCCAGAGGCCGAAGACGATGACCAGGGCAGCAAAGGGCAGGACCAGACCGTAAAACAGTCGGTGCCGCCAGATATCCTGCGCCACCTTCAGGCCCCCGAAAGCATGATGCGGCTCAGCCGTCGCCGCTGATCAGCTCCGCTGCGATCGCTCGCCATTCCGCATCGAGACCGCCGGTTGCCGCCGGCCTTCCGGCGCGGCGATACCAATAGCCGGCATTGCCCTGGTCGCCCTCGACGCGGTGGAGGTAGGCATGAATCCAAGCTCCGGTCGCGTCCTCCCGGGCTTGCGCCAGATTGTGCGCCTTCTCCCACGACCCTTTCCGCACCCACCAGAGGGCTTCGAGCATGTCGCTCAGGCCCTCGGGCGGTAGTTCTGCTGTCGTGCTCGCTTCGAACGACGGCATCGTGAGCTCACTCATGTCGCACTCCACAGGCTTCGAGGCTCACCCCTGCTTCTCGTCGACCAGGGCCTGCATGTCCGCAGCGAGCTCATCGACATAGGCGTTCCAATCCTCGGGCGGGTTGGCGATCGCATCCAGCAAACGCTTGTGGTACTCGGCCTCGATTTCGGGATACCAGGTGTGAATGCTTTCCGGAAAATCATAGGCATTCAGGTTGTACTGAGGATCGGCGAAGGCCGTCTGGTTCTCGCTCAGACCCATGTCGGTCATGTCGAAATCGGAACGCACCGAGGAACCGATATTGGCGAACGATGCCTTTTGCGCTTCGGGTGAGAGCATGAACTGCGCGAACGCGATCGCGGCCTCTTGTTCGGGAGAGTTGGTCGGAACCGCAACACCCCGCATGCCGCCGACCACGACCGCGGCATCTTCCGTACCCTCAAAGGCCGGCCAGGTGCCGATGGTGAAGTCGCCGGCGATGGCTTCGGCATCCCATTTCTTCACGTTCCAATCGCCGACGCGGAACATACCGGCACGCCCGCCCTCGATCACCTGATACATGTCTTGAAAGCTATGATTGACCGAATCCGGCGCAACATAGCCGTAGTCGGTGAAGAGCTTCATGACCTCGATCAGGACTTCTTTGTGTTGCGGTTCGGCGATGACGACATTGCCTTCGGGGTCGACCAGGGTGTGCCGGAGGCCGGTCCCGAAGGTATAGAGATCCAGCATGTGGATCAGATCGCGCGGATTGGCGGCCTCGATGGCGATGCCGAACGTGTCGCTTTCGCCGTTATTGTCGGGATCGGCTGTCGTGAATTTTTCGGCGACACGCAGCACATCGTCCCAGGTCTGCGGGAACTCCTCGTCGACGGCCTCGAGCCAGCTGGAACGTACGCCGAACGCCATCTGCACGCGCTGGATCGGGAAGATGATCATTTTGTCGTCGTAGGTTGCGACCTGCAGATCGCCTTCGCTCAGATATTCTTTGGCGCCAGCCGGCAAGTAGGGGGTGAGATCGAGGATCTTGTCGGTCTGGTTCTGGACCCGAATGACCCGCTCGTAGTTGTTGAAGAGGAGATCCGGGGCCGTGTCGGTATTCAGCGAAGCAATGCTCTTGCTGATCCACTGATCGGTCGGATAGTTGATCGAGGTGATGCTGACATCCGGGTTCTGCTCCGAGTAGAGCTCGTTCAGCGCCTCGAACCATTTGATGCCGTTCTCGCCGAGATCGTGCCACACGACCAGATCCTGCGCCGAAGCGGCGCTCACAATCAGCGATGTCGCAGCCGCCGTCGATAGAAAAACCTTGTTCAACGCTCCCCTCCTTCTTCGCGGAAGTTGGCGGGTGAGTGCCACCCAACCCGATGCCCATTCCGTATTTCACGAACCCGCTTCCGCTGCAACCCGACGCAACGATCACGCAGCCGATCTCAAGAACCGAGAGCGGTGGGTGACCAGGAAATCGGCTTCGGGCTCCGCCTGCTCATAGATCGCCAGACCCTCGAATAGATGGGGTTCGGCAACGATCCCCGCAGCCTGATCGCGAGCCGCTTCGAGCATCGCCTCATGCTCGCTGCCCTCGAGCCGCTGGCTCAACGTCATGTGAAACTGGAAATCCTCGAAGATGTAGGGATAGCCGAAGCTGAAAAACTGCCGCGATTGACGCTCGGTAAGACCGGAGGGTCCGCGGCGGTCGATTTCATCCTGTTCTAGCGGTGCTCGAAAGCGCTCGAAGCCCCGGACCGTGTCGGCTTCGAGCTGCCGCATTTCCGCGGAATTTCCAGCGAGGACGAAAGCGATGAAACCGCCGACCGAGGCAATCTTCAGGCGGGCCTCGAAGGGGTTACGTTTGCTGCAGAACTCATGCAGGGCCAGGCCCAGATCTTCGACGGAAGTGTCCGGCGAAAGGCGGAACGGCGCTTTGATCGTCGCATGAAAGCCGTAATGGCGCGGCGATGTCGTGAGCGCTCTGACGCGTTCTCGATCCAGCCCCGGAACTGCAGGCTGCATCAGAGACGCACCGGTTTGATGATCCCGCCCGAGCCAGGCCGTGCCGAACGCCTCGAGCGCACTGCCTCGCGGCGGCGCGTAGTAGATGGCAACCCGATGCGCCATCAGGCCACCCGCACGCCGGCCGACCAGACGCCGCGGACGATCGGCCGCTCATTGACCATTTTGACACGGACCAGATCGGCCCGCTTTCGCGGCGCCAGCTCGCCCCGGTCCTCAAGGTTGGCGGCGCGTGCGGGGTTGCGGGTAACCATGGCAACGGCCCGCGGCACCGGGATGCCGAACTCGCCGCCGGTCAGCCCGAAGCTCGCCTGGATCAGGCTTGCCGGGATGTAATCAGAGGAGAGAATGTGGAGAAGGTCGCGCTTGGCGAGCTCGCCTGCCGCAATATTGCCCGAATGGGAGCCGCCGCGGATGAGATTGGGAGCACCCATCAACACGGCGAGGCCACGTTCATCGGCAGCCTCCGCCGCTTCGAGCGTGGTCGGGAATTCGCTGATCGTCGCACCGAGCCCATGGGCATCCTCGACATGGACGAGCTTGGCATCGTCATGCGAGGCGAAAGGGATCCGGTGCGATCGCGCCAGACGCGACAGCTGCTTGCGATTGTCGGGCCCATAGAGTTTCGAGCCCTCGACCAGCCGATCGATATGATGATCGACGGCTTCCCTGTCCCGCCAGGTCCGATAGAGAAAGCGGCGATAGCGCTCGATATCGGGCTGCTGGCGGTCGCCCGGCGCATGGTCCATCAGCGACATCAGGCGAACCAGAGGATCCTCGACGAAGCTCTCGAAAATCGGCGCGATATTGGGATGGGTGACTTCGCAGCGGAGATGCAGGAAATGATCGACCCTTAGCATTTCATGAGCCAGCGCCGATTTGAGGCCTTCGATCATCGGCGCCACGGTCTCGGCCCGGGCATCCCAACCCGGCGCCGCGCCAAGGGTCAGACTGTCGTAGACCGTCGTGATGCCGGAGCCCGCGATCTGGGTGTCATGGCTGATGGCGGCGGAAACGGCATCCCAGACCACACCCTCGCGCGGCATGTAATGCTTTTCGAGATTATCGGTGTGGAGTTCGATCAGCCCTGGGATCAGGAAATCGCCGTCGAGATCTAATGCCCCCGGCAAGCGGCTTGAACCGGTCTCGACGGCGGTGATGACGCCACCCCGCAGACCGAGACTGCCGTCGACGATCTCCTCGCCCAGCACCAACCGGGCATTCGAAAGGACGGTTTCGCTTCCGCCCGAAACCTCATTCAATCGGATCACCCTCAGAAATTTCATCTCAACGCCAGGCGCTTGAAATCTCTCTAGCGCCTTGGCGTTACGACTTTGTGATAATGCCGGATTGCCGGCGGCTCATCTCTTGCGAGGCTTGAGATGCTGGACGCGGTCGAATTCCTTGGCGACGGTTTCCTCGCGAAGCGGCAACCGCATGTAGCCGCCATCGTTCCAGAGCTTCGCCTGATCGGCTTGGTTCTCGCTGCCGATCCATCCATCCTGGCCGCCGAACAGCACGAAATAATTGCGATCGGGATCCGCCATATCCGAAATTTGCCGCGCTTGCGCACCGTAAGTGGCGGTATGCCGGCTTCGCACAAGGCCATGCGCGCGCTTCATCAGTGTTTCCCTCGAGCCATCGCTGGCGGGTTCGTCGATGACGAAACGCCGGCCGATCACGGGAATGTTGCTGAGCACATGGGCCAGACGAACCCGATGCATATCCCCCCAGGTCGCGAACTGCACGGCATCGCGGGCGGCCTCCATCATGACGTGATCCAGCGTCCGGAGATGGTCCTCGGGTGACAAGGCCCGAAGATCGGCGACCAGAAACTTCTTCAGAGCACCCCACTGTCCGGCGAGGCGAGCGGGTTTCTTGTTCTCGTCCTGCCAGGTGGCGAGGCTCGATACGAGGTGATAGACGATGACTTCGAACGCGACCGCACCCGAGGATGTCGCCAGGTAGGAGCCGTCCCAATCCCGCAACCGCTCGATAAGGCCGATGATTTCGGGGTTCGTGAAGCTGTGCTGATCGATTTCGATCAAAAGCTCCCGGGCCATCATCTCCGCCTCGCTCGAATGCGCGTCGCGATGCAAGGCCGCGAAATCCTCGATACCGACCTTCGCCTTGCGGCAGATGAATTCGGCGATCCGGTTGACCCGGTCCTTGGGGCTGTAGAAGAAGCCCACGGTTCGCTTGACGTAGTCCGGGCGGTCATTGGCCGAGGCAATGTATCCCTCAGGCGGATTATAGACCCAGGGCATCTCGGTATGCTTTTCGACGCCTTGCCAGTCATGGCTCGGATCGTCGGCGCGATGGACCAGGTCGTCCTTGAGCCAGGCTTCGTCCCGTCGAGGCATCCAGCCGGCGAGAAACTTGCCAATATTACCCTCGACATCGACCGCCATCATGTTCTGCGCCGAAACGCCATAGGTCTCGAAGGCGGCACGATAGCCTTCGACCGATGACGCGCGCATGATCCCGAGCAAGGCCGAAAGTTCGTCGCTCGGGCCGTGGCCGACCCAGCGAAGCGCCAGTTCCTCGCCCGGCCTCGCCTTGAAGTAGCGGCTGTCGCTGATGATCGGCCCCATCGGCGAGCGCCGGAGCGTGATCTTCCTGTCGCGCCAGAATCGTGTCTTGAGCGTCACGCTTTCGCTCTTGATCTGGTCGCGCGGCAACATCGAAACGTCATAGAGATCGGTACTCGCCGCCCGCGAATTGGTCCCGCCCCAGCCGATCCGATGGTTGCGGCCGAGCGGCATGCACGGTGTTCCTGGAATCATCATGCCGACGGCATGAAAGCTCGGCGATTTGATGCCACCAATGAGCCAGAGGTTGGGCAAAGCGAGGCTGAGGTGAGGATCGTTGGAGATCATCGCCGCACCGCTTTCGGATCGACGCGGCGCGACCGAGGCGCTGTTGCTTCCGGCTCGGGCTGTTTCGAGCAACATTTCATCGAGCGCCCGGATACCGCCCTCGGCCTCTTTGGCAAACATTTCCGGCTCCATTTCGCCGGCTTCACGCATCCTTTTCCATCTTCTGGCGAAATCGGGCCGCAGGCGCTCACCGAGCGCACCGAGGAAGACGACCCAATTGATATCGGTGGCCGCCAGCCGACCGCAACGGACGATGTCCGCCCGTTGCCAGGGTTCGATATCGACGCCGATCATCCGGTACTCGGGCGGCGCGTGCTTGGGGTAGGCGGTTGCGACATAGTGATTGAGGCCGACGCAATAGGCATCCACCAGCCGGCAGCTTTCCTCGGGCCATGACGCAATGCACTCATCCGTCGCCGCACCGAAACCGATCAGGCGCAAGGTCCGGTCGAGTTCGTGGAGCATCGGCCCGCCGATCTCGCTGAGCCTACCCTGAGTCAAACGTTGCATCATCGCAAGCTGGGTGCCGCGCAGATGCGCGTGGACGAGCCCCAGACCGAGCGCCAGATCCTCGTCGGTTTCGGCGAAAATATAGGGCACTTGCCATTTGTTCCAGCGGATTTGCAGCGGTTTCTCGCAGGGCAGATCCTCGAGGGGCATCGCCTTTAAACGATTGTCGAGACTGATCGGCTTAGCGAATAGTGCCCGCAGGATGGCAAGAATGCTCATGCTTCAGGAGCGAGCTTCAGGAGATTTGGTCGCAAATGCTGATTTCTGTGAATACGGTGTGGAATTTAACGCAAGATGCCGAACGTGACACTTCGGCATCACATTCGCCGGTAGCATCTCGATAGCCCACCTCGAGGCCGGGGGCTAGCCCCCGTCGACGGCAGCGTCGAAGGACCTGGTTAAAAAGTCGGCCAGGACCGCGTTCGACCGAGCCCGGATCGCGTCATCGCGCTTGATGACATAGCCCTCATCGTCAACGCACAGTCCCAGAATCAAGGTTCTGTTCCACACGGCGCTCATCGGCATCCCAGTGCGCGCGTCCCGAACGTCGAGATCGTCCTCTACGCGGAGATTGCAGTCGGCGAGGCCTCGCGAGAGCCGGCGTCCGCCGCTCGACCAGCCATCCCACTGATGAAAGGCGCCTTCGAACATAACAGACTGAACGTCGCCGCCGCGATTGCGGAGGGCATCCCTCGTATCCTCGCATCGCTCGATGTCGATGATCTCGTCCCGATCGCCATAGAGCATCAACAAGGGCGCGCCGCTGGGTTCCGGACTGTCGAAGGTCACGATACAGGGTGCATAAAACGCCACTTGGGCAGCGAACCCTCGATCCTCGGGTGCGAATGCCACCGCGACCTGCTCATGCGCAGCGTAGGTGGCCGCCATGCCGCCATAGGAAAAGCCGATCAGCGCGATCCGACCGCCATCGACCTCCGGCATGGAGGCGAGAAACTCCAACCCCGCGTAGGCATCGGCAAGGAACATCGTTTCCGTGATATTGAGCAGCCGTTCAGTGAAGCTCGACGCCAGATCCCGCCGCGCACCGAAGACATCGATCACCAATGCCGCCACGCCCATGGCCGCAAACTGGCGGCCGTAAGTGAGTTCGCGCGCCTCCATGATGCCGCCCGCACCGTGCAGCATGACGATTGCCGGAAAAGGAGCGAGGGCCTCTTCAACCTCCGGCATGAACAAAAGCCCCTGAGCTGTGGTCACTTCATCGGCACCTGCGATGTCGTTCAGAGCGAAAGGGCTGTGGCTCGGAAAGCTCACAGGCTCCGACCGGAATTGCGCCAATTCTCTGCCGTTTGGCCAGGGTGGAGTCAAATCGTAGGACCATCCGGTTCCCGTCGCGGTCAGCCACGTCAATGCGGCCACAACGGATATTCGAATTGAGCCGGCTCGAAACAAACGATAGATCATGCTTCTGCTATCAGTGAATGGTGATCGGCGACGGGTTTCTGTACCCGGCTGCTAAATGGTCTGCCTGCGCCCGTTCGCCAACCATGCAAACCAGGTAATCGCCGGCAATCGAGGAAAAGAGATGAGTACGCTTTGGCGTGACGCCGTCCGCCATGTTCTGGGATCGACGCTCGTGGTCCTGCCCTGGCCGCAGCGCAAGGCTGCAGACCGATGGCTGCGTGGTCATGAAGAGAACCATAAGCTGCAACGGGCGGACGCTGTCTTGATGTCCTGGGGCAAGAGCGGGCGAACCTGGTTTCGGGTGATGCTGTCTCGCTACTACCAAAAGCGTTTTGGCATCGCCGCCGGCCGAATGCTCGAATTCGATAATCTCCACGGCATCAACCCGGAAATTCCACGCGTTTTCTTCACTCACGGCAATTATCTGCGCAACTACACCGGCAATTGGCGGGACAAGTGCGAGTTTCACGGCAAGCGCATCGTCATGTTGGTGCGCGATCCGCGCGATATTGCGGTTTCGCAATATCATCAATGGAAACACCGCATGCTGCCGATCAAGAAACGGCTCAACAACTACCCGCCGCACGGCGCCGATCTCTCCTTGTTCGACTTCATGCTCGATCAGAATGTCGGCCTGCCGGAAATCATCCGATTTTTCTCGATCTGGGAGCACGAGCTTCCGAAAACCCAGGATTCCATCACTATTCACTATGAGGACATGCGGGTCGAACCCGGTGCGGCCTTGCGGCGGGCGCTGGTTTTCCTCGGCCACAAACCCACAGACGACGAAATCAAGGATGCGGTCGACTACGCCGCCTACGACAATATGAAGAAGCTGGAAGACAAAAAAGTCTTCTGGCTTAGCGGTGCCCGACTTCGGCCCGGAAAAGCGGGGCAGCCCGATTCCTACAAGGTCCGAAGAGCCAAAGTTGGCGGCTATCGCGACGACTTCACCGCCGAGCAATTGGCGATCATCGACGGTATGCTGCGCGACGTCCACACGCCGCTTTTCGGCTATGGCGGCGGCGCGGGTTCACCAAGAATCCGCGACGCCGGTTGATGCCAACTGCAAGAACGCCACTAGTCAGGCTTAGTTGAACAAGCCTTCGTCATCATCATCATCATCATCATCATCGTCATCATCGCCGCGATTCCATACGGGATCGCCGAGATTGATGTCGTCTTCGTCCGTCAGTGCTCCGGTTCCAGCTCCTGCTGCACCGCCGAGCACCGCACCAGTGAGAGGACTGCCTGTCACGGCGCCGACAACTCCGCCGACCCCCGCACCGATGGCGCCGCCGCTGATAGCACGATCGGAACGACTTTCACCACAGGCCGCAACCAGCAGCAAAGCCAGCACTGAAACTAGTGAATATCTCATTCGATTTCTCCCTCGAAACACACCATGAACCGATGTGGGGAAGAAAGGTTGCGACATTCGCCCGCATCGATTGCCCGCTAATCCCCAGAGGCCGATCCCCGAACGGTGCATCAGGGAGCCGAAGCACGAAGCCTCGGTAGCGCAAAAGCCACCGCTGCGGGCGGCGGCTGCGGAATGTCCTGGCCACTAATCGCTATTCTCACGGCGAGAACGGTTTCCCTGCCGCGAACATTGACGGTTTCCCGGCGCCCGAAATCGGCCTCGAGGCCGGCACGCTCGATCAACGGTTCGGAAACGATGACCTCGGCGCCGTACTCCTTCGTCATGGTCTCGAGCCGGCTCGAAACGTTTACCATGTCGCCGATCGCGGTCAGACCGGAGGCATTGCCGAATCCAATCTGACCGACGATTGCGGGGCCGATATGCAGACCGATGCCGATCTTCAGCGGCGTGCGCAGTTCGCCCTGCAGATCGATATTGAGAGCATGAAGCGCAGACGACATCGCTCGTGCGGCATTCAGCGATTGCCGCGCCGCCTGGTCCGGCGTCGTCTCGATGCCGAATAACGCCATGATGCCGTCGCCGATGAACTTGTCGACCCGTCCGCCCGACGTCTCGATCGCCTGCCCCATCGATTTGAAATAGCGATTGAGGATGAAGACGACATCGTAAGGCAGCCGTCCCTCCGACATCTGCGTGAAGCCGCGAAGATCGGCGAACAACACGACGATCTCACGCTCCATGCCCTCGGCGACATCACCCTGCCGGCGGGCGTCAGCGGCGCCGACATCGGCCGGCAGCAGAGGCTCGACCGTGATCGAGTGCGTCGGGCGAATCTGGCAGGCGAGCCGGACGCCGACACTCGCACCGATCCGGCGCAGCACCCGCTCCTCATCGGCGCTCGCCCGCGACAAACTGTCGATACCTTCGACGACACGAACGCGGCAGGTTGAGCAGCGACCCTTGCCGCCACATACCGAGGCGTGCGGAATGCCTGCAAGCCGGCTGATCTCGAGCACCGTCGAGCCCTTGGGACCGCGCACATCAATACCGCCGACATAGCCGACCCGAACGGTATTGTGTCGCTCCTTAAGGAAGTAGCGAAGGAGGCGCAGGGTAAGGAGCAAGACAAGAATGCCGAGAAAGCCCCAAATGACGATCCGCTCCATCAGAAAGATTGGCGCGAATTCGGAAAATTCAGGCCAATCCTGTATTGCCTGCATTCCCCCAAACGCTTCGGGATCGTTGCGAACAAGATCGCGCAGAGCCCGACCCGCGCTCACCACGCCGGCAAGCGACAGGCAGGGAACGGCCACGGCGACACCCATGAGCCAAGGTGCCACCCACGGATACCAAGTCTTGAGCCGCCAATAGAAGTGCAGGCCGATGCATCCGTGCACCCAGACCACTAGCAACAACAGACTTTGCTGAAGAAACGATCCCGGCCAGATCAGGTATAATTGGAGATCATAGCCGACCTGAGTTTCGGGCCATAATGTCTGGAGCCCACGGGTGCCCGCGTAATGCAAGGCGAGCAAACCCGGAATCATCAAACCGAGCGTCAATTGAGCCCACTGCCAGATCGGCATCTCGACGCTGCGCTTCGACCAAAGCGATTGCAGGGTCAGCGTCACATGAGTGAGTAATGCGGCGCCGATGACGATGGCGCCAACATTGCTATGCCAGACCCTGAACGCGCCTGAAGCCATTCTGAGCGCATCGAGAGAAATCAGGCCGAACGCGTGATTGAGGAAATGCGACGTCGCGAAGGCCATCAACACGAGGCCCGAGCCTAGCCTCAGATTGCGGCGCGAAAGCCTTCTCATTTCGCGCGGATGGCCACTCCCTGGCTTGGAGCTCAGCTCAGCCCGAAAATCCGCCGAACAGGCTTGGTGATATCGCGCAAGCCGCGATTCAAGCGCCGCCCATGCTCCCAGCTCATCTGCAACATGCGCCGTTTACCCTCGAAAGGTTTGTGGCCATGGTACGAATTGTCGGCTCGCCTGAAGGCCAGGAGCGTACCCGCTGCCGGCATCACTTCCGCTGCGTAGTCCTCGATATCGCTCGCCGAATTGACCATCCGCAGCCGTCCACCTTCGTGCGGCCAATCGCGATTGAAATAGAGCAGCATGGTGACGACCTTCGACGAATGGTCGGTATGGATCCGGCCATCGGTCTTTTCGCAATGGGTTCGCGCCGTGATCGTCCGATCCAGGCCTTTGAGGTCGATATCGAATTTGGCGCCCATGCGCTCCGCGAAATCGACACTTCGCAGGATCTGGAGCAGGGCTTGAAAGCTAGGGCCACTCTCGAAGCGTTCCGGGCCGTAATTGCCGGCACCCGGCAGCTTCGGATAATCGCGGTTAAGAGCCTCCAGCGCATCCGATTTGATGAAGTTCGGCACGATGAGGAAGTTGAATGGCTTCCTCGTTCGATCGGTCGCCGCCAGGCGATCGTAGTCGAAGAGATCGAAGGTCGATGCTTCCGCAGTACCCAGGCGTGATTCCGCGAGTGCCATTAAATTCTCCTCTGACCCGTCGATGAATCCATCAATCGGGCAATTCTGCGGGCCGCCGCGCCGGCGTCATCCGCGACCAGGCCCGTCGGTGGGGCGAACGGGCCTGCCAGAGCCGTGGCCAGGCCCTGGCTGATCAAGGATTGCCGGAACGTTTCGAAATCCCTCGTGTGATGCAGGATATTGAGCTTGAACAGAAGCTGTGCAAGACGCCGTCGCCACACCGCCTGTTCATTGCCGTGAAGTTCATGGGCAAACACACGAACGGCAACGTACCGGCGCAACTGGTCGACCCGCGCCCAAAGCGTCATCGGCAGAGGGAACACCTTGAGAGGCCGCTTAAGCCGCACGATCTCGACCATCATCGAAATGCTGTCGCCCGTGACGACGAACCCATCGGCGAGACCGAGAAGCGCTTTGTAGGGGTTTTCGGCGTTGGCCGGATCCCAGGTGTAGAGCTTCGCCCTGCGGTCCAATCCGGCGGCGAGCTGAGCTGTCAAAGCCTTGGGTGTGCGTCGGCTGGTGACATAGTAGGGCGTACCGCCCAACGCCTCCACAACCCCCATGCCATAGGCCAGTAGCCGATCGCCAAGTCCCTCGTCATAGACGTAGGGGCCCGTCGGACCGCCGATAGAAATGGCGATCAGGGGATGCGCAAGGCCGCTAAATCGGTCACGCCATAAGTTCGCTTCGCGCCGGACCTCATTGTCGTCGACCCGCATCAGCGGCATCTGCATCATCGCTACCTTATCCATTGGCGGCATCTGCGATTCGCCGGTAGCGATAATGAGGTCGAACCTTTCCATCAAACCCGAGGGTTTACCGAACAGGGCAATTTTCGTGCGCCCCTGCGCCTGTTCCTTGATCCAGGCCGCGACCATGGACGGACGGCGTCCGACCGTGATGATCAGGTCCGGCCAAGGTGGTCCGAATGTGTCCGAAGCGTCCCGATCCAAATGATCCAGCGTCGGCCGGACCTTCGGCTTTTCGAGATCGAACGGCTTGCGCCAGGTGAGGTCGATGCGGGTGACCGGCCAATCGAGTGCCGCGACGATTGCCTCGACCTGGCCATTATCGCCGCGTTTGTCGCCCAGCAGCACCCAGGTTTTCGGCGTGGTCGCCAGGCTCGTCTCGATTGCTGCCGGCTCGAGAACCGTACCCTGGTCCGGGTTCAAGCCGCTTCCGCCGGCACCGGGGCCGGGGTAATCGGGGTATAGCCGAGACTTGGCGACAGCCGGGTATTGACCAACTCCTCAAGTTCGGCCGTCTGCTCCGGCGTGAAATAATCCCGATAGCCGCCGATCTTGGCACGTCGCACCTTGAAGCTGTCCGGATCGTTGGCATTGCGCCGGACCATGCCGCCTTGCTTGAAAAAGCCCCGACCCTCGAGCTGCTTGAGATTGTCGAAGCTGCCGAACTCGACGGCCCCCTTGATCTCCTCGGGCGTGAACGGATCGCCAATATGCTCACCGAGATCCCGAAGAAATCCGACGGCGTCGTTCCTGAGATATTCGTATGGCATGACCTTGCCTTTCGGCAGCGCCTGCACATTGCGTTCCCAGCGGTTCATATAGTCGATCAGTGACGGTAGGCCGATCTCGCTTTCGCGCACGAATTCCCACATCGTCACGGAGCGCCGATCGATCGGCCGCTCGATCGATTGATTGATCAACTCTTGTTTCGGCGCCGATTGCCGCTTGGTAAACTGGAAAAACCAAGAGACCGCGACATCCAGAGGGTTCCGCGCGAGAAAAATGACAGGCTTGTGCCGCAGCGGATTGTCGGCAGAACCGATTTCCAGTTTGTCGCCGACGGCACCTTCGTAGGAGTAATGGCCGTTAGTTGCCGCAATCCGCGGGATCGCCGGATTGCGGCGATGCATCTCATCCGAATGGGCAATCAGATTGGCCGGCAAGCCGTGCCTGATGCCATAGAGCCGCGAGAGCATGACCCGGAGCCAGGTGTTGCCCGACTTCGGGTGGCCGATCATCAAGAGCTCGCTTTTCAGCGCCTTCTCGAGCTCCAATCTGGCGAGCAGCGATCGCCGGCTGGCGACGCGATATTTCGTCGGCAGCACGGCGGTCGGGATGATCACAGACCATTTCTTGGTCGAATCGCTAAGCGAAACCATAACTTACCTGGCTCCGCTCAGGCCGCCAGCGGCGGCGTCCGCTGCACTATCTCGAGAGCATCGTGGCGGATATGATTGAGCTGCATCTCCTGCCGCAGCATCGCCTCGGTGACCACGCCACGCTCGAGGCATTCACGCAACAAGCCGAAGAAGAACTGCTCCTGATTGGGATCCCAATGCGGCTTGTAGGTGCCGAGCATGCCGTAGCGTCCGAACACCACCTCTCGGGCGCGGCGATACCACATGACCGGATTGATCATGGAATTCTTGCCGGCCGGGGTGAAATCGACCGGCAGGCCGGTCTTCCAGGGCTGATGCCAGCGCTTGGTATTGTGGAGAAGCTTGGTCCGCTCGCTGAGATTGTCGAAATCATTCCATTCGGGCTCGAATAGTCCGATGGTTTCCGGATCCTCGAGCTTCAGGGAGATCCAATCCATATAGTCCCGCTTGCCGTCGAACATTTGATTGAATTGCTCGTCCAGCCGCCAATGGCCGAGCTTCGCGCAATCCATCAACATCACCGCACTGGAGAGCTTCTTGTGGCCTTCCCGGCCCCGGCACATCAGGGCCTTGCCGTCCATGTCACGCGACAAAAGCTCGTAAATATCGGCGTTGGCAAAGACATCGGGATCGATGACGATTGCCCTGCCCTCGAAATTCATCAGTCCGGGCGGGGCGAAGCGCAGCGGCGTGAACGATTGCAGATCATCGTTAAGCCAGATCCGCTGAGCCCCGCCGCGCAAATAAGGTTCGCCTTCCTTCGCTGCAAAGAACGGAAAATCCTCGATGCTGATGATGCGAACATCGAACGCATCGCCATGACGGGTATTTCGTTCGATCGAGTACTTGGAAACCAGGGCACCGATCATCTGGCGATGATTGGTGTGGATAAATACGGTGTCGTTCACCGGTGTTACCATTCCACGTTTTTATTAGGGGATGATCGAGCAGGGTTGACGTCAGGCTATGACTTGATCCTCAAATCACCGCATGATGATTAAATATTGACGAGGTTCCATGCAAGATCCCGATGCTTGGTTTTCTTCCAAATTCAGCCATTGGTGGCATGCATTATCCAGCGGCCTTGGCGGCGGTGGCAAGCGGCGCGGTCTCCAAAGTCCGGGGTGCATAGGCGTAAACCTCGTGCAATTCGTCTCGAATTCGCTGCTCGATCGCGGCCACCTGCACGGGCGCAAACTGGTTGCGCCAGCCTCCGACCTCGCCCTTCCGGGTCTTGAACGAATTCTTGTCGGTCTTGTCCTTGGGCTTCAAACGCCCGCCCCCAAACCACGACTTCGCGGCCTGCTCTTCGAGACGGCGCATATTGTCGAACGACGCGAACCTGACGGCCTCTGCGATCTCCGCAGGTGTCGCATCAATGCCGACAAAGTTCATCAATTCCTTAAGCGTACTCTCAGGATTTTTCCGTAAGTCCTCGTACTTTATGATAAAAACTTCGCCCACCTTGTCAAAATCGCGAGCCCAGTTATTCATGAAGCCGATGACCTTCGAGAGCCCCGCCTCGTGATCGAGTACGAAGTCGGCGGCCTCGATATCGGCGCCATGGTCGGGATAGTCGTTGAGCGCCTTCTTGTTTGCGCGCATGCGATAACGCCATTGAAAATATTGCGAGACCGCTACGTCCCCCGGGTGACGGACCAGCAACACGACCTTCTTGCCATAGTAATCGACCTTCGAGTCGGTATTGCCCGTAAAGTCCTTCAGGTAATTGTCGTGCGTGAAAAAGATTTTCGGAATCGCCGCATTGTGACGATGCAGATTGTCGAAACCGAACAGGACGTTCTCCTTGAGGCCGTAGCGGGTCTGGTAGACGCGCGACATGAGCACGCGCAGCCAGGTCCGCCCGCTCTTGCCGAACGACACGACGACACAGTCGGCCTTCCGCAGCTTCTGGAACTGCTCGTGGCCCCGAATTTTGCGCTCGAGCGCGATCTTCCGCTCACGCGACATCAAAAAGAGCGGCTTCAGCACGATGAAGCGGCTGCCCTTTTTCTTAAGGCTATCCCAGGCGGCGGCAAGTTCGGCGTACATCATCCCTGCGGCACTGAATGAATGGGCGTCAACGCGATGCCAGCCTAGCTGGCCCGACGGTTTAACGGAAGACCGCCTCGCCTCGGCCCTGCGGCAGAGCCGCCGGCTGCACACAGCTGGTCTCGATCTCGATCGTCCGACCATCGACGGCTGCCCGTTCCAAGGATGTCATGACATCCAGTACGTGCAAGGCGAGGTCAGCGCTCGCCCGGTGCGGGCGATCATTGACGATAGCCCACGCCATGTCGACGAGTCCGACAATCCGATGATTGGCAAGTTTCCTGCCCTGTCTGGTCGTGAAATTGGGATTGCCGAAGGGCCACGCCCCGATCGGCACCTCGGTCCAATCGTCTCGCATGAGAGCAACCTTCGGCTCGCCATCGAAGAAGTTCGGGTCGGGGACGATCAACGAGCCGCGATCGCCATAGAGCTCGATCGGGCCATGCTCGTGGCGCCAGACCTCCCAACTCGCCGTGAGAGAAATAACGGCGCCCTTCTCGAATTCGAGCACGGCGCTGATATGCGTCGGGACTTCCACCGCGAAGGTTTGACCCTGCTTCGGACCGCTGCCGATGGTGCGTTGCGTGGCACCATGCCCGGCTATCGCGGCAACCTTGGTGATCGGCCCCAGTAGATGGACGAGCTCGGTGATGTAATAGACCCCGACATCGAGGATCGGACCGCCGCCGCGCTGGAAGAAAAATCCCGGATTGGGGTGCCAATCCTCCATGCCATGGGACATCACGAAACAGGTGCCGCCGATCACCTTGCCGATTTCACCGGCATCGATGAGATGACGGCAGGCTTGATGGGCCGCACCGAAATACGTGTCCGGCGCTGAGCCGATCCGCAAGTTCCTGGATTGGGCGATCTCGACGAGGTGGCGGCCCTCCTCAAGCGTGACGGCGAGCGGCTTCTCGCCATAGACATGCTTGCCTGCATGCAATGCCTTGCTCGTAACCTCATGATGCACCACCGGCACCGTGAGATTGATGATCAGATCGATCGCGGGATCGGCCAGCAGTTCCTCGGCCGTGCCGGACCTGATACCGTAGGTTTCAGCCTGCGCTTGCGCGACCTCGGGCCTGAGATCGGCGCAGGCGACGATCTCCAGGGCCTCGTAGTCGTGAACATTGCGCAAATAAGTGTCGCTGATATTGCCGCAGCCGATCACGCCGGCACGAATTGGTGTCATCGAATCCTGTTCCAGAAAGCTTGAATTCAGAGGGTACGGAGAAAGTCGGCGCTGGCCTTGGCGAACCTCGCCCCGTCCTTAGGCTTGTCGTGCTCGAGAACCATAAGGGCCACCGGATATTGCAGGCATTGGCCCCACAGCCGTGACCAGTTCATCGTGCCGCTGCCGACATCGCACCAGCCATCCTCGTCCAGGTTTTGGCCGGCGGGTGCAATGTCCTTGACGTGGATTGCCGTCAACCGGTCCTTGTAACGATCCAGCCAGTTCAGCGGGTCGGCGCCGCCACGCGCCAGCCAGGCGACATCGGCCTGCCAACCGAGATCGGGTGCCGCCTCGAACAGGACCTCGAGCGGGATGCGGCCATCATCCAGCGCCTTCAGCTCCCAATCATGATTGTGGTAGCCGAGACTGAGCCCTTCCTTCCCAAGTTTGTCCGCGGCCACGGCCAGGGCTGCCCCAGTTCGTTGCCAGCCAGCCGCATCCTGGACACGCTGCTCATTGGGCACGGCGGGCATGTAGAGATGAGTGAAGCCGACGGTCCTCGCACCTTCAACGATCCAGTCGAGACGGCTCTCCAGGGCCTCCATGGAAACATGGCAGCTCGGCGCCTGAAGACCGCGCGCATCGAGCTTGGCCTTGAAGCCGGCGGCGTCGTCGAGGTGCCCCTGGACCGCCTCGACGAGCTTGATGCCGGCCGCTTGAACCGCATCGAGTTCCTTCTCGCGATCGTTCAGAAAGCGCAGGCTGTAGAGCTGGATCGAAAGGATATCATCGATTGCCATCGAGGGGTTTCTCCTGAATTCCGTGCGTCAAAGGCGTTGTTCGGTGTCTTTGGAAAAAACTGAAATCGTCGAGAGATCGAAGCCGAGCTCGAGCGTTCGTTTGTCACGCCGCGCCACCTGCGACGCCAACCTCGCGGCCAGGCCCTGGCCATCGAGATCGAACCAGGTCAGCGTGTCGGCGCCCATCGGCTCGGCCAGATCCATCATCAGCTTGGTGCGGTAGTGGGCGTCGACCGTATGGGCCGGCCCGATCTTCTCCGGCCGGATACCCAGTATCACAGGTTCGCCGTCGGCAAAGCCGTTTTTGAAGGGATGGCCATTCAGCGGCAAGATGTGACTGCCGATCAGGGTCACGGGCTCGCCGCCGCTTGTCGTCAGGCGTCCATTCAGAAAATTCATTCCCGGCGAGCCGATGAAGCCGGCATGGCTGTCAACGCAACATTTGTTGCAGGAGGTGACTTGAGCGCCCAATTCGCGCTCGAAGCGGGGAAGGAGTTGCGCCGGCTCGTCGATCCGCCGACCGGGTTCGTTTGTGTTTCCGGCATCGTCGCCATGGGGATTCTTGCCGGATTGCGGGAACAAGGATGCCGGATGCCGAAGGATGCCGAGGTGATCAGCCGGAATGAGACCGAACTTTCGCGCTTTTTGCAGCCGCCGCTGACGACGGCGTTCGGCTCCCTGTCCAAAGCGGGAAAGCTTCTCGCCTCTTATCTTCTGCGGGCGATCGACGGGGAATCTGCAGACGGTATTGCCGGTCGAATTCCTCATTCGGGATTGATGCGGCAGCCTCACCTGTCGCATATGCGTGCTCAGATTGACGATCCGAACCAAAGGTTGGGAGGCCACCATGAAGACTTTGCAGGGCCCTGCACTTTTCCTCGCGCAATTCGCGGGCGACGAGGCACCCTTCAATTCGCTGCCAAACATCGCCCAATGGGCCGCGGATCTGGGCTACAAGGGCATTCAGATTCCGTCATGGGACGGGCGGCTGTTCGATCTCGACAAGGCCTCGACCAGCGACACTTATTGCGACGAGGTCAAGGGCATCTGCACCGATGCCGGGGTCGCGATCACCGAGCTGTCGACCCATTTGCAGGGACAGTTGGTGGCGGTTCATCCGGCTTATGACGAGGGTTTCGACGGCTTCGCAGCACCCGCTGTCAGGGGCGATCCGAAGGCGCGTCAGGAATGGGCCGTCGATCAGGTCAGGAAGGCTGCGCAAGCCTCGAAACGGCTCGGCCTCACCTCGCATGTTACATTTTCGGGCGCGCTTGCCTGGCCCTATCTTTATCCCTGGCCGCCGCGGCCGGCGGGCTTGATCGAGAGCGCCTTCGACGAGCTGGCCAAACGCTGGAAACCGCTGCTCGATGCCTTCGACGAGGTCGGCTGCGATGTCGGTTATGAATTGCATCCCGGGGAAGATCTCTTCGACGGGACCACCTTCGAGATGTTTTTGGAGCGGCTCGGCAATCACCCCCGGTGCCGGATCAATTACGATCCGAGCCATTTTCTCCTGCAGGCGCTGGATTATGTGGCGTTCATCGATGACTACAGGGAGCGGATCTGCGCCTTCCATGTGAAGGACGCGGAACTGAACCCGACCGGCAAGCAGGGCGTTTACTCGGGATTCCAATCCTGGCTGAACCGAGCCGGTCGCTTTCGGTCGCTCGGCGACGGACAGGTCGATTTCAATGCCATCTTCAGCAAGTTCGCCGCCAATGATTTCGACGGCTGGGCCGTGCTCGAATGGGAGTGCTGCCTGAAACACCCGGAGGATGGCGCACGCGAGGGTGCGGAGTTCATCAGGTCCAGCATCATTCGCGTCACCGAAACGGCGTTCGACGATTTCGCGGCAGGAGCACCGGATCTCGACGCCAACCGCCGCATGCTCGGCATCGGTTGAAGGGAAAAGCAATGAGTATCGAAGGCTCGAAAAGCAATTCGCGACAGCGCCGCTTGCGCCTGGGCATGGTCGGCGGCGGCCAGGGGGCTTTCATCGGCGCCGTTCACAGGCTCGTCGCCCGGATGGATGACCGCTACGATTTCGTTGCCGGTGCCCTGAGCAGCGATCCGGAGCGGGCCAAGGCTTCGGGTGCCGAGCTTGGCTTGGACCCGGACCGGACCTATGGATCATATGAGGCCATGGCCACAGCCGAGGCGGCGCGCAACGACGGTATCGATGTCGTCTCGGTGGTGACTCCCAACAACACCCATCATCCCGTCGCCAAGGCTTTTCTCGAAGCCGGCATCCATGTCATCTGCGACAAGCCTCTCTGCACCACGCTCGAAGAGGCGCATGACATGCGACATGCTGTCGAGGCCTCGGGCAAGGTCTTCGTCCTGACCCATAACTATACCGGTTTCCCGATGATCCGTCAGGCTCGAGCCATGGTCGAGGCCGGGGAACTTGGCAGGATCAGGCTGATTCAAGCTGAATATGCACAGGATTGGCTTGCAACGAAGTTGGAGGATAGCGGCAACAAGCAAGCCGGTTGGCGCACCGACCCGAAGCAATCGGGCCCGGCAGGCTGCCTCGGCGATATCGGGACCCATGCCTATAATTTGGCAAGGTTCGTGACGGGCCTCGGCTGCGATAGCTTGATGGCGGATTTGACGAGTTTCGTCGATGGCCGGGCGGTCGACGACAATGTCAGTATTCTGCTGCGCTTCGAAGACGGTGCGAAAGGCATGCTCTGGGCATCGCAAGTGGCGCCGGGCAACGACAATAATCTGCGACTGCGGATCTATGGCGAAAAGGCCGGCCTTCACTGGGATCAGGAAAATCCGAACTACCTGCGGTTCGCACCGCTCAACCAGGTTCCGCAGATGATCACGCGGGGTGGTGCCGGTACCGGTGAGATGGCGAACCGTGTATCGAGGATCCCGCCGGGTCATACCGAAGGCTTTCTCGAGGGTTTCGCCAATATCTACAGCGATGCGGCCGAACTGATCCATGCCGCCAACGACAAGCGTCCGGCCGACCCGGCAGCCTGTTGGGTTCCGGGGATCAAGGAAGGGCTTGAAGGGATCGCCTTTATCGCAGCAACCATCGAAAGCAGTCATGGTGGCGGCGTCTGGGTCAAACCCGAAGCCTGAGGGCAACGCCCCGCGCCGAAGGCACTGAGCCCAATTTGGGTTCCGATTAGAGAGTGGGCCCCAATTAGATGGAATCAACTACTCGGCAAAGGACGCTCTGCTTGAGGGGGTTAGAGCTTGCGTGGCTCGCACGACGTTGATGCCGCCTGGAGCGCGGCGCAGATGCTGTTGGCCTCAGTCTCGCTCGCGACCGGTCCGGCGACCAGCGGCCGCAGCCCCTCGCCTGCCTCATCGAAGCGATCGACTATTCCAAGCACGTCTGCGTGGCGCTCGCGAAGCCGCCGCCAGGTGCTGCGCCGCCCGATCTCGCTTTCATGCTCGCCCAGGTCCAAGAGCCAAAGCTCATCGTCATCCGCGACGTCGGCCGACACATCGGTACCCGACGGCGCAAACGGCTCGAGCGGAGGGAGCCAAGCCGAAGTATCGAAAGCGGCGTCCGGAGCCGGCGTCGCATCACCCCGAGCGGGTTCGGAAGTAAGCCGCTTGCCGCCTGCCGTTGCGGATGTTTCGCTACGATCGATCCGCACCGCTTCGATTGCAGAAACCTCGACCATATCCGGTTCCGCCGGCATCGACGGTTCTGCGCCACGAACTGCCAATGCCTCGACCGGCGCTGGGACGATCGTCGCTGTTCTCGCCGTCTCGATTACCTCGACCGGGGCCGCAACGATCTTTCTGGCTTCGACCGTACCGAGCTTCCCCCGCACTGGGATGGGCGTTCCAGCCTGCACCGGCCGGCGGTTCTCGACCGGCTCCGAAGTCAGCGCTGTCGCCATCTGAGGCATAGCCGACGAGGCCGGCATGGTCGTATCGAGATCAGTGGTGACCGGCTCAAGGGACTCCGTCGGCACCTCGATGGACGCTGCGGCTTCCGCAGCTACAGACGGCCCAAAGGGTTCAAATGGATCAGACAGGTTATGATGTCCCGATGCTTCAGCCGGCTCCGATGGTTCCGCGGCCGCCTTTGCCGTCCTGACAGGCTCACTTACCTCGGGCACCAGAATGGCTTTTTGTTCAGTCTTCGCCACTTTCGCCGGCTCTTGAACTGGAGCTGGAGCCTTCGTCGTCTCGGCGGGCTCAAGTAGCACCGGCGCCGCCTCGACAGTGTCCCGCTTATCCCCGCGGCTTTGATGCGCCGCACCGATCGAGGGCTTCAAACTCCTCGGTGCCACCGGCGCACCCGCCGGTAAGTCTTGGAAAAAGGCGACATTGTTGCGGACGGCGGACTCATTCAGATCGAGGTAACTCAGGTTTTCAGCCTTATGAAGGTCGCCGGCGAGGGCGTAGACGAAAGCCAGGTTCTGGCGGCTCTGCGCATTGGCGCTCGGACCGTCGGTGATCGCGCGCAATTCGGCGATCGCCTGCTCGACCTCGCCGTCCAGCGCCAGTGACAGCGCCCGGTTGTTGCGGGCGCCGAGATTGCCTGGATCGAGTGCCAGCGCACGGTCATAGGCCTGTCGTGCCAACCGATGATTGCCATTGAGATCGCGGGCCACCCCCATCGTCGTCCACAAACGGGCATCCGATCCATGTTGGCGCAGGGCGCGCTCCAATTGATCGACGGCGATGGCAGGCCGGTCGAACGCGATCTGAACTCTGGCAAAACCGCGTGACGCGTCGGCATGATCGGGCTCGTAGGCCAGCACGGAGCGAAAGATCTCCAGCGCCTCGCTATGCCGGCCTTCCGCATGGAGCGCATCGCCCAGCTTGATGGCAACCGAGGTATCGTTGCGGTTCTCGCTCCAGGCCTGACCGAAAAGAAGCACGGCGGAAGCCGTGTCGCCGCGGGCCACCGCCTGATCCCCCATGCGCACCAGGCGCGGAACGATCTCGCCACCGGCATCGACACCGACGGCGGACTGGGCAACAGGCGCGGTTTGCGGTGCGCTTCCCCCCGAAGCGCAGGCGCTCAAAAGGATACCCAGCGAGAGGACCTGGGCGGCTGCCCCGAACCTTGCGTTCACCAATGCCATCGTCTGCTGCTCCAAGCCACTTTTTCAGCCAGAAGCAGGTAAAGACCATTAGGATTACTCTTTGGTTAACGCAGCCGGTCTCGGCAGGAGTTCGGTCACCTTGCCAAGAAGGACAGCGCGGCCGGCACCCGTTACCTCAGGCAGATTGGCGGGTATCCCGTCAACCCGCGCCGACGCCATCAGGGCAAAAGCGATTGCCTCCTTGAAGTCGGGATCGAGCCCGAAGTCGGCGGATGTCGCCACGGCGATGGGATCGAATCGCCGCCCGAGACGCCGCATGAGCTCGGGATTGCGGATGCCGCCGCCACTCGCAACGACAATGCCGACCGGCCGCTCCGCTACCACAAAGCGCTCATAGGCCTGGTAGATGGTGGTAGCGGACAGTTCGGCCGCGGTCGCCAAAAGGTCGTACCAGTCCTGGTCATGGTCGGGGGGGAATCGACCGAGCCAATGGTCCACGAAAGCCTCACCGAATTCCGCGTCGCCGCAGGATTTGGGCGGCGCCAGCGCGAAGTACGGGTCGCCGAGCAGACTTTGCAGCCAAGCCTCCCTGACCTCACCTCTGCTCGAAAATGTTCCTTCTATATCAGCCTCTTGCTGGCCTTTGGTAAAGCGGCGTGCCAGGATATCCATGACCATATTGGCAGGTCCGGTATCGAAGGCGATGACCGCTTCTTCGCGCTGACCGCGGCTCGGCAGCGCGGAAAAATTGGCGATGCCGCCGAGATTGAGCGCCAGTACAGCATGCTCATCCGCGGACAGGGCCCATTTGTCGAGGATAGGTGCCAATGGCGCGCCGCAGCCCCCTGCCGCAATGTCGGCACGGCGAAAATCGCTCACGACCGGGCAACCGAAAGTCAGGGCGAGATGGCCGGGCTCGCCGATCTGCAATGTCGCCCGGCCATGCTCGTGAAAGACGGTCTGACCGTGGCTGCCAATGAGATCGATCTCCGCGTCGTGGCCATGGACAAATTCGCTGAGCGCCCGAACAAGAAAGCGACCGAGATCGTCGTCAAGACGGGTCAATGTGCCGGGGTCGGCGCGGTACGCGTCACGCAGGCGGGCCTGCAAGGCATGGGGGAAAGGGGCGGTTTGGCCTCCCATGAAGGCGAAACTGGACGGACGGCCAATCTCGACATCGACAATCGCCATGTCGAGACCGTCCATGGAGGTGCCGGAGATGAGCCCGGCAACTCGTCTCATGGCCATCGGGGCCGGGGCTCAGTACGTGCCGGGATAGGTTCCACCGTCGATCAGCAGATTCTGGGCCGTGATGTAGCCGGCATGAACCGAACAGACGAACGCGCAAAGCGCTCCGAACTCGTAGGGATCGCCGAATCTTCCCGTCGGAATGGCCGCCTTGTGCCCGCGCTCGATTTCCTCGACGGATTTGCCGCTCTTCTTGGCGTTGAATGCGATCCCACCTCGAAGGCGATCGGTATCGAAGCGGCCGGGCAGGATATTGTTGATGGTGACGCCGGTGCCCGCGACCGCCCTTGCCGTGCCGGCGACGAAACCGGTAAGCCCGCTTCGGGCGCCGTTGGAGAGACCCAGCACATCGATCGGCGCCTTGACCGCGCTCGAGGTGATGTTGACGATCCGGCCCCAACCCTTCGCCCCCATCGTGTCGACAGTCGCGCGAATGAGTTCGATCGGCGTGATCATGTTGGCATTGAGTGCTGCCAGCCACTCCGCCTCGCCCCATTCGCGGAAATCCCCGGGCGGCGGGCCGCCGGCGTTGTTGACGAGTATGTCAGGCTCGGGGCAGGCCTCGAGTACCTGCTTCCGGCCGTCGGCGGTGGTGATATCGCAGGCGACCGCCTCGACCTCGACCCCAGTCGCCTGCCGGATCTCAGCGGCGGTCGACTCCAGCGTCTCCCTGGTCCGGGCGTTGATCACGAGCTGCACGCCGTTCTCCGCCAACGCCATGGCGCAGCCGCGCCCGAGCCCTTTGCTCGCGGCACAGACGATCGCTTTCTTGCCGGCTATTCCCAAATCCATGATCGCGTCTCCCTAGGTCTCGATGTCTTCGTCATTCGTCGCCTCGGGCTCGAGCCACTCCAGCATGGCTCGGGCCAAGGGCAAGGTAATCGGCCGCTGCGCGCAGAGCGAAACCCGATCGAGCTCGAGCGTCATACGCCGCACCGCGGCGAAGCTTCGTTCCATATGCCGGACCAGATAGCTGACGACGGCAGGCTCGATCCGCACTTGCCGGTCGGCGAATTGCTTGACAAGAAGCGCTGCCAGAAGATCGTCGCATGGCGGATCGATCTGGACCGGCAAGGCGGCCTGCAGCCGGGAATGAAGGTCCGGCAGCTGGATGGACCACCGCCCGGGCGGTGCGTCGGCCACGAGCAACAGCGTGCCGCGCCGGTCGACGATCAGGTTGTAGAGATGGAACAAAAGCCGCTCGCTGACGATGCGATCCGCGCCGTCGACGACGGCGTGGCGGCATGCGTCCAGCCTCTCGATCGGCTTCGCCGCCTCCCAGATTTCGGCGGCCTCGAAGTAGCGTGCCTTCGAGCGATCCGCCCAGATGCGCGCCAGATGGGTGCGACCGGACCCGATCGGCCCATGCAGGATCAGCGCCGGCGTCGGCCAGTCCGGCCACGCCATGATCATGTCGTAGGCCCGCCGATTGCTCGGCGCCGGCATGAAATCGACGAGGTCCATACCGACTCGATGGGCAAACTCGAACGTTCGCTGTCGCTCGGGCTCGGGCGAGGCCAGTTGATTCATCCGGGCGTCGCGCCATCGGCCGGGAACCCGGGGTCGCTCGCCGGGCCGATCGGGCTTTGTTCGATCGCGGGTGCCGGTTCGAACACGGTCGGCCCGGCGCCCGAAGGCTGCGCACGCCCGAGAGGTCTGGAAGTTTGGCCCGGAAATGCACCCGAAGGATAGAGGACCGGGCCGCCCTCACCGGCGATCAGGGTTTGGCCGCGCCGTTCGAGGCTGTCCCGCAGTTTGTCTTCGCTGCCGACATAATCGAGCGAGAGTTCGGCGCGGCTCCGTCCAAGGCTGTCGATCCTGATCGTGCGTATTTCGGGGGTTTCCTCGAGCGCACGGCGGACCGCGACCCACTGGTTCAGATCGGACAAGGGCACAGCGAGATCGAGGCTCTGCACGACATCGAGACGAACGATGTTGGTCGACTTCCAGTCATCCTCGAGTGCCCGAACGACCAGCTCCGCCGCTTCGACATAGATGTCCCGATCCTCCCCGAGTTCATCGAGGCGGATCGTTTCCGCAATGATCGTTGTCGGCGTGTCGTCGAGGCTCACCGCCTGGATCATGACCCTTTCCGGCATCGTCGCCTCGCCCAGCCCGGCGTCATTGCCGTCCGCGGCATTCCCGCCGGGCGCGGCGCCAGGCGCGTCCGGAGTTTGCGGTGTCGTGGCGATCGCGAGGATTGCCCTGCTCGCACCGTAGCGCGACGCCAATGCCGCCGCACCTTCGGTTCTGCCGGCAATGACGTCGTCATTGCCCAGCGTGCTGACATCCTCGAGATCGCCCAGGGGCAGGACCAGCGTCATCAGGCCCGGAGCCTCGGCAATCTGGTACCAGGCCTCGGTCCACGGGCCGGCACCCTGCCAAAGCTCCAACCTATTTTCGGTCCGGGTCGCAGGAATGATCAGGACGGGCTCGCTGCGCCTGATCGCGAACGGAATCCCAATCCCCCGAAGCAGCCCCTGCACGGGTTCCGCGAGGTAGGTCACCGTGAGATCGGCCTCGTAGACGGTCCCCGATACCCGCTCATCGACGACATCGAAGTTCTGCACATAGCGATCGACGGGAACGCCCTCGAAGCTCGGCAGCCGGTTCCGATCGGCCGGTGCGGTAAGCCGCTCGAGGAGACTGATCAGACCGCGGCGCTTGCCATCCTCCATGGCCGTCTGTTGGGCGGCAACCGCGTTGTCGGCAGTCTCGCTGACCTCGATCCCTTCGACGCGGTACAGCGCCTCGCTCGATTGGGCCAGGGCCTCAACCGTCCAGCATGCCGCGATCGCAGCGAAAAGCCCGACCAGATATCCAGCGTGAAGCAGACGCATTGCAATGCTCGTTAGTTGTCGTAAACCCAATCGACCAATCGCCTCGGTTGCGCAAGCCACACCTGCGAACCTCGGCCCGGGTGAACTAGACATGGAAAGCCGGATGAGACAAGGCCGGGATAAACCAGCCCCATCATCACGCTCGAACTCCCTCGGGCGACGTGACCCCTATACCGGCGCGGGCGTGGACATCGCCGCCGGCAATGCGTTCGTCGACGCCATCAAGCCGCTGCTTGCAGCGACCCGCCGTCCCGGTGTGTTGGGTGGAATCGGCGGCTTCGGCGGCCTGTTCGATCTCAAAGCGGCCGGGTTTGAAGATCCGCTCCTGGTCGCCACGACGGATGGCGTCGGCACCAAGCTTCTCCTCGCTCGCAGGCTCGAAGACTATCGGGGCATCGGCACGGATCTCGTCGCCATGTGCCTCAATGATCTGATCGTGCAAGGCGCTCGCCCGCTGTTCTTCCTGGATTATTTCGCGACCGGCAAGCTCGATCCGGGCATTGCCGTCGAGATCGTCACGTCCATTGCCGAGGCCTGCCGTGCCTGCGACTGCGCCGTCATCGGTGGCGAGACGGCTGAAATGCCTGGCGTTTATGAACCGGGCGGTTTCGATCTCGCGGGCTTTGCCATCGGCGCCGTCGAGCGGGACGGCCTCTTGCCTCGAGACGATATTACCGCGGGCGACATGGTGATCGGTCTCCCGTCCTCGGGCGCGCATAGCAACGGCTTTTCCCTCATCCGCAAGATAATCGACGATCGTCAGATCGATCTTGCGGCCAGTGCGCCCTTTGCGCCCGGCAAGTCGATCGGCGAAGCGCTGCTGACACCGACACGACTTTACGTGAAATCTGCGCTCGCGGCCGCTGCAACCGACAAAGTCAAGGCGATGGCGCACATCACCGGGGGTGGCATTCTGGAGAACCTGCCACGCGTCTTGCCGGAAGGTCTCGACGCCGTCATCGATCTCGGCCGATTGCCGCCGACGCCCTTCTACCGATGGCTGTGCGGTCATGCCGATCTCTGGCTCGATGAAGTATTCCGAACCTTCAACGCCGGCATCGGTTTCATCATGGTCGTGGCCGAAAACGATCTGGCAACAATCGAACAGGTCCTCGAAGACGCCGGCGAGGCGCCGATAGTCATCGGCTCGCTGCGGTCGACGGCCGAAAAGCCTCGCACGGTTCTCAAGAACGTCAGCGAAGAATGGCGGACATGCGTGTCGGCGTCCTGATTTCCGGCGGCGGCACCAATCTTCAGTCGCTGATCGATTTCTCGACCCTCGCAGGCTACCCCTACGAGGTCGTCTCGGTGATCAGCAATCGCAGCGACGCCGGAGGACTGGAACGGGCGCGACGTCACCACATCCCCAGCCGCGTCATCATCCGGCGCGGCTTCGTGACCACGGAATCCTTCGAAGCCGTGATCGACCAGGAATTGCGCGCCCATGGTGTCGACCTGCTCTGCCTTGCCGGGTTCATGCGCGTGCTCTCGCCTTGGTTCGTGAAAAAATGGTATAATCGGCTGCTCAACATCCACCCCTCACTGCTGCCCGCGTTTCCAGGCCTCGACACCCACCAGCGTGCCCTCGACGATGGCTGCAGGATCAGCGGTTGCACCGTCCATTTCGTTCGGAACGAACTCGACAACGGCCCGATCCTGGTCCAGGGCGTCGTTCCTGTCCTGCCGGGCGACGATGCTCCCGCTCTTGCGGCCCGCGTGCTGGAAATCGAGCATCTGTGCTATCCGCGCGCACTCGGTCTCTGCGCCTCGGACCGTCTTGCCATCGACGCCGACACCATTACCCTAACCGACGAAACCCCGGGCGACCGCCTCATCTTGCATCCGAGGCTCAAGAAATCCCACGCCTGAAAAACGCCGGGAAATCGTTCGTGCAAAAGTCGGGAGAGAGAGGGAGGCCGATACCTCACCACCACCTTCTATGATGCAACGGCACCTTCTCCCTGCGATGCACGAGTGGGCGCTGCGGCGCTGGGGTAGGGGCAGGCGATAATTCGTTCGTGCATTTTGCTGGAGGAAGGGTTTGCGAAAGGGGCGGCGCGCCCCTCTCGCGCTCTCCGCGGGATGGTGGTTCGGGTGTCGGTGAGGCCGTAAAGGTACTGTTGTCGCATGGGGTTAATTCGTTTGTGCAATTTTCATTTGGAGGTCCCGAGACAGGCGTTAATTTGTTTGTGTAATTTTGGTTGGCGGGCTTGGCAGCGGCCGGCGATAAATCGTTTGTGCAATTTTCATTGGCGGGCTTCGCGGCAGGCGAAAATTCGTTCGTGCACTCTTGCGCAGGCGCCGAACCGGGCACTTTCCGATAAGT
>JBGSYN010000181.1:0-2647 GCA_041750975.1 Geminicoccaceae bacterium | reverse complement strand
ACTTATCGGAAAGTGCCCGGTTCGGCGCCTGCGCAAGAGTGCACGAACGAATTTTCGCCTGCCGCGAAGCCCGCCAATGAAAATTGCACAAACGATTTATCGCCGGCCGCTGCCAAGCCCGCCAACCAAAATTACACAAACGAATTAACGCCAGTCTCGGGACCTCCGAATGAAAATTGCACAAACGAATTAACCCCATGCGACAACAGTACCTTTACGGCCTCACCCACACCCGAACCACCATCCCGCGGAGAGCGCGAGAGGGGCGCGCCGCCCCTTTCGCAACCTTTTTTCACAAACGAACTCTTGCGCCGGCACAGGGCGCGCAGCCTCGCCTCGACGGCAATCCCGTTCCCGCCGGATTTCCAGGGCTCAGGCTTCGGCGGCGTTCGAGAATGGTCTCTGCGCCGGGCCGATGATCATCGCCATGCTGTGATTTGCGGGGTGGGTGAAAGCATCTAAGCTTTCGAGACATTGCCGTTTGGCAACGTCCTCGAGACAATGGAGAAACGCCTTGACTAAACTGATGCCTGATCGTCCGGTGCCGGCACTCGAGGTCGATCTCGTCGGCGACGGCCATTATTCGCTGGCCGATGCGAAGCCCCGGAACTTCACCATGGTGGTGGCCTATCGGGGGCATCATTGTCCGCTCTGCAAGGGCTATCTGGGGAAGCTCAACGAGTTGGTGGACGATTTCGCCGAGCGTGGGGTCGAGCCGATCGCGATCTCGATGAACGGCGAGGATCTGGCAGCCCAGTCGAAGGCGGAATGGGGCCTCGACAGGATCAAGGTCGGCTACGGCATGAGCGAGGAACTGGCGCGCTCATGGGGGCTCTACATCTCCAACGCCATTCGCGACACCGAGCCTTCGAAGTTCTCGGAGCCGGGGCTTTTTCTGGTGCGGCCGGATGGCCGCCTCTATTATCTGAGCGTCCAGAATACGCCCTTTACGCGTCCGTCCTTGGAAGAATTGCTGCAGCGCCTGGATTTCGTCATCGAGAAGGGATATCCGGCCCGCGGCGACGCCGGCTGAGGACCGGGAAAGCCCGGCGGCCAAGGTCTGTCTATCCCAGGTCTATCCCAGGTCTATCATTGACGCCGCAGGGATGCCCCCTACTGTCACGGAATAATGGTCGATCCGGATGAACTCGAGGCGCTTTTGATCCGCGCCGCGCGGCAGCGGCGCGCGGTGACGTATAGCGACATTCTGGCGTTTTTCGAACGGCGCGTGACGCCCATTACCGTTGGTGCGCTTTGCAAGGATTTGGGGGTCGTTTGCGACCGATTGAGGGCCCGTGACGCTCCCGAGATCGCCTGTCTCGTGGTTCGCAAGACGGATGGTCTGCCCGGTACAGGATATTTCGCGAGCCTGCGGCAGGAGGGCCTTTATGACGGACCGAGCGAGGGGCCGATCGCCGCGGCCTTCGTCGCCACCCGCCAGGACCAGGCCTTTCGGTGGGCGGCGCGCAATGTGGGATGAGGGGCGGCATGGGGGGCCGATCGGATGGCTCGCCACCGTCTTGGTGGTAATTTCGTCAGCCGTGCTCGCCGAGCCGGTCACTCTCCAGGGAGTTACCTTCAGCGACGAACTCGGCGGCGTGGTCATTACCGGAGGCTACGGCCGCGGCACCCGCGACGATCCGTTCGTGATCATCGAGGATATCTTCGACGAGGGCCCTGCGGTTCTCGTGATCAAGGGACTGGACCGGCATTTCGGCAACCGCGCCGGCACCAGTCATGTGGCGGGGTTCACCCTGGTGAAAAAGGCGACCAACCGCACGACCAAGGACTGGTACGGTTTCGAGATGGAGTTGCGAGAGCTGTCCGAGCGGACCAGCCATTATGGCGACGGCCTGTCCTTCGGTCAGGCGCTGGGCAACAGCCGCACTTATGCGGCGGACCGTTTCACCCAGGCCTATCAAACCGACGAGCCGCTGGATGCCGTGATCTTCTATGACGGGCTGGTGCGGCCCGGCGAGACTGTCACCATGAGGGTGGTGATAACCGATTTCTCGCCGAGCCGGTTCTTCTACCTGCTGCAGCGCCGGAACGCGCCGCTGGCGGATTATCGGCCTGGGGGGCAGCGGTCCGGCTGAGTTTAAGGGTCGGCTAGGTGGGGGTCGGAGCGCCCGTCATCATGTGCAATTGCTGGACCGTAGAGGCATCGAGCCCGATGCCCTGGGCGAGCCGGCGCAGGAACTCCTTTTCGGCTGGGGTGTCGATCTCGATCGCCATGAGCGCCGCCGCATAGACCTGGGCGCCGACTTCCTGGGAAGGAATATCGCGGATCAGCCCCTCGACATCGAGCGGCTTCTTGATTTCCTCCATGACATACTGTTTTTCGTCGGGAGTGACGTCGTCCTCCCCGATCTTGCCGGCGATCCGGCCCAGTTCCTCCGGCGACACCTGGCCGTCGGCCTTGGCCGCCTGGATCATGCCGCGCAGGACCAGTTGCTGTGCGGCGGCCGACGTCATTTCCTCGACCTTCTCCGGCGGCACTTCGAGATCTGGCGGTGCCGTCGGCGCCTCGGCAAGTCCCGGAGCCACCGCTGTTTGTGCGGGCTGATCCGATGGCTGGTTGGCCTGCCAGTTCTTGAGTGCGGAGATCGCCATCGTGCCCAGCAATGCCATGGCGCCGCCGCCGACG
>JBGSYN010000180.1:0-3601 GCA_041750975.1 Geminicoccaceae bacterium | reverse complement strand
CGCCGACCCGGACGTGCTTGCCAAATACCCCTATTATCCAGCACTGGAACAACTGCTTGCGACCTCGCACAATTTTCCCGTCTTCACCTACACGCCGCAATTCGTCGAGGTGCTGGGCCGGGAGCTGTCGCTTGCCGTCACGGGCGAGAAGTCGGCGGAGGAGGCGATGAAGACCGCCAATGACGAGCTGGGCGAGCTGCTGCGCCAGGATGGCAAGCTCTAGCGCCAAAAGGGTTCTTTGGGCGACGGTGTGACCGCTTCCCTCGCCGCGCGCGATCGGAGGTTCGGTTATCTCATGGTCGGGCCGGGCCTGGCAGCCCTGCTCCTGGTGGTCGTCTTTCCGATCCTGTTCACGCTCTACACCAGCGTCTACGACTTCACGCTGTTGAACCCGCATTTCGATAGATTCGTCGGCGTTGAGAATTATCGCCGCGCCTTCGGCCTCGCCGAGTTCGGCAACGCGCTGGGCGTGACGCTCTGGTTCGTCGTCGCCGTCGTCGTGCTCGAATTTGCCGTGGGCTTCCTCGTGGCCTTGATGCTGAACGCGGTCGAGCGCGGCAAAGCCTTTTATTATGCCATCCTGCTTTGCCCGCTTCTGATCAACCCGGTCGTGGTCGGGCTGATCTGGCGGATGTTCCTGCATCCGGAGCTCGGCATCGCCAATTATCTCTTGGGAACGGTCGGGCTCGGTCCGGTCAACTGGCTGGGCGATCCGACCAACGCCTTCTGGACGCTGGTCGCCGTCGATATCTGGCATCAGGTCTCGTTCATGATCGTGCTGCTGCTCGCCGGGCTTTCGGCGCTGCCGAAGGAACCTTACGAGGCGGCGAGAATGGAGGGGGCGGATACGCTCGCCTGCTTCTGGCACGTCACCCTGCCGTTGATGCGGCCGGTGATCGCGGTGACGATCCTGATCCGCCTGATCTTCGCCGTGCGCACCTATGATCTCGTCTACATCATGACCCGGGGTGGGCCCGGCCAAGCGACCGATCTCGTCAGCTATTTCATTTATCGCCAGGCATTCGTCGGCCTCAATCTCGGCCAGGCGGCGGCCCTGGCCGTACTGCTGCTGCTGATCGTTCTGGTCCTCACCGGTTGGCTCCACCGGCAGATGCGGTCGCTCGTCTGACCAATGCCTGACATCCGTCTTAGCGGCGTTTCCAAGGTCTATCCGGGCGGCGTCACGGCTGTTGCCGATATTGACTTCACGATCCATGATGGCGAGTTCATGGTCATTCTCGGGCCCTCGGGTTGCGGCAAATCGACGACGCTTCGGATGATCGCGGGCCTCGAAACCATCAGTTCGGGCGATCTCTTCATCGGCGGGCGGCGGGTCAACGAGGTCGATCCCAAGGACCGCGACCTTGCCTTCGTCTTCCAGAACTACGCCCTCTTCCCGCATATGACCGTCCATGGGAATCTCGATTTCGGCATGCGGCTGAGGCGCGTTGCCGCAGCAGAGCGCCGCCATCGGATCGACGAGGTTGTGGCCCTGCTCGGTCTCGACGGTCTGCTGCAGCGAAAGCCGCGTGAACTCTCGGGCGGCCAGCGGCAGCGGGTGGCTCTCGGAAGGGCTCTTCTGCGCGAGCCGGTGGCCTTCCTGCTCGACGAGCCGCTCTCCAATCTCGACGCCAAACTCCGCGCCCAGATGCGGATGGAACTCGTCAAGCTGCATCGCCGCGTCGGCCGCACCATCATCCACGTCACGCACGACCAGGTCGAGGCGATGACCATGGCCGACCGGCTCTGCATCATGAATGGCGGGCGTGTTGTGCAGGTCGGCACGGCCATGGAAGTTTACCGCAATCCCGCCGACACCTTCGTCGCCGGCTTTCTCGCAAGTCCGCCGATGAACCTGATCCCCGGGCGGATCGAGGGCGGCCAGATCAAGGCCGGCGGCATTGTGCTGCCGCTCCAGGGCTTCAAGCCGTCATCGAACGAACTCACGCTGGGCGTTCGCCCGGAAGATCTGGCCGAGCAACCGAACGGTCCCTCGAGTGTCGGCATCGACATTACGGTGGTGGCGGTCGAAGCGCTTGGCCCCGAGGTCGTGCTGGTCGGCGAACTCGGCGCTGATGGGCCGGAACTCTCAGCCAGGCTGCAGCCGGATTTTCAGGCGAAGCTGGGTGCGCCTTACCGCCTCTGGCTCGATCCGGCTCGGATCAGCCTGTTCGATGCGGCGACGACGCGCGCAATTCCTCGCGAGTGACGCTGGAATCCGCCGGCTCGAAAGAACTCCAAGCCAGGCCGGCTTGGTCCGAAGGCTCCGTGGAAACGCGCTCGAAGACGCCGAGCACTTCTTCCTCCGTCGCCCGTGCAATCGCGCCATCGGCGACTTCTTCCTGGGTCCACATCCAGGATCGCGCCGGGTCGTCGCGCATCGCCCAACCCTCGAACAAGCGGGTCGTAACCGCACCGTGGACCAGGCGATTGACCTCGAGGTGGCGATCATCGCGGGTAATCCGCTCATACGCAGCCTTGACCGCAGCCTCCGGTCCCTCGAGCAATTGCAGATACATATCCGCGCGGCAGATCAGGGCACCCGTGATATCGTCGCGCTCATTATTGCGGCGTGCCTGGATGAGAATGGTGTTGAGCACGCCGTCGTCGAACCCGAACGGTCGGGACGCATAGATCAGTTGAATGAGGGTCATCAGAGCGGTTCCTCCTGTCTCGGCCGCGGGACGGTATTGGCTCGATGGTCTAGCACTCGCCCGCGCGACTGGCGTTTCAAGATCGAGGGCTAGCATGGTCTGATGCCACGAACCAGCGAATGTCGGAAATTCGCCTAGATAGAGCTTGACGACATACCGACCGGTTGGTATGTTCTGGTCATGAGACACGATCAATGGCGACTATGAAGGCAGCAAACGCGAAACCAGGGGCCAGGACCAAGCTGGTCGATGCGGCGTTTTCCGTCATTCGGGAAAAGGGTTATTCGGCGACGACGGTCGATGATCTCTGCCGTGCGGCGGGCGTGACCAAGGGCGCTTTCTTTCACCATTTCAAAAGCAAGGAGGATCTGGGCGTGGCGGCGGCGGACCATTGGGCATCCGTGACCAGCGGATTTTTCGAGGCGGCTCGCTATCACCGCCATCCCGACCCCCTCGACCGGGTGCTGGGCTATGTCGATTTCCGCAAGGAGATCCTGCAGGGGGAACTGGCGGAGTTCACCTGCCTTGTAGGCACCATGGTGCAGGAGACCTACGGCTCGAACCCGGCCATTCGCGATGCCTGCTGGCGCAGCATCGGTGGCCATGCCGCAGTGATCGAAGCGGATATCGCAGAGGCGATGCGCCATTACGGCCTCGATGGCGACTTCAGTGCCACGAGCCTCGCGCTGCATACCCAGGCCGTAATCCAGGGTGCTTTTATTCTGGCGAAGAGCAAGGACAGTGCGTCGATCGACGCGGACAGCATCTCGCATCTGCGGCGCTACATCGAGCTACTGTTCGGCAAGTCGCATCAAGGAATGTAATCAGCATGTAGGAAAGTCCGATGAATATAGCTGCCGAACAGGCCACCGCTTACGGCATGCATTCGGTGACACCCCACCTCGTCTGCGCCGGTGCTGCCGAGGCGATCGACTTCTACAAGAAAG
>JBGSYN010000179.1:0-4233 GCA_041750975.1 Geminicoccaceae bacterium | reverse complement strand
GAATGATCGGATCAGGCGATTTCGCCGGTTTTCAGCCCCAGAGCCAATGGGGCCGGCCGTTCGCAGCGGCTGTCGATGGTGACGGTCTCGCTGCCATGTTCGGCTGAATGGACCAGGCCCTGCATCACCTCGAGGACGTGCAGCGACAGCTCGCCGCTCGCCCGATGCGGCCGGCTCTCGCGGATGGCGGCCGCCATGTCGGCCAGACCGAGGCTTCGATAATTGTCGTCGCCATAGCCGTGCGTGCCGGGCAGGGCCTGCCACTCGCCTTCGGGCTCGCAGATCTCGATGACGCCGTCGAAGCGATTGGGATCGGCCACCTTCATCGAGCCCTCCGTGCCATAGATCTCGATTGGCCCATGACCGTGCTTCCAGACCTCGAAGCTCGTGCAGATCTGGACCACCGCACCGCTTTCGAACCGCATCGAGCCTGCGATATGGGTGGTGCACTCGACCGGCACCTCGGCACCCTGGCGCGGTCCCTTGCCGATCCGCCGGGGTGCCCTTGCGACAGTGCCGAACGCCGAGACCTCCGCCACCGGCCCCAGGAGGTTGACGAGGTTGGTGATGTAATAGGGGCCCATGTCGAACATCGGCCCGCCGCCCTCATGGACATAGTAGAAATCGGGATTGGGATGCCAGCGCTCATGGCCCGGCAGCATCAGGAATGCCGTGCCGGCAAAGGGTTTGCCGATGCGGCCCTGGTCCAGCGCATGGCGTGCCGCCTGATGACTGCCGCCCAGAAACGTGTCGGGGGCGCAGCCGATCCTCAGGCCCCGGGCCTTGGCGAGATCGGCCATGCGTCGTCCCTGATCGACATCGACCGCAAGCGGTTTCTCGCCATAGACGTGCTTGCCGGCATTGAGGGCGGCGAGTGCCACCGCTTCATGGGCCACGGGGATGGTAAGGTTGAGGACGATCTCGATAGCGGGATCGGCGAGGAGGGCCTCGACCGTGACGTCTTCCGTGCCGAACTCGCCCGCCTTGGCTGCAGCGGCCGAAGGATCGATATCCGCAACCGCACTCACCTTGAATTGCGGAAACATCGCGGCCGCGCGCAAATAGGCCCCGCTGATCACGCCGCAGCCGATGATGCCGACGGCGACCTCCTGCTCTCTCGTCACGATATCAACTCCCTTGCGTCTTGCTTCGTCGTTTCGTCGATCGATCGTCTGGCCGGCGTCGGTCCGCTCGTCGACCAGGGTGAGCCGTACAAATCGCGTAACACCAGTGCCGCCGCACCCCGGGCCCAGACATCGTCCGGCCATTCATGGAAGACGACCTCGATCAGGCCCCGAACCGCGGGCGAAAGTCCCGCCTCGAAACTCTCGAGCAACGGGCCGGTAAGAAGGTCGCCCAGGCGCAGGCCGTTGCCGGAGACGATCATCAGCGGAGGTGCCAGAAGGTTGCCGATATTGGCAAGGGCGATGCCGATGACGTCGCCCGCACGGCGGGTTGCCGCGACGGCTTCGGCGGGGCCGGCCTTGCCCACATCGAGCCAGATCTCTTCCAGCGATCTGGTCCCGGCTCCGGCCATGCCGGCAACCCAGCCGAAATCGGGGCTCATGCCATGGCAGCCGCGATGCAACTCGCCCTTCAGCATGATGCCGATGCCGACGCTGTGCTCGATCGAGACGACCAGAAAATTGTCCTGGCCGCGGCCATGGCCGAACCAGTGTTCGGCGGCCGTGATCAGGCTGACATCGCTCTCGAGCTTGATCGGCACCCCCAGGCGGGCCTCGAGTTCGACCGCGAAGGGGATCGTCTCGCTGCCGAAAATCGGGCTGCGGCGGCAGATCCCGCTGCTGGTCTCGACGACACCCGGCACGCCGACGCAGACGCCCCGAATGCGGATCATGTCGAGGCCGGCATCGGCGACGCAGTGGCGCACCCCGTCCTCGACGATGTCGGCCACCACCGCCAGCGACTGCCGCTCGGTGCGGATCGGCATGTCGAGGGTCGCCAGCGGAGCCGAGACGAAATCCGTGACGGCGACGCTGATCGCCTCTGGCCTCAGCTTGACGCCGACGACGTGGGCGGCACCCGGGTTCAATTCCAGCATCACCCGGGGCCGCCCCCTTGTGGTGCCGATTGGGGTTATGCCGCCATTGGCGGGAATGCGCGTGGTCCCGCCATTGGGAAGGATGCGGGTCGCCGTAATCAACGCGTCTTCGAGCAAGGCTGCCGTGATCGCCGAGACCGTGGCCGGGCTGAGTTCGGTCCGCTCGGAAATCTCGATGCGCGAGATCGGCCCATGCTGACGGATCGCGTCCATGACATGAAAGCGATTGATCGCCCGCATCAGTTCGGGATCGGCGGTCTTCATCGGTGTCGGACGGTTGCCTTTTGTTCGGACTGTGAATTTAAGCTAGCGGCCCGCACGCGGACCCGTCAACGTTCTCAGCCGCGCTGTTCGGAAAATTTTGTCAATGGACGGCTTGACAGATCCGACAGCTTTGGAAATTATTTCGAGCGTAAAATAATTCGCAAACTCGCTTGCGACAGCGAACCCAAATCATCAGCCAAAATCATCAGGAGGCGTCATGCGTTCGCAATTCTTGGCATTGATTCCCGCAGCAGCAATGACTTTCGGCGGTGCGATGGCTTATGCCGAAACCGTCAATTGGTTGCATATCGAGCAGAATCCCGACGTTCTCGCCTATTACGAGGAGATGGTGAACCAGTTCGAGGCCGACCATCCGGGTGTCACGGTCGAGATGAGCTATCTCGAGAACCAATCGTTCAAGCAGAAGCTGACGACGATGCTCCAGTCGGACGCGCGGCCCCACATCTTCTACAGCTGGGGCGGCGGCGTCTTCGATGCCCAGGCGGAGGCCGGTTTCCTCCGCGAGATCACCGATGCCGTGGAAGGCGATTGGGCCAAGCAATATCCGCAAAGTGCCGTCGATGCCTTCACCAATGACGGCAAGATCTATGGTTCGCCGATGCTCACATCCCAGGTCGTGTTCTGGTACAACAAGGATCTGATGGCCGAGGCCGGCGTCGATCCCGATTCGATCGAGACCTGGGACGAACTGCTCGCCGCCGTCCAGCAACTCAAGGATGCGGGCATCGTGCCGCTTGCCGCCGGCGGCGCCGATAAATGGCCGCTCCATTTCTATTGGACCCATCTCGCCATCCGGGTCGGCGGCCAGGAAGCTTTCGATGCCGCGATCAATAGCGAGGGCGACGGCTTTGCCGCGGAGGCGTTCGTCGAAGCCGGCCGCAAATTCCAGGAGCTGGTCGAGCTCGAACCGTTCCAGGAGGGCTTTCTGGCCTCGACCAACGAGGAAGCGTCCGGCATGTTCGGCAATGGCGAAACCGCGATGTATCTGAACGGCAACTGGCTCTACAATATTCAGCGGGTGATGTCGGCGGACGGTGAGGGTCTCTCGGACGATCAGCTCGGCTTCTTCACCTTCCCCATGGTCGAAGGCGGGGCCGGCCAGCCGACCGACACCTTGGGCGGCATCAATGGCTGGCTGGTCGGCAACGGTGCGCCCGACGCCGCGGTCGACTTCCTGCGCGTCCTGACGAGCAAGGAAACCCAGACCGAGATGGCGGCGCACGATTTCTATATTCCCGTCGCCGAGGGTGCCTCGGCGAACATGAAGAACCCGTTCTTCAAGCAGATCGCCGAAAACATTGCGGCCTCGGACTATCATCAGATCTTCTACGATCAAAAGCTCGGCCCCGCCGTCGGTCTCGTTGTCAACGATGTCTCGGCCGACATCGCGGCCGGCGTGATGTCGCCGGAAGACGCAGCACGGACCGTCCAGGAAGCCTGGGAGTTCGAGAACTTCTGATCGAAGACAATGAGCCACGGTCGCCCTTGAGACGGCCGCGGCCTGCCGAAGACGCTGAGAGTGTCACCATGCCGGCCCTGAGCGAAGCGCAGCAAAAGCAATTCCGGGATGAGGGCTATTGCATCCTCGAGCGGGTCATCCCGGAGGATCTGCTGGCCCTCCTGCGCGACGAATGCCAGGGCTTCATCGACGCCAAGAACGCGGAGATGGACCGCCTCGGCACCGACACGGTCGGCATCAGCCATCGCCATAAACGCTATTTCATCGCCAACTGCCTCAAACAACGGCCGGTCCTGGCGGACTTCATGTTCAGCGAAATCATGGCCGAGATCTGCCGGGCGACGCTCGGCGACGAGGCCTACCTCTTCCACGACCAATATGTCGTCAAGGGCGGCGAGGGCGGCATGAAGTTCGCCTGGCACCAGGA
>JBGSYN010000178.1:0-11362 GCA_041750975.1 Geminicoccaceae bacterium | reverse complement strand
AGGCTCGAACGTGCCCGGCGGAATATCGCGCGTTTCCCACAACACCGTCGCACAGGCGACGATCAGGAACAACGCCAGACCTATATCGATGCGGGGATCGGAATTGTCGGACATGCCTGGACCGGGAAAAGACCGGGCCCCCGCAGGAGCCCGGTCGGGTCGGACCTATTTTTGCGCCGCTTTCTTGGCGACGGGCTCGATCCGCGCCCAGGTCTCCTCGAGGCTGGCTTGAAGTGCGTTGCCTTCGAGGAACACCGGCGCGAACAGCTGGTCCGCATAGAATTTCTGGATGCGGTCCGTGTCCGTCGCCTCGCCGAGAGCGTTGGCAAAGCCTTCGACCGCCTCCGCCGGCGTGCCTTCGGGTGCGAACCACCAGCTATGGACGCAGAAGACCATGTCGTGGCCGAGTTCCTGCATGGTCGCCAGATCCTCGAGCCGCGAATTGCGCTCCGTGCCGGTATAGGCCAACGGCTTGATCTGCGATTCGGGATTGTCGGTGCCGTCCGGGTTCCGCGTGAAGTTCATGACCTCGGCACCCGAGAGCACGGTGACTTGGGTCTGAGCACCCGTGAGTGCGGTGAAGTTTTCCGTGCCCCCGCCGATCTGGACGAAGCGGAATTTCGCATCCGGCACGAGATCCTGCAGCATGATCCCGGCCATGTGGTTGATGGCGCCGAGATTGGCGCCGAAGATCAGCGTGTCGGGCTCGGCGGCCGCCTTCTCCAGGAGTTGATCGACCGTGTCGATGCCGGAATCCTTCCGAACCATGGGGGACAGGCAGAACTCGCCGGTCGCCGCCACCGGCTCGAAATCCTGGTAGCTGAAATCGATGACGCCGGCGCCCTCGCCGCCCATCAGTGCGATGTGCAGCGTCAGGAAGGTGTAGCCGTCGGCCTCCGCTTCCAAGACCTGGCGGGCACCGATCGAATAATGGCCGCCGACGTTCACGATGGTGATCGGCTGGCTCAGAATGTCGTTCTCCTGGATCGCCGCCTGGAAGTTGCGGGCGACCTGATCCGAGGTGCCGCCGGCATTGAACGGCACGATGACCTTGATCGGCTTCTCCGGCCATTCGGCCTTGGCCGCACCTGCGCCCAGGAGGCCGATCACGGCCACCGCGGCAAGGGTTTCGGCAAATTTGCGCATCTCTTAAGCTCCCCGATTTGTCTCCATGTGTGCGCTAACCTAGACGCCCGGATCGCTTATGAGCAACGCTTTTCAGCCGAAACCGCACCAGGTGCACCGTATCCTTTGGTGCGTCGATCGCCTAAAACGCGCGCACGGCCCGCACGACCGTTTCGAGCAAGGCAAAACGCCCGGGCCGTAATGCCTTATGGAGGACAAGAATGAAGATGGACCCTCGCCGCGCCGGCCTTTTGGCTAGCACGGCAATCACTCTGGTCGCGATCACGGGCAGTGCCGCGGCCCAGGACGCCGGCTATTTCAACCGGGTCGCCACCCTGCCCGTCTATCGCAACCTGCCGGACGGGACCGAGCCCGAGACCGAAACCGTCGCCGAGATCATCTCGGCCACCGCCGACGGCTCGATGCTGGTCTATACCGACAGCGCCTTCGAAGCCCTGGGCCTCGTTGATTTTACCGATCCCGCGAGCCCGAGCCCGGCCGGCATCGTCGCCCTCGACGGCGAGCCGACCTCGGTCACGGTCGTCGGCGGCATGGCGCTCGTCGGCGTCAACACCTCGGCGAGCTACCCCGAGCCTTCCGGCCACGTCGCCGTGGTCGATATCGCGGGCCGCTCCGTGCTCGCGACCTGCGATGTCGGCGGCCAGCCCGACAGCGTCGCCACCAGCCCGGACGGCACGTTCCTTGCCGTCGCCATCGAGAACGAGCGCGACGAGGAACTCGACGACGGCGTCATTCCGCAGCTACCCGAGGGCACGCTCGCGATCTTCGATCTCGGCGCCGACGGCATGCCCGCCAATTGCGATGCGGCGCGGATCGTCGATCTGACGGGCCTTGCCGAAATCGCCCCCGATGATCCCGAGCCCGAATTCGTCGACATCAACGACGCCAATATCGCCGTCGTCACGATGCAGGAAAACAATCATATCGCCCTCGTCGATCTGGCGACCGGCGAGGTTACCGGACACTTCAGCGCCGGTGCCGTCGATCTCGAAGCGATCGACACCGAGGATGACGGCCGCATCGCCGGCAACAGCTCGCTTGCGGGCGTGCCGCGCGAGCCGGATGCCGTCGGCTGGCTCGACGATGACCGCTTCGTCACCGCCGACGAGGGCGATTACGAAGGCGGCAGCCGCGGCTTCACGATCTTCGACACCGCGGGCAACGTCCTCTACGCCGCCGGCAACACCATGGAACATCTCGGCATGCGCCATGGTCACTATCCCGAAGGCCGGGCCGACAACAAGGGCGTCGAGCCCGAGGGCGTCGAGGTCGCGACCTTCGGCGACCGCACGCTGTTCTTCGTCAATGCCGAGCGCGGCAATTTCATCGCCGTCTTCGAGGATCTGGGTCCCGACGCCGATCCGGCATTCGTGCAACTTCTGCCCACTGCCGTCGGCCCCGAAGGCCTCTTCGCCATTCCGGAGAAGAATGCGCTCGTGGTTGCAAGCGAAGTCGATGCCGAAGAGGACGGCCTGCGCGCCTCGGTCAATATCTATGTGATGAATGCCGAGAGCCCCGACTATCCGGATATCGTCTCCGCCGACGATCCCGCCACCGGGGCTCCCATCGGCTGGGGTGCGCTTTCCGGCCTTGCGCCCGCTGCGGGCGACGCCGACACGGTTTATGCCGTCAGCGACAGCTATTACGCACCGTCCCGGATCTTCACGGTCCGGCTCGGCGATCCCTCGGAAATCACGGACTACGTCGAGCTCACCAAGGATGGCGAGCCCGCCGCGTACGATCTCGAAGGCATCGCATTGCGCGACGGCGGCGGCTTCTGGCTGGTCTCCGAGGGCAATCCCGAAAGCGAGAACCCGCTCATTCAGCAAAGCTTGCTGTTACGCGTTGCCGAGGACGGCGCCGTCGAGGAGGAAATCCACCTGCCCGACAGCGTGCTCGAGCAGGCGATCCGCTTCGGCTTCGAGGGCGTCGCGGCAACCGGCGCCGGCGAGGACGAGCAGGTCGTCGTCGCCTTCCAGCGCGCCTGGGAGGACGATCCCGAAAACAACGCGAAGCTCGGCCTCTACAGCCCGGCAAGCGGCGAATGGAGCTTTCTCCTCTATCCGCTCGAAGTACCGAAATCGCCGCGCGGCGGCTGGGTCGGTCTCTCGGAAATCTCAGCTTTGGGCGATGGCCGCTTCGCCGTCATCGAGCGCGACAACCAGCCGGGCGACTACGCCGTGATCAAGACCGTTCGGGTCATCTCACTTGACGGCGTCGAACCTGCGCCTGCCGGCAGCGAGCTGTCCGTTGTCGAAAAAGGTGCGAGTGTCGACCTCCTGACTGCGATGACCGCAACCAGAGGCTGGATCAGCGACAAGCCCGAAGGCCTCGTTGTCCTCGAGGATGGCCGCGTCTTCATGGTCACCGACAATGACGGCGTTGACGATGCCCATGGCGAAACCACCTTCGTCATGCTCGGCACCGTCGACGAGTTGTTCAACTAAGCGAAGTCGAGAAAGCGAGGGGTGGAACGTCCACCCCTCGACCCCGCGATACGTTCGGTTTAGACTTCGGTCATGCCGGGTTTGCCGGCGTTAACGACGAAGCTTTTCCTGGTCTTGATGGGTGCGCCCGGACGCGACACATAATCGACTACGCGGTAATGCGTGGTCCAGGTTTCGGGCGTGACGTCGATCGCGAGATAGCCACGCTGGTTGTTGAAGAACCCGATATGCGGGTTCTTGGCGAGTACGGCCTCGGTTTCGCCGCGCACATCCGCACCATCGCCGCCCGAGGTCGCCGAGGTGCAGACGAACTCGCAACCGAGCGTCGCCGAATTCTCGTCGTTGAAATCGGCCCGAAGCTCGCCCGCCCAATTGTTGTGGATGTCGCCGGTCAAGACAATCGGATTGGCGACATTGTTCTCCTCGATGAAATTCAACAGGCGATCGCGGGCGACCACCGCACTATCCCACTTGTCCATGTGGAACTCGTCGACCTCGGGATCGCCGCTCCGGTCGTGCTGCATGATCATGACCTGCTGCGCCAGCACGTTCCAAGGCGTCTCCGAACCGCCGAGACCGTCCATCAGCCACTGCTCCTGGGCGTCGCCCAGCATGGTCCGGCCTTCCGCCAACGATTCGGGGCAGCTCTCGCGTGATTCAGCACCGTCGCCGCAAGGCTGGTCCGAGCGGTACTGGCGCGTATCGAGCACATTGACGGTGGCGAGATTGCCGATCGGAAAGCGCCGGTACATGACCATGTTCGAGGGGTTCGGCCAGGAGGTCCGCCGGAGCGGCATATTCTCGTAGTAGGCCTGATAGGCCGCTGCCCGGCGCAGCAGAAAGAGTTCCGGCGGCGTGCCGTCCTCGTCGATCTCGCCGGCCCAGTTATTGTCGACCTCATGATCGTCCCAGCTCACCATGAAGGGCGCGGAATGATGCGCCGCCTGCAGCAAGGGGTCCGCCTTGTAGACGGCGTAGCGGTTGCGATAGTCGTCGAGCGTATAGATCTCGTCATAAGGCTCCGGCATGTCACGCACCATGGTGGCCCGATCGGCCGGGACCGTGTGACGATACTCGTAAATATAGTCGCCGTAGTGGAAGACGAAGTCGAGATTCTCCCCGGCCAGATGCTCGAAAGCCGTAAAAAACCCGTCCTCGTAACGCTGGCAGCCGGCGACGCCGAAGCGAAGACTGTCGACTGGGGCACCCGGCGCCGGCAGCGTCTTGGTCCGGCCGACCGGGCTGTCTTCCGAGCCCACCAGAAAGCGGTAGAAATACTCGCGCCGCGGCTCGAGGCCTTCGACCTCGATATGGACGCTATGACCGAGCTCGGGTGCAGCGATCGTCTCGCCCTGCTGGATGATATCCTCCATATCCTCGTCGTTGGCCAGTTCCCATTGCACCGGCACCGCCTGGTTCGGCATCCCGCCGCCAAGATAGGGCTCGGGTGCGATCCGGGTCCAAAGCACGACGCCGGTCGCGGTCGGGTCGCCCGAGGCCACGCCGAGGCTGAACGGATAATGCCGGAACACCGGCTGCGCCCAGGCCCGGTGCAGCACCGTGTCGCCGACGGTAATCGCCATGCCGGCGCCGAGACCCTGCAGCAATCGTCTCCGCCCCAAAGTGCAATAACGGTCGAGTTCGAATCTACGCATCGTTTCCTCCGCTTGTGATGCGTGCCCGACCTTAGCCGTTCAAGGTGACAGAAACTCGATGGCTCGATGACAGCCGCATGATGGCACATCCGACGAGGTCACTTGTCTTGGGTACGACTTGGTCGTACCATCCCTGCAAAGGAGAGATGTCCATGACTGTTAAGTCTTCGGTTTCGCTGACCGACCGGCAGGCGGCGTTCGCCCGTTCCCTGGTCGATGAAGGCCGCTATCCCAGTATCAGTGCCGTTGTGCAGCAAGGGCTCGACCTCCTTCGCCAGAAGACGGAGAGCGAGGAAGAGGGTACGGCAGCGCTTAGAACCATCCTGCGGGAAAGAGCCGAAGGTGCCATTGTCTCGAGCGGCGAGATGCAGCTCCGCGTCAGCCGAATGCTCGAGCGTAAGCGGCGCGAGCATGGTCTGGACGATTGACTATGCGGCCGAGGCTGAACGAGACTTCGAACTGATCTTTGAGTATCTTTTCCAGTCATATAGGCAATTTGGAACCGCTCCCGAAGATGCCTTGCGCCAAGCTGCCGCACGAGTGGACGGAATCAGATCGGCAGCTGACAGACTGGCCGGAGCACCGCATCGGGGAACACTGCGGGACGACATCAAGACCGGCTTGCGCAACGTGACCATCGAGCGGGCAATTTATTGGTTCACGCTCGATGAGCAGCGACAGAGAGTGACGATACTCGCAGTCTTCTTCGGTGGGCAGGATCATGTGCGGCAAATGCTCATCCGATTGTTGGGCAGCGGCGCCGACACCTGACCCATTCTTTACCGTAGCCGCGAATCCGCTATCCAGAACTTCGACCGGACGGCATCGCCTTCGGCCGAAAAACCAAAGGGGGTATGGCGCATGCGTGAACTTGCGAACGGATTGAAGTTTCCCGAAGGCCCCGTGGCCCTGCCGGACGGCAGTGTGGCGCTGGTCGAGATCGCCCGGCGCAGCGTCACCATCATCGAAACCGACGGACGCCAACGGATCCTCGCCGAGCCCGGCGGTGGTCCCAACGGGATGGCGGTCGGCCCGGACGGCGCGTTCTACGTCACCAACAATGGCGGCTTCGAGTTCCATGAAGACGCAAACGGCCTCCGCCCGACCGTTCAGGCCGCCGACTACTCGGGCGGCAGGCTCGAACGGATCGACCGCGAGACCGGCGAGGTGCGCGCCCTCTACACCGAAACCGGCAACGGCCATCCGCTTAGAGGCCCCAACGATCTCGTCCTCGACCGCGAGGGCGGCATCTGGTTCACCGATCTCGGCAAGCGCCGCGCCCGCGACCTCGACTATGGCGGCGTCTATTACGCCGCCGCCGACGGCAGCGCCGTCCAGGAGGCAGCACACCCCTTCCTCACCGCCAACGGCATCGGCCTCTCGCCCGACGAGACCGTGCTCTACGTCGCCGAAACCGAAGGCGCACGACTCTGGGCCTTCGACCTCGAAGCCCCCGGTCGCATCCGCAAGCAGCCATGGCCGAGCCCCCATGGCGGCCGCCTCGTCTACACCGCAGGCGGCAGCTATGAACGCTTCGACAGCCTCGCCGTCGAGGCCTCCGGGAATATCTGCGTCGCGACCCTGGTCAATGGCGGCATCAGCGTGATTTCGCCCGCGGGCGACCTCGTCGAGTTCGTGCCGATGGCGGACCGCTCCACCACCAATATCTGCTTCGGCGGCCCGGACCTGAAAACCGCCTATATCACCCTCTCCCTGACCGGCCGGCTGGTCGCCATGGACTGGCCCCGCGCCGGCCTGAAGCTGAATTTCCTCAACGTCTGATCACGAGGGGTGGACCGTCCACCCCTCGACCCCGCGGTTCGTTTTCGAACCTGTCCGTGATTGTGCGCCGCCTGAAACTGGATTAATCTGCGCAGCTATTCAGCCTCGAAGCAACCAAGGCTGTTTCAAACCCGAGGCTAAGTAAATCAGGGAGAGTTAGATGCGTTATCTATCCACGGCATTCGTGGCGCTCGTCGCATTGGGCGCGGCCGCCACCATGCAGCCCGCGGCGGCTCAGGCCGACAACGCGGAATTCGCTTATATCGGCACCTACACCCGGAACGCACCCGGCGACGTCAAAGGCCCGACCGGCTCCGAAGGCATCTATGTCGCCAAGGTCGACCCGGAAACCGGCGCCCTCGAGCGGATCCAGACCGTCATTTCCGACAATCCCTCCTTCCTCGCCCTCTCGCCCGACCAGCAAAACCTCTACGCCATCAACGAGATCATCGACTATGAAGGCGAAGAGAAAGGCTCGGCCGAGGCCTACTCGATCGATCCCGAGAGCGGCGAAATCACGCTGATCAACCGCGTCGCCCTGCCCGGCCCGATCCCCGCCCATCTGGTCGTCGACCCGACCGGCAACTATCTCGTCGTCGCCCTCTATGTCGGCGGCTCCTATGTCGTCCTGCCGATCGAGGAGGATGGCAGCCTCGGCGAAGCCGTCGACGAACTCGTGCAGGAAGGCAGCGGCCCCAACGAGCAGCGCCAGACTTCCCCTCATCCGCACGCGGTGACCTACGATCCGGCGCAAAGCTACATCGCCACCGCCGATCTCGGCATCGACAAGGTCGAAATCCTCGAGCTCACCGACGACGGCAAGCTCGAACGGGTCAGCGAAATCGCGACGGAACCCGGCGCCGGCCCGCGCCATGTCGCGTTCAACCCCGAAGGCACCATGCTCTACGTCATCAACGAGCTAAACGCGACCATTCTGGCCCTGCCCTACGACGCAGAAACCGGCAAGCTCGGCGAGGCGGTCGCCAACGTCTCAACGGTACCGGACGATTTTCCTTCCCACAAAAGCACCGCCGAGATCATGGTCCACCCCTCCGGCAACTTCCTCTACGGCTCCAACCGCCGCTTCGAGGAGCATGAGGTTGCCGACAGCATCGCCGTCTTCAAACTCGACGAAAACGGCATCCCCGAGCGCATCCAGCTCGTCACCGAAAACATCGCCTTCCCCCGCGCCTTCCAGATCGACCCGACCGGCACCTCCCTCTACGTCCTCAACCAAAAAGGCGACACCATCGTCCAGCACGAAATCGACCAGGAAACCGGCGAACTAATCCCCACCGGCCACATCGCCGAGTTTCCGACGCCGTCGAGTCTGGTTTTCACGACGAGCGAGTAGTTAAAGAATTCGAGGGGCGAAACGTTCGCCCCTCGAGCACCCCGCGAGAATTTTTCTTAGAGACCCAACACCGGGACCAATCCTGGCCAAATAGTGGCCTTGAAGGGTGCCGAAGGCACTGCCAGACAGCGGCAGCTCCGAAGAGCAACGCAGTCCTAACAATCTGAGAGCCGCACAATTTAGAGTGTTACCGATCATTATAGTCGACGTTTGACAGCCCTAAAAGAGGCGTCTCGTCTTCAAATAAGAAGTTTGAACGATAGTAAGATTCATGTGGTTTGGCTCGATCACCGTAGAAACATCCATATAGGCCGTATTCACCTGTGTCCTTGAAATGTACTCCATATCTTATCTCTGCGAAGTGACTGACGCTCACGATCGAAAGCTCTGGCGTCTCATATGCTTCAGGTCCTATGCTTTTACATAATCGGTAATGGCTGATCGCCGATTTAAGTCTTTGCTCGAATCGACTATCAATTATTTGCCTGACATATTCACGTAGGTGTTCAAGGTCATTTTCGCTAGTTGGTTCCCATAGTGACCACGAATCTTTGAGCCGTGCATTCAATGCTTGGAAACGCACAAGTGTGCGGAAATGCTCGCTCACCTCTTCGTCATCGAAGCTTGCGAATGCGTCGGCATAAAGAACATGAGACCTAGTAGCGAGTAGGTCGAAGTCACTATATTTTGGGAAGCTTTCGCACAATCCGCCCAATTCGTTAGCCAAACCCTCTTTTGAGAAGGTTTTATACTTCATAATTTCATTATGGACTCTCTCGTACACTTTCTTGAACTTCACCGGATCTCGTTGCATCAAATGATTGACAATCTCTCGACGTAGAATTTCTAGGTAATTCTTACGATCTGACGCTATATCATGCGCCATTTCTTGAAGTCCCGGCTTCATCGCGCTACCCGCTATCTTCATACCGAGAAAAACTCCAACAGCGAATGCAAACACTGAAAATCCAAACCAATATACTTCCACTATCTGCCGCCCAGCAAACGTATTCCAGAAAGTCGGGTACACAAGATCTTCTACGATCATGAATTCGGATCGATACAGATCCTTAACTCTATAGCAGCCGCCCAATAGCTCTGCTACCCTATGCCTTTCCGTTTTCTTTACGATGCAACCCACTGTCAGGCAAGCTCAAGCCGCAGTTACAGGCCGACGGCTTTGGCGGCGCTTTGCATGGTTTGGGGCGTTGCGGCATTGTCGGTCGGATCGAGGAAGCGATCGAGTTGGACGCGGCTGGTGTTCATCCGGCGAGCCATTTCCGCCGTGCTGATCTACTGTTCGTCCATCACCCGGGCGATCTGACGGGAAATCGGGTCCACGAGACTATTTTGAGGGTTCCGTAATCGCATTCGGTAACCCCCGTGGCGACGGGCATCGGGTCAAGGCTGGGGGCACTTCGAAAGGGCGCGCTCTAAACCCGTTTTAGACTTGGCGTAGCCGCAGTCAACATTGCCCCATCTCCTTGCTTGAGAATCAGACCGTCCTACCTTATGTGATGCGTGATGATTGATGCGCTGATCAGAGGTGGGTATGAGAACGACACTGGCGATCGATGACGACGTGCTCGTTACGGCCAAGGCCATGGCCCGGCAGCAGAATCGCAGCGTTGGCGAGGTTATTTCCGATCTCGCCCGGCGTTCCCTGCGCCGCCCACAAAAGGGCGGCGAGCGCAACGGGATCCCCCTTCTGTCGCCGCGGCCTGATGCGCCTCCTGTCACGCTTGAGACGATCAATGCCTTGCGTGACGAACTGCCCTGACCTTCCTCCTCGATGTCAATGTGCTGATCGCGCTGATCGACCCTGGTCATGTTGCGCATGACCAAGCGCATGATTGGTTCGAATCGAGCGCCCGGACCGAGTGGGCGACCTGCCCCATCACGGAAAACGGCGTCATCCGTATAGTCGGCAACTCGAAATATCCCAATTCTCCGGGTTCGCCCGCGATCGTCGGAGACATGGTCGGCAAAATGTGCGGGCTGCCGGGACACACTTTCTGGCCCGATGATCTGAGCTTGGTCGGCTCCGAGGACATCACCGTTGGGAAAATTCTGACCTCGGCACAGGTCACCGATACCTATCTTCTCGCACTCGCCAAGGCGCACGGTGGCCGGCTGGCGACCTTCGACCGCAAGCTGTCGGTGGCGGCCGTGACAGCCGGAAAGCCCTCCCTGCATCTGATCCCCGGCAAGTAGACAACGGAAGACTTCAGATACCGAGTGATTTGGGTCACAGGCCCCGCCTGCATGGAATGGTATGAGCGATCGTCCCGGAAGAATGGAGCCGTCCCGTGTCGATCGAACAGCAAGTGATCAATATCCTGCAGCTTCCTGCAGTGGGTTACATCAATTTCACGGCGGATGGATTTTCTGTAACGCCCGCGGCTTTTCGGCTTCTCTGTGTCCGGATCCGTAGCGGCGTCCCTTCGGTCATCCCCGTGGTTCTTCCGGCGGGTCGAGATGCCGTCTATGATTTCGAGGGGGATCGCCTCTTGATCAGCAATGCCCTGCCCATGGCTTTGACGAACAGCCAGGCTCTCATCGTCCATGAATGCGTTCATGCGCTGAGCGATGTCAGGAAATTGCCCCAGAAGGTTCATTTCAACGAGGCCGTCGCCTATCTCGCCCAGACGATCTTCATGCTCGTCAAAGATCGACACTTCAGGGCGAACATGGCCGCAGCCGGCGCCGATCCGTTCAACGACATGGTCAAGGAGACGATCAGCATCGTCGACGCCCACGGCATGGTGGGCAAGTCGGTCACTTTGTCGAAGGGGGACCTCAGAGGCCTGATCCGGTTGGTGAGGCAGGTTCAGCCCTATGCATCGATGAAACGCAAGGACACCTATGACTACGACGGCATCAAGCGACCGTTAACCTACCAGTGGCTTCCCTGACGCTTGGGGTATCCAAGGATCGATTCGGCAGGAGTTGTCTTCCTGTTACCCAATAAGTCGCCG
>JBGSYN010000177.1:0-7460 GCA_041750975.1 Geminicoccaceae bacterium | reverse complement strand
GTTGCGGCCGATCCGTTCGTGCATCAGCTTGGCTGGATCAAATCGATCCAGTTCGGTGGGCATTTCATGGGGATCGAGCAGGGCTTTTTCGCAGATGAGGGCATCGATGCGGAATTTCTCTCCGGTGGCCCAAGTGTGTCGACGGTGGCACCGGTTGCGATCGGTCAGATCCAGACGAGCGATTCCGATGTCGAAGGTGTCATTCGTACCCGCGCCAGCGGGGTGCCGATCAAGGCATTTGCCGCCATTATGCAACGTGCGCCAGGTGCTATCATGAGCCTGGCGGAAAACCCAATCCGTTCGCTCGAAGATTTTCCCGGCAAGACGATCGCGATGCCGGACGGCATCGGTGCCCAGATCGACAATCTTTTGACTGCTGCCGGGATCGATCCTGCGGAGGTAACCTATGTGCCGGTCGGCACGGACCCGGGTATGCTCGCCGCCGGTCAGGTCGACGGTTATTATGGCTGGGCCACCAATCAGGGTGTCATGCTCAAGGTGCGCGGCGTCGATATCGAGACCGCCTACATGAACGATCTGGGGGTGCCGGGCTACGCCGGGGTGATTTTCGCGTCCGACGAAACCATCGATCAGAGCCATAACCTGATCGTCCGATGGCTGCGCGCTGAAATCAAGGGCTGGCAATGGCATCTTGATCATCCGGACGAGACGGCGAAGCTTGTCGTGGAAAAGTATGGGCAGCGCGGACTCGATCTCGAATCGCAAACGGTCGAGAGTAATCTGATGAAGGTTTTCGTCCCCATTGGCGATGCGGCCGAGCACGGCCTGCTCTGGGTCGATCCGGAGGTTTTTGCGGAGGGGCTGGAGTTCGCCATCAGGGCGGGGCAGATCGAGCCGGGTGATCTGAAAGTCGACGATGTCGTGACCCAAGATCTCATTCGGGAAGCGCACGAGACCATGGGCTAGCGCTGCCATGGACCTCGACGTCGCGAGGCTTCTCAAACGACCGGGACACGAGGCGGTCCTGCACAATCAACGCCTCACGATCGAGGGTTCGGGCATCTCCGCCATCGCCCCGTGCGAGGCTGTTGCTCGCGATCTTCTGGCGATACCGGCCTTGATCAACGCCCATGATCATGGCCGCGGGCTGAAGACGCTCGCTTTTGGTTGTTGTGATGGGCCGTTGGAACTTTGGCTGCTCGGTCTCGGCAGCGAACCTCGGGTCGATCCTTATCTTCGTGCCGCCGTCTCGTTCGCGCGCATGGCCCTTGGCGGGATCGCCGCAGCCAATCACTGTCACAATCCGCAAAACCGCGAGGCAATGCTCATCGAGGCCGAGGCCATCTCCCAAGCGACCCGTGACGTGGGCATTCGAATCGCCTTTGCCGTGCCGGTGTTTGATCGCAACCCGATTGTCTACGGACCGACGGCGCCAATCGAAGCCGCACTGGGCGCCGAAGCGTTCTCCCGTCTCGTCGAACGCAACCAGCGCGCGCCCAGCGATGTGCAGCTCGATCTCGTCCAGGCATGCGAGAGCTTCGATCATGAGCTTTTTTCCGTTCAATATGGACCGGTCGGGCCGCAATGGTGCGAGAACGGGACGCTCGAAAAAATTGCCCAGGCTTCGGCGGATAAAGGCCGGCGGATTCACATGCATCTCTTTGAGACCGAGCGGCAGCGGCAATGGGCGGATCACACCTATCCGGGCGGTCTGGTGCGCTTTCTCGATGAGATCGGCTTTCTCTCACCAAGACTGACGGTCGCCCACGGCGTCTGGCTGCGGCCTGACGAATGCGAGCTATTGGCCGAACGTGGCGCCACGGTTTCGCTTAACATGAGCTCCAACCTTCGTCTTCGCTCGGGCATTCCATCAGCGAGCCGGTTCAAGAAAGCCGGACTCAACTGGGCGATGGGCATGGACGGGATGGCCTTCGACGACGATGAGGATGCGCTTCGCGAGTTGCGCATGATCTGGCATATCCAGCAATCGACGAGCATTCATCAAAACCTCTCCCCGGCCGAGGTCTTCGACGGGGGCATGGTCAATGGCCGGCACACCATCATCCCAGGCGACGATGGCGGCGTTCTCGAACCAGGCCGGCCGGCCGATATCCTTGTTCTGAAGCGCTCAGAGATGGTCCCTGATTGCCTTGAGGAAGCCGCGGACGATGCGCATCTCATCCTCACGCGCGCTGCAAAAAGCCATATCGATCGGCTGATCGTGGCCGGGCGCCCCATCGTCGCCAATGGCCAGAACGTCGATTTCGACCTCGAACAGGCGGAGATGGAACTCCTCGATCAGGCGCGCCACGGATGGCCCGCCAAGCAAACTGAAATCGACGAGATCCATCGTCTTCGGACGGTGATCGAGGATTACTATGGATCATACGCTCATCTCAGCGGCTGAGGAGCTGCCGGGAGCTAGCCTAGAACCAACCCCGGCAGCGACCAGAGGCATCGACCTTTCGAGGGTGACGATGGAGTTCGAGCTCGATGGCGAGCAGCTGCGGGCCCTCGATGATGTGACGTTGCATTTCGCGGAAGGAGGATTTCACGCGATCATCGGCCCGTCCGGCTGCGGCAAGTCCACATTGTTGCGCCTCGTCGCCGATATTCTTCACCCCACTGCCGGGACCATCGAAGTCGATGGTCTTCGCCCGAAGGCGGCGCGGGAGGCGCATGAGATCGGCTTCGTCTTTCAATCGCCCACCCTTCTGCCCTGGCGCTCGGTTCGTCACAACATTGTCCTGCCGGCCGAGATTGCGGGAGCCCATGCGTCGCCGCGCAATGTCGATGACCTGATCGCACTGGTCGGGCTCAAAGGCTTCGAGGAGGCGCGGCCGGCTCAACTATCAGGCGGCATGCAGCAGCGGGTCGCGATCGCCCGAGCACTCGTGCTCCGGCCGAAGATCCTCTTGCTCGACGAGCCGTTCGGCGCCTTGGATGAAATCACGCGGCAACGCATGAACATCGAGCTTCTGAGGATCTGGCAGGAATCAGAGACCACCGCGATCCTGGTCACGCACACCATCAGCGAGGCCGTCTTCATGGCCGATCAGGTTGTGGTTCTGGCGGCAAGGCCTGGTCGAGTCCAGACCATCATCCCGATCGATCTGGCTCGTCCCCGCACGCTGAGCCTGACCCAGACCTCAAGCTTCAATCACCTCGAGAACCAGGTGCGCGGTGCGTTGTTCGGTCAAGAGGTCTAGTCGTGCGCAACAAGGACAGCCTGACCCGTTCCCTTGCCGCGATGTTACTGCCGCTGGCCGTCTTTGTGGTTGTCACTCTAGCGATGGAGGTGGCTCAACGCGCCGACTTAATGCCGATCACTATTCCAGCCCCAAGCCAGATCGTTGGAGCGCTGCCACGAGCGGGCGGTGATCTTCTGTTCCACATGCAGCCGACCGTCATTGCCGCTCTTTCGGGGCTCTTTATCGGCGGTGTTCTGGCCTTGATCTGCGGCGGCATTGCCGCGAGTGCCGCTCGAAGCGAAGGGCCGATTTTCCGCGTCGGTCTGTTGATCGACAGTGTTCCCCTGATCGCGCTCACACCGATTCTGATGCTTTGGATCGGAACCGGGATGACCGCACGAATAACGATTGCGGCTATCGCTACGTTTTTTCCGCTGCTGGTGGGATCGATTCAAGGCATGAAAGCGGCCGATCGGAACTCGATCGAACTGTTTCACGTCATGTCGGCGAGCCGTTGGCAGAGATTCTCGAAACTGCAACTGCCCTCGGCACTGCCTTATCTATTCGCGGCCTTTCGCATCGCTGCACCTCTTGCCGTCCTGGGCGCGCTCATCGCCGAATGGGGCAATGCCGAAAGGGGTCTCGGCATCATGATGGTCTACGCATTGTTCTCGTTCGATGTGCCGTTGGTGTGGCTGACCATTGTCACCGTGTGCCTGCTTGCCATGGCTGGATATGCGAGCGTCGCTCTCGCTGAAAAGCTGCTGGTCGGCTGGGCCACGCAAGATGATTTGAGCAAGCGGCCGGCATGATTGCCGTGTCCGACCGACCGCTTCGATCCGCTCCTTGGCTGGAGGTTGCGAGGGGCTTGGTAGGCACCCTGGCTTTCATTGCGCTGCTTCTCGTCCTTTGGGAATACCTCATCAATTCCTTCGACGTGCCCGCCTTTATCATGCCATCGCCGGCGGAGGTCCTGAGATCCTTCAACAGCGACCATGAGCGTATCGTCGAAGCGCTGCTCTTTACCCTTCGAAGCGGTGCGATCGGGCTTGTCTGCGCCACCACCCTGGCGCTCGTCCTTGCCGCAAGCTTCGCCGCTTCCGATCTCCTGAGCCGGGCTTTTCTGCCGATGGTGATCTTCGTGCGTACCGCTCCGGTTCTGGCGATTGCACCAATTCTTATTCTGATCTTCGGCCGTGGCGTTGCCACGAGCGTTGCGGTCGTCGTGATCGTCGCATTCTTTCCGATCATGGTGAATGCGTTGCGCGGATTTCGCACCGTCGAGGCCTCGATGCTTGAGCTCATGCATGTTTGTGGGGCCTCGCGCGGGCAGGTCTTCCTCAAGGTGCGTTTGCCTTCAAGCCTGCCCTTCATCTTTACGGGCCTGCGCGCGGCATCGGCATCCTCGCTGTTGGCCGTCATGCTCGCGGAATGGCTCTCCGGTGCGCCAGGTCTGGGCACACTTATTCTCAAAGCAAATTCCTATCGCGAATTAGGGCTTCTTTGGGCCGCCGTGCTCACAACCATGGCAACCGCTTTCGCCATATTCGCGACCTTCGCCGCAGCGGAGAGGCGCTTGGCCAAATGGTCGATCTGAGCCTCGAGGGCAGAGCCATTGTCGTCACCGGCCCCGGCAAGGGCATGGGCCCGGGCATCGCCGCTACTCTCGCGGAACATGGCGCCGATCTCCTCCTCGTCGGCCGCGATGTCGGCGCACTCGAGACTGTTCAAGACGATCTCGGAAGATTTGAGCGTCGGATCGAGTTTCACCCGACGGACCTCTCCTCGGAAGCCAGCATCGGGCTCATGGCCCGCAAAGCCATCGATCTCTTTGGCGACAAGCTGTTTGGACTGGTCAACATCGCCGGTCTCGCGGGCCCTACCGGTCGGAAGCTTTGGCAACACACTGCAGCCGACTACGACGAGCTTTTCTCAGTCAATGTCCGGGGCGCCTTTTTGTTGATGCGGGCGCTGATGCCGGCATTGATCGACCATCGCCGGGGCAGCATCGTCCATGTCGGCGGAACATTCGGCCACAAAGGGGTGGTCGATGCCTCGATCTATGGCTGCACCAAATGGGCGCTGCGCGGCCTCGCAAAATCCGCAGCACTCGAAGCCGGCCCGTTTGGCGTGCGGGTCAATATCGTGGCCCCAGGCGGCGTGGACGGGCCCAGAGTGCAGCGCCAGCTTGCGGAACGCGCGGCCCTCGACGGCACGACGGCGGAGGAACTCTATGCCAGGTTCGCGGCCGGCACCGCTCTGAAGCGGTTAAACAAGGACAGCGACATCGCCGCTGCGATCCTCTTCCTGATGAGCGAAGCCGCGCGCAACATCACCGGCCAGGACCTTATCGTCGATGGTGGCACGATCGTCTAGGAAGGGCTTGGATCATCCGCGGAAGACGGCCCGACCTCTGGTTCGATTCTCGAATCGAACGACCTCGCTTACGGCACCTCCGGCGCTCTCGCTACCATACGCCCACATTGGCAACACATATGATCTCCGCACATGGTCAGGTTTCAATCTCTTAACGTAGGTTCGCCTGTTCAGTTGAGGCACGCTGTTCGGCGATGAAATCGAGGAATGCGCGAAGCGCCGTCGGCACGAAACGGCTGGAGAAATAGAGGTTTGGACCGTCGAAGCTTGGCCACCAATCCGATAGCACGGGCACAAGCGATCCGCGATTAAACTGCGGCTCCAGCCAGTTGCGGAAGGTGTAGACCATGCCGCGTCCAGCCATTGCAAGGTCAATCGACGCGGCAGCGCCGGCCGCTCCCATGATGATCCGCGCCGGAGGCTCGATGGTCAGAACTTTGCCATCGCGCTCGAACTCCCATTCGACGAGTGCGCCGCTCGCGAAGCGGGTGTGGATGCAATCGTGGGCCAGGATGTCGCGGGGATGCTGGGGCGCGCCGTGCTTTTCCAGATATGCAGGCGACGCGGCCAGCGCGACCCACTGGCGGTGCGGGCCGATCGGCACGGCGATCATATCCTGCGCCAGGTGTTCGCCGTAGCGAATTCCGGCATCGCAACCGATCGCGGTGATGTCGATGAGACGGTCGTCGACCATCACCTCAATCTGGATATCGGGATGCAAGGCGAGGAAGCCGTCGATCAGCGGCGGAAGGATGTCGAACATCACCGCGCCGGGGACGTTAAGCTTGAGATGGCCGCGCACCCGGTTCTTCGAACTTGCCGCCTCGTCCAGCGCTGCGCGGGCTTCCGACATCACCGGCTCGACCCGATCGGCCAGCGCGCGCCCGGCCTCGGTGATATGCACGCTTCGCGTGGTCCGCGTGAAAAGCGGAACGCCGACACGCTCTTCAAGCCGCGAGACCGTTTCGCTCACCGTCGATGGCGACAAATTGAGCCATCGCGCGGCCATACGAAAGCCGCCAGTCCGGCTGACGGCCAGAAAGACCGCCAGATCGTCCATCGGGGGAAAGGAGCTATTGTTCGTCACACCGAACAGGCTATTCAGTTATAGGCTAGTTATCAACGTCTAACCGATCAAATATATAAGCCGGAAAGGAGACTCATCATGACCGATCAATCCCCCGCGGCGGCCGCCGGACGATTCATGTTCCCCGGCACCACAATCACCGTCAACCGTATGGGCTACGGCGCAATGCAACTCGCCGGTCCGCACGTCTTCGGGGAGCCGAAGGACCCGGACGAGGCGCGTGCAGTTTTACGCGAGGCGCTGGACCTCGGCATCGATCACATCGACACGAGCGACTTCTATGGGCCGCATGTGACCAACCGGCTGATCCGCGAGGCGCTTCATCCTTATCCGGACCGTCTCACCCTGGTCACCAAGATCGGCGCGTGGCGCGACGAGGAGGCGGGCTGGATCCTCGACCGCAGCGCCGATTTCCTGCGCAAATCGGTGGAAGACAATCTCGAGCGACTGGGCCTCGACCGGATGGAAATCGTGAACCTGCGCATGGGAGGGCCGGAAGACGATATCGAGGCTCCGATGCACACGATGCGCCAGATGCAGGACGAAGGTCTGGTGTCGCATATCGGCGTCAGCACGGTGGACACAGACCAGCTGCGGGCCGCCCGGGATATCGCCCCGGTGGTCTGCGTCCAGAACCACTATAATCTGGTTCATCGCACCGACGATCCGATGATCGACGCTCTGGCGGAGGACGGCATCGCATATGCGCCCTATTTTCCGCTCGGCGGTTTCACCCCGCTGCAGACCGACGAACTCACTGACGTTGCCAAAGAAATGGGAAAGAGCGTGCAGAGCGTCGCGCTCGCATGGCTGCAGCACCGCAGCCCCAACATCCTGCTCATTCC
>JBGSYN010000176.1:0-45403 GCA_041750975.1 Geminicoccaceae bacterium | reverse complement strand
CGATCGATTGCGGTCATCGACGATCGCTGCCAAGCGCCTGCGATCGTCCCTCGAAACCAGCGTACATACCGTCTGTGCCATGCCGTTCAGATAGCACAAAAGCAACAAAATGTGAATCTAAAGAATGCGTCGGTGCACTAGGGTGTGGACTCTAGGCCGCCGATGCCGAAGTCAGGCCTCAGTTTCCTGTTCCAGCCAACGCAGATAGGCTGGATCGCCGGCCGTGATCGGTGTGCCGATGATACAGGGCGTTTGATAGGAATGGAGTTCCTTGATGCGCGCGGTCAGGCCCTCGAACAATTCGTCCCGGGTCTTCACGAGGATGACGCATTCCGGATCGGAGACGACTTCGCCTTGCCATCGATAGATCGAATGCGCCTGGCTGATGATATTGGCACCTGCAACCAGCCGTTCGGCGACGAGCGTCTCGGCGATTTGATGTGCCTCGTCGAGTGAGCCGCAATTCACTTGAACGAGCAGCATGAGTTAGGCCCCCAGATAGTGAGTTCGACCACTTGGCGCTGCGAATAGCGACCAAAGTGTGGAAGAGGTGATGAACGCGTCGTTCAGGCTAGGCAAGTTAACATTGCTGCTCGATGAAGCCGAAGCGGCGTCGAGCGTATTGACCGACCCGGTCAAAGCTCAGGGTTTCTCTTGAAAACCTCAACCTTGCGGTTGCGGATGGCAAGCGCCAGCTCGCCTCGTTTCAACGCCAGGGCCTCGTCGCCGAAGAGTTCGCGGCGCCAGCCCTTGAGCAGACGGACGTCGGCATCATCGTCGGCGGCGACCGCTTCGAGATCCGCCGTGGTGGCGATCAGCTTTTGCGCAACTTCACTTTTGTCGGCGCGATATTTGAGCAGGACCCGCAGCAGATCGACGGTCGCCCCAAGTCCGCGCGGTGGGACGACGGGCGGCGGCAACACCGGCAGCTCCTCTTCCGGCAGCGCCATTGCCTCCTTGATGGTAGCCGCGATTTCGCCGCAGCTCTGGCGGTCGAGGGAAACTCTCTCGAGATTGCGGACGATGTCGGGATCGGCCGGCCGGCTGGCCGCAATCTCCAGGAGGATATCGTCGCGGACGACGCGATTGCGGGGCAGATCCCGGGTTTGCGCCTTGCGTTCCCGCCATGCCGCCAGTTTCTGGACGATGGCCACGAAGCGTGGATCGCGTGAGCGCAGCTTCAGACGGCGCCACGCGGCCTCCGGTGGCTGGTCATAGAGGTCGGGATCGAGCAGGGCCTGGGTCTCCTCGTAGACCCAGTTCTGGCGGTGACGCTTCGTGATCATCTCGTCGAGCTTTCGATAGATGACGCGGAGATGGGTGACGTCGCCGAGCGCATAATTGAGTTGTGCTGTCGAAAGCGGTCGTCTCGACCAGTCGGTGAAGCGGGAGGACTTGTCGAGGCGAGCCTTGGCGAGACTACTCACAAGCGTCTCATAGGCGACCTCCTCACCGAAGCCGCAGACCATGGCCGCAATCTGCGTATCGAAAAGCGCCGTCGGCAAACGCCCGGACAAGCGCCAGAAGATTTCCAGATCCTGGCGCGCCGCGTGCATCACCTTGAGCGGCCGGGGCGCGTTCATCAGGGCCGCCAAGGGTGCGAGATCGAGTTCCGGGGCGAGCGCATCGACGGCAGCCGACTCATTCGCTCCCGCCAATTGGACCAGGCAGAGCTTGGGCCAGTAGGTGCGATCCCGCATGAACTCGGTATCGACAGTGACGAACGTCTCATCGGCGAGACGCTCGCACAACGATGCCAGATGCGAGCTTCGGGTAATGGGCTCCATCGCTACTCCGCTGCTCGATCCATTGAAACGGTGATGCCGCCAAGCCTCGACGGCAGGCCAGAGCGCCCGCTTGACACCGAAGGCGCTTCCGTCGCCTTTACCGCCAACCGCCGAAAAGGCATGCCGTCTCGTGGAAAGTTCTGATTCCCGGACGCCCACCAACGAGGAACTCGATGCATCTCTATCGAACGCACCGCTGCGGCGATCTCCGCAAGGCGGATGTCGGTGTCACCGCCAAGCTGAGCGGCTGGGTACACCGAAAGCGTGACCACGGCCAGCTTCTGTTTGTCGACTTGCGCGACCACACCGGCATCACGCAGATCGTGTTCCAGCCCGAAACGCCAGTCTTCGCGGCGGCCGAAGCGCTGCGCAATGAAACCGTGATCACGGTGACGGGCGAAACCGTCGCGCGCACCGCCGATACGGTCAACCTGAACCTGCCGACGGGCGAGATCGAGCTCGTTGCGGCGTCGCTCGAGATCCAGGGCCCGGCCGAAATTTTGCCGCTGCAGGTCAATATCGAGCGCGACTTTCCCGAGGAAACGCGCCTCGAATATCGCTTTCTGGACCTCCGGCGCGAACAGATGCAGCGCAATATCCGGCTGCGCTCGGCGATCATCCAGAGCATCCGCAACCGCATGCACGATCAGGGCTTCACCGAGTTTCAAACGCCCATCCTGACCGCAAGCTCCCCTGAGGGCGCGCGCGATTTTCTGGTACCCTCGCGGCTGCATCCGGGCAAATTCTATGCGCTGCCGCAGGCCCCGCAGCAATATAAGCAGCTCTTGATGATTTCGGGATTCGACCGCTACTTTCAGATCGCACCCTGCTTTCGGGACGAGGATGCGCGGTCGGACCGGAGCCCGGGTGAATTCTATCAACTCGATGTCGAAATGGCGTTCGTGACGCAGGACGACGTGTTCGCCGCGGTCGAGCCGGTGATACATGGGCTGTTCGAGGAATTCACCGATTGGGAGGTGACGCCGCTGCCGTTTCCCCGAATTCCTTACGCCGACGCGATGGTGAAATATGGCTCCGACAAACCGGATCTGCGTAATCCGAGCGAGATTGCCGATGTCGGCGAAATTTTCAAAGGCAGCGATTTCAAGGTTTTCGCAAGTGCCATCGAGAAAGGTGCGGTGGTTCGCGCCATTCCAGCACCTGGTGCCGTCGGACAGCCGCGCAGCTTCTTCGACAAGATGATCGCCTTCGCCCAGGAGAACGGCGCACCCGGCCTCGGCTATATCCAATTCGCCGCCGATGGCGCCCGCGGCCCGGTCGCCAAATTTCTGGATGAGGGCAGGCTTCGGGATCTGCAAGAGCGGGCCGGGGTCGGCGCGGGCGACGCGGTCTTCTTCGCGTGCGACCAAAAGGCCGGTGCGGAAAGGCTCGCCGGTCTGGTGCGCACCCGGCTCGGCGACGAACTCGGGATCGTCGAGGCCGACGCCTTTCGATTCTGCTGGGTGGTCGATTTTCCGATGTACGAATGGGATGAAGAGGCCAAGGCCGTGGCCTTCTCGCACAATCCCTTCTCGATGCCGCAAGGCGGCCTTGCGGCGCTGGAAGCCAAGGACCCGCTCGACATTCTGGCACTGCAATACGACATCGTCTGCAATGGCGTGGAATTGTCGTCGGGTGCGATCCGTAATCATCGCCCGGATATCATGGCCAAGGCGTTCGAGATTGCGGGCTATGATAGGTCGGTGTTGGAAGACCGCTTTGGCGGGATGTTTCGTGCCCTGCAATACGGCGCACCGCCCCATGGCGGCGTCGCTCCCGGTCTCGACCGCATCGTGATGTTGCTCGCCAACACCCCCAATCTGCGCGAGGTCACCGCCTTCCCTCTCAACCAACGCGCCGAGGAGTTGTTGCTCGGGGCGCCGAATACGGTAACGGATCGTCAACTAAAGGAGCTTAACCTGCAATTGTCGCTGGCCGCACGCGAGGCCTTGCGCGAGGCCTCAGATCGAGCGCAGATGGGTGGAGGGGAGACCGTTGAGACTCGATCGCAACCCGGCCCCGTCTAACGCTCGTTAATCATGGGAGCGAGATCGGATCGAGGTTAGTGGGGGGATCTTTGCGCAGGTTTGGGCGTTGTCTGAGTTGTTGCAGATAAGCGCGATACGTTTAGGTTGTGCTGAAAAGTCGATGCTGCGGTAATCGGCATCAATCAGGCGGTGGGCATGTGTGATCGCTAGGATGAATGAGGCATGGCAGAAAGTTCATCGGTGCTTTCAGATCTCGATCCATCGCCTCTCGGCAGGATGCCGGCAGCATAGATGATGAACGCAGCGCGACTGGCTGATCCTGGTTTGTATTCGGTCGATAGCGCCGAGGCCTGCATGACGCCGGACGACTCCAAGGGCAACGATCGGATCGCCGGTAAATCGGATACCAATGGTGACTTGGCGGATGTCGGCCCGGTCGAGACGGCCCTGGCCGATACGACCGTAGTCGAGGAGGAGGCGGAGACAGCTCGGTTCTGGGGCGGGGTGCGGCGTCGGACATTGATCCTCACCGGCTGGGCCCTCTTGGCGGTAGGCGTGGTCGCGACTATCGCGCCGACGCCCTTCGGCATCGTTCTGGTGGGTGTGGCCCTCACCATTCTCTTGACCCATTCGCCTTGGACCAAGCTGCGGTTTCGCCGCTATATGCGCCGCTATCCTGAAACCCTTTCCCCGCTGTTGCGTATCCCCTCGATCAAGGAGGCCATCAAAATACGCAAGCGACGACGCAAAGCGCGGCTCAAGGCCAAAGCCCTGGCTCGAGAAGCGGACCAAGGTGTGCGTGAATAGGCCAGGGCCGAGGCGGCAAACGCGTCATGCGGACGCAACATAGATTGACAATTCGACGGAACATTTATGGTAGAGCGAATCCAAGGATCATCGACGACGGAGCGGCCCGGAAGGGCGGCCGCATTGCTTGTCTATGGCCTCTACATTGTCTCGCTTTTCAGTGGCGTGCCGATGTTCATCGGCGTCGTCATCGCCTATCTTGGCCGTGGCGAGGCTCGCGGCACGGCTTACGAAAGCCATCTCGATTATTGCATCACGATATTCTGGGTGGTCTTCATCAGCGGGATCGTTGCCGCGGTTTTGTGGTTCACCGTCATTCTCATTCCACTAGCGGCGTTGATCATCGGCGTCGTCTGGCTCTGGATGGTCTATCGCCTGGTTCGGGGCGGGCTTCGACTGCTCGACGACCGCCCGGCGCCGGGTGCGGATATTCTCTGACGATGCCATGTGGATGAGTCCGGCGATCGACGACGCGTGGTTGTCGGCTACTGCGGCCCTGTTGCGGCGCCTCGGCCAGTCGCTCTTGGTGCTGCTAGCGGTTGCCCTGATCGGCTTCGCGCTCTTTGCCTATGCCGGAGATCCCGTCAACAACATGCTTGGACAGGACGCGACCCTGGCCGAGCGCCAGGCCCTGCGAGCCGAACTCGGGCTGGATCGAGGCTTCGTTGCGCAGTTCGCGACGTTCGTTTCGAATGCCGTTCAGGGTGAGTTCGGCGTCTCTTACCGTCTGCAACGCCCGGTGGCCTCGCTCCTTCTCGAACGGCTGCCGGCAACCTTGGAGTTGGTCTTGGTGGCAAGCCTGATGGCACTCCTGGCCGGTGTCCCGCTTGGCATCTATTGCGCGCTGGCGCGGCGGGGCTGGGCGGCGCGATTCTTCATGACCATCTCGCTCCTCGGTATCTCGGTGCCGACCTTCGTGATCGGCATCGGCCTGATTTTCGTCTTTGCCGTGCGGTTGCAGTGGCTGCCGTCATTCGGCCGCGGCGAGACGGTCGCCCTGGGCTGGTGGAATACCGGCCTTTTGACGGCAAGTGGCTGGCAATCCATCATCCTGCCCGCAAGCACACTGGCGATGTTCCAGCTGGCACTGATCATGCGTCTCGTGCGAACCGAGATGCTCGGCGTGCTCGGCACGGACTTTGTCCGTTTCGCCCGTGCGCGCGGTCTGAACGTCCGCAGCCTCTATTTTCGCCATGCACTCAAAAACGCCTCGATACCGGTCATCACCGTGCTGGGCCTGCAACTGGGTTCGCTCATCGCCTTTTCGATTATCACCGAGCAGGTCTTTCAGTGGCCGGGCATCGGCTCGCTGTTCCTGCAGGCGATCCAGTTTGCCGACATCCCCATCTTGGCGGCCTACCTAATGATGGTGGCGTTAATCTTCGTTGCGATCAACTTCGCACTCGATCTTCTCTACTTGGCGATCGACCCGAGGCTGCGCGTTCAAACCTGAGACTCCGACCGAATGCGCTGGCCTCGAAACCGAGTTGCGCGCCCTCCGGAACTCCTGTTTTCGGTTTCTTAACCATCCGCTGGTCTAATCCCGAGCGAATCGGGTAATCGCAGCGGATCGAGGGTAAATTGCGCGCTGGAGTTCTGGATCGCGGCACTTCGAAGCCACCGTCGATCAATTCGCTCGTTCTCACCGCGACGGTTTCGTCTCGTCAGGAAGCCATTCGGGCGACATTGCGGCGGTTGAGCCGCGTCCAACCGGTGACGCGGGTTGCAGTCGGGATCTTCGCGCTGCTAGCCATCGGCTCGCTGCTGGCTCCGTGGTTGGCGCCATACAATCCGTTCGACCCGGCGGCGCTCGATCTCATGGACGCATTCCTGCCGCCTAGCTGGATGGCGGACGGAGAGTCACGCTATCTCCTTGGAACCGACGATCAGGGCCGGGATCTGTTGTCCGCAATACTCTACGGCAGCAGACTTTCGCTGGCCGTCGGCTTCGCTGCCGTCCTGATGGCGGCGACGATCGGTTGTTCCCTGGGGCTGATCGCCGGCTATTCCGGCGGCTGGCTCGATGCGATGGTCATGCGCACCGCCGACGTCCAACTCGCCATTCCCGGCATGTTGATCGCGCTCATGATCGGCGGCATTTCTCGGACCGCCTTGCCGAGCGAGTTGCAGGGAGAGATGTCGTTGCTGGTGCTGATCGTCGCCATCGGGATCGCCGATTGGCCGCAATATGCGCGTGTGGTCCGCAGCGGCACGATGGTCGAAAAGCAAAAGGACTATGTCGCGGCGGCCCGGCTTCTCGCCCGCTCCAGTCCCTATATTCTTTGCCGTCACGTTCTTCCCAATATCCTGCCGCCGGTCATGGTTTTGGCGTCGGTCGGTCTTGCCGTCGCGATCACGACAGAAGCGACGCTTTCGTTTCTCGGCGTCGGGATGCCGCCGACGACCCCCTCGCTCGGCACGCTGATCCGGATCGGACAGGATTTCATATTTTCGGGAGAATGGTGGATCGGCTTCTTGCCCGCAACGGTGCTGGTGGCTTTGGTTCTTTCGGTGAACCTGATTGCCGACAGCCTGCGCGACCGCTTCGACCCAAAGCTCAGCTAGGGTTTCGGTATCGCTGCGATGATGCCGATTCAACCGAGCGTTCAGGAATGCGCAGACCTTGACCCATATTCGGTTCGGGGCAGGCCGGCGCCAACGACCAATGACGATCGGCACCCCGGACGATGACGGCTCTGCTTGAGGTCGAGAAACTGCGCATCGAGCTCGATCGCGAGAGCGGATCGGCAATCCTCGTCGATGATGTCTCGTTCGCGGTCGAGGCGGGTCAAATCCTCGGTATCGCCGGTGAATCCGGTGCCGGAAAGTCGCTCATCGGGGCTTCGATCCTGGGCTTGCTTCAGTCGCCAACACGTCAAACTGCGGGCACAGTGAGACTTGCCGGAAAACTCCTCGATACCCGTTCCGAAAAGGCCATGCGCCGTGTCCGCGGCTCTCGGATCGGCGCCATCTTTCAGGACCCGATGACAGCGTTAAACCCACTCTTGAGTGTCGGTGCGCAGTTAATTGAAACCATGCATGCGCATCTCGACATTTCGCGCGCCGAGGCGCGCGAGCGTGCCGTCGACTGGCTCCACGAAGTCGGAATCCATGATCCGAAAACTCGCGTCGATGGCTATCCTCACAGCTTCTCTGGGGGGATGCGACAGCGGATCGTCATTGCTCTCGCCCTGTGCGCGAGCCCGCAACTGGTGATTGCCGATGAGCCAACGACGGCTCTCGATGTTCGCACCCAAGCGCAGATCGTGGAGCTGCTCCAAAGACTTGCTCGAAACCATGGCACGGCGATCGTGCTGATCTGCCACGATCTCGGTATCCTGGCTCAAATCGCCGACCATGTGCTCGTTCTTTACGCCGGTCGGACCGTCGAATCGGGAGCGACTGCGCAGGTTTTAGGGTCGCCCTGCCATCCCTACAGCCGGGGCCTCATCAATTCGATCCCTATGATAGGTGATTCCCGCGGCCAGCTTGCCCAGATCGAGGGGACCATGCCATCCGCAACGACCCGCCCCCCCGGCTGCGCCTTTCATCCACGCTGCCCCGATCGCTTCGAGCCCTGCGATCGTTGGACACCCCAACTTAAGGAAATAGCCTGTAACCCGAAAGACCCAATGGCTGAAACCGGACGGTCCCTGGCCTGCTGGCTTCATTCGGGTGCGGATCGGGAAAAAGACCGTGACCGACGGTGGCTTTGCTCATGCGGATGAGCTTCGAGACACCCCTTGTCGAGGTCGTCAACCTTACCAAAACTTACTCTGGTTCCCGGACTTGGTTCGGGCGTCGCCCGACAGGATGGGTTCGGTCGGGTACGGTATTACCGTCAGGGAAACGGGAAGAAATTCATTCGCCCATCGTGCATGCGGTGGAGGCGGTCAGCTTTCGGATCGAGCGGGGCCGCACCCTTGCATTGGTAGGCGAATCCGGATGTGGCAAGACTACTGTGGCCCGGCTTGTCGCGGGCATTTTGAAGCCGACGCGCGGAACGGTTCATGTTGCCGGGATCGACGTCGGGCGTCCTGGCAAACATGGGGCGTCAGCTCTGGCCCGAAGCCGGCAGATGGTGTTTCAGGATCCCTATTCGAGCCTCAATCCTCGATGGCGGGTCCGATCCATCGTGGCGGAGCCGATCAAAGCACTGGCACAGAGGCCGAATACCCAGGACATCGATCGCGAGGTCGATTGCCTGCTCGAGCAAGTGGGGCTTCGCGCCGTCGACGGCAAACGGTATCCGCACGAATTCTCCGGCGGGCAGCGCCAGCGCATCGCCATCGCCAGGGCCCTAGCCGGCCGCCCGAGCTTCCTCATTTGCGACGAACCGACATCCGCGCTCGATGTATCGGTGCAGGCGCAAATTCTCAATCTTCTCAAGGAACTCCAGGCACGACACGGCCTCACCATGCTCTTCATCAGTCACGATCTGGCCGTTGTGAGCCATATGGCCGATGAGATCGGCGTGCTCTGCGACGGCAGGCTCTGCGAACTCGGGGCCACAGACACAATTCTAACCCAACCGAGACATGCCTATACACGCACGCTCTTGAAGAGTGTTCCGGATCTCTCGAGACGCCGCCGGTCTTCCGACAACTCAGCCAAGTTCGCGGTCCAAACGGGTGACCGCGGTCGAAATCCAATCGAACGCAGCGACGATTGCTGACCGAATTCGAAGCCGCCCGCCCATTTTGATCATCTGTCGAATCGAACCCTGATTCTGACCGGCGCAGTCGAACAGATGGATTGTGATGGAGAGGTTAATTGCGGGCTGGAGCCACTGATCTAGCGGATGCCACAATAACGGAGATGAACCTCGCGGGCTGGCGGTATGGTCGGGCGAACGGTTGCCGCCATTAACCGAGATAGTCCGCTGCAGGGGGCGGAAGGGTCAGCACAAAGGCTTACCAACTTACCGATAGAGCGTATTGTCTGTAGCCTATCGTAGGTTTCATTTTGTCGGAGCGCAGTATCTGCAAGCAGTGAGTCACGTTGACATCACTCCGCCGGCGCAGACGGGTGCGGGATATGGGGAGAGTAAAGGGGCGAAAGCCTTCGGGCCCTCGCCCCGATGTTCCTCGCTTAAACGGCGGCCCGCTGATTTTCCTGGAGCAGCTCGCGCAAGTCTTCGGCCGCATGCTCGAAGAATGTGAGAATGCGGGCGTCCCCATAGTCATAGAAGACGTCGTTCGGATCGGCCACCGTCTGCGAGCGGAAGCGATCGATGGCAAGCTCGAGTACCGCCTGGATACCATCCAGAGATCCGGTCGGCGTGCTCAGCAACTGGTTCTCGAGTGCCTCGATCTCATGGTCGAGTTTTTCGAGCTCACGGTCGAGTTCGTGCAACCCAGCATCGGCCTCGGCCTTGGTCAGATCGCTCATCGCACTGCGAATTTCGTCACTCGACATGCCGACCAATTGCAGGGGTGCGAAGGTCCATTCCGGCAAGCTCCGACGCAATATGTCCTGGCGATCGACCACACTGTCGCGCCGCCGCTGCAATTCCCGGATCCGACGGATCAGCAGCATTGAATTGGTTATGATGTTCATTTCCCCTGTCCTTTCTGACTTGTCCGGTACGCGATGAACCAAAACCACTTGAAAGTGTCCCCACATGCATCCGACAGTGACCGTCTTCGTACAATAATGTCATCGCTTAGCTACGAACTGCAGTACTGTAATATTACTGTCAACAGAAATTAAAAGAAATAATGACCGAGCAAAAATCTGCAAAATTTTACGCATTTTTTATAATAAATGCATTCCAATTAAATTCATTTCACATTTGCATAAAATTTTATACGATTTTTGTCTTGTTCAGCCATTGGAATTGGCGATCAAGACAAGGCAGGTTGTGACGACGATGCAATTCATCTACTTGAAGTAGGCATTGAATGGTACCATCGTGGGGTTCGTATGGTGAGATCAGCAAGGTTGGGCACCCCGAACCACGGCACTGGCAAAGTGTTTGAGCCGAGCAAATTTTTTGGTGTCAGTCTTGCATGTCGCATGACATACGCGTCTGTCCATCCCGTGGGGTACGAACCATCGTCGCGATCTTAGCCAGAACTTGCGGCGGCACCTTTGGGCGCGGGCATTATGCTGGACCGGGTGCTCGATTGTGCTTACCGCCGATTGCGAAGGATCGATCAGACGCTATGCGAGGTTCTGCCTTCCATGAATCTGGACGGAGATGAGGCCCCCATCCTATTTTTCCGGTGCCAGGGGGCATTTTGCGTTGCAAGGCGTTGACGAGATGAGCAGTGCAAGGCTTCGATGACGTGAACGGACGACGCTCCGGTCCGGATCGCATGCGTTTTCCACGCCAGGCGACCTCGCGCCAAACGACCCAGGGCAACCCCGGCCACCACCGGCTCGGGGAAAGCACCGCGGCCCGCCAACTCGGCCTTCTGGCGCGCCTCAGAAATTATCTGTTTGCGGGAATTATCGTGACCGCACCGATCGCCATTACGATCTTTCTGGTCGTTCAAGTCGTGAATTTCTTCGATACGCGGGTCGATCGGTTCCTCCCGGTTCGCTACAATCCAGAGACCTACCTGCCATTCAGCCTGCCGGGTCTCGGCTTCTTGACAATGGTCCTGGCCCTGATCTTCATCGGCTGGTTTGCCGCAGGATTGGTTGGAAGGTCGGTCATGCGGGGCGGCGAACGATTGCTCGACCGGATGCCGGTCATCCGCTCCGTCTATGGAACCCTGAAACAAATTTTCGAGACGGTCCTCGCGCAATCGTCCGGTTCGTTCCGCGAAGTCGTGCTGGTCGAATATCCGCGCCGCGGGATCTGGGCCCTGGGGTTCGTCACCAGCGGCACCCGGGGTGAAGTTCAGGACAAGACCGAACGGGACCTCGTCAACGTCTTCCTGCCGACTACACCCAATCCCACATCGGGATTTCTGCTTTTCGTCCCGCGGCAGGATCTCGTCCATCTAGACATGACCGTGGAGGACGGCGTGAAAATGGTGATCTCAAGCGGCATCGTCACACCACCGACACGTCCAGCAACGGTTTCTACGGGTGTCGCCGACGAGCCCGCGGTGGCGCCCACAGCACGATAGCTGCTCAGCCGGCGCTCAGCCGGTCGATGGCCTCCTGGCGCTCGAAAAGGTGCAACAGCAGGTTGACGCGTTCGCCATAGGTTGCGGGATCGGCCAACATGCGCGAGGCTGTCTCTCGAGCTTGCTCGATGAGCCCTTCGTGCGCCGAGAGATCGGCAAAACGGAATGGCGGCAAGCCGCTTTGCTGCGTACCGAGAATTTCACCCGGTCCGCGCAGCCTCAGATCTTCCGCCGCAATCCGAAACCCGTCTTCCGTCTGCCGCATGATCCGGAGGCGGGCCTTGGCGCTGACGCTCAAGGGTGGCGAATAAAGGAGGATGCAACTGCCCGGCCGGGAGCCGCGTCCGACCCTTCCTCTGAGCTGATGCAGTTGGGCGAGCCCGAAGCGCTCGGCATGCTCGATAATGACGATGGTGGCCTCGGGCACATCGACGCCGACTTCAACCACGGTCGTCGCCACGAGTAGGCGCGTCGTGCCTTGGACGAAGGCGGTCATCGACGCCATTTTGGCATCGGCGCTCATCTGCCCGTGGATCAGGCCGACGGCATCGCCATATCGGCTTTGTAATTCCTCGTAGCGCGCTTCCGCCGCCTTGAGATCGATCTTGTCACTAATCTCGACCAAGGGACAGATCCAGAAGATCCGCTCGCTCCGGGCCAGCGCCTGGTCCAAAGCGCAAAGAAGCTCCTCGATCCGATCGAGCGGCATGACCCTGGTCCGAATTGGTTGCCGACCCGCGGGCTTCTCATCCAGTTTCGATGTCGCGATATCCCCATAGTGGCTCAAAATGAGGCTTCGCGGGATCGGAGTCGCGGTCATCAGGAGATGATCGACGGTCTTGCCCTTCCGGGTAAGCTTGAGGCGCTGATTGACCCCGAAGCGGTGCTGCTCGTCGATCACCACAAATCCCAGATCGAAGAATTTGATCGCTTCCTCGAAGATCGCATGGGTGCCGATGACGATCATAATGTCGCCGGCTTCGATGGCTGCCAGCGCCGATTGCCGGGCTCGGCCCTTGACCTTGCCGGTCAGCAGTAGGACGTCGATGCCAAGGTCTCGAAGGAGGGCGCCGATCGTCGCCGCATGCTGCTCCGCCAGGACCTCGGTCGGCGCCATCAGGGCCGATTGAACGCCGGATTCGAGAGCGTACAGCATCGCCATCAATGCGACCATGGTCTTGCCCGAGCCGACATCGCCCTGCAGCAGCCGCCGCATCGCCAGCGGCCGCTTTAGATCCTCGAGTATTGTTTCGATTGCGTGGTCCTGAGCCGCGGTGAGAGCGAAGGGAAGCTGCGCCAAAAGCCGCTGACGGAGTGCGCCCTTCGCTTGCAGGCTGCGCCCTTCGCTGGTGCTCGGCCGGGCGATCGCGAGCGCCAGCTGATTGGCCAGTAGCTCGTCAAAGGCAAGCCTGCAACGGGCCGGCGACAACGGATCTTCAGGATCGCATTCGGCCTGATGCAGTCGACGCATGGATTCACGCCAGCCGATCCATCGATTGTTCTCGAGCGATGCCGGCTCCAGCCACTCGTCTAGGTCCGGAATTTTGCGACAGGCTTCAGCGGCCAGCTTTCGCAAACGCCATTGCGGCAAGGGTGCAATTGCCGAATAGACGGGGAGGGCACGATGCGGCCTGGCGTCGGCCGCATCGATGATGTCCGGGTGGGCGATCTGCCACCGGTTACGAAATCTCGTAAGCCGTCCGTGCAGGATGCGCTGATGGTCCGCCGGCAATCGTTTTTCGAGTTGCGCCGCGGGCACGCCGAAAAAGATCAGATCGATCTCCTGGCCCAAGGCATGAAATTCGATACGTGATGGGTGACGCCGACTACCGCCCGCATGCAGATTACCAACAGTCCCCTCCAGCGTAACCAGCATATCCGGCTCAAGGAGTGCCGCGTCATTGACCGGAATCAGTTCGATGCGACGAAATGGAAGATGGCAAAGCAAATCGATCAGACGCGGGTTGTTCTTTCCGAGAAGCCGTCCCAGATGCACTTTCGTTGTCGGGCCGACACCCGATATCGTGGTGACGTCGACGAAAAGCGGTTCGAGATTGGCAGGCCGCAAGATGGATTGCCGGAAGTTCCTGCCGAACGGTTGTCCTGGTGGTTCATGGGTGAGGGCCGCGGGCAGCGCTGGCGAATCGGCATTGATCATTGCGGCAAATGGGAAGAATGGCGACAATCGACGGCATGGCGAAATCCGAAACCACGGCCATCCGCAAAAAGCGCCTGCTGCATCAGGCCCGCTATCGAGGTTGCCTCGAAGGCGACATCCTCATGGGACGGTTCGCCGACCATTATCTCGAAGGGTTCGACGAGACCCAGCTCGATCACTTCGAGGCGCTGTTGGCGGAGCCCGATCAGGATGTTCTGGCCTGGGTCAGCGGGCGCATGGTCGTACCGGCGGAACACAATAATGATGTCTTCTTGAAGCTGATCACGTTCGACGTCGCCAATAGCTGATCCAACCGCAACCTTCGAGACCGTAGTTAGACCTGCAACAATGCCGCCTGCCATGGAAGCTGCTGAAATCTATCGGGAAGACGAGCCCTTACCGGCTCCATCCCCCGGCAAAGATTCCCGTCCGATCCTTCTCGCCAATGCCCGAGAGGGCCTCGATGCCGCGTATCTTGCGACACGGCTCAAGGACAATCCACGCCAAGCGATCCTGCATATCGCCCGGGACGCGGATCGTACGACCTTTCTGCAATCGATGGTCCAGTTCTTTGCACCTGAAATCGAGACCATCGTATTTCCGGCCTGGGACTGCCTGCCCTATGACAGGGTGTCACCGCATCCGACGATAACGGCGCAGCGGCTCAGATCGCTGGCGCGGCTGGCCGAAACCAGCAACGAGAGGCCGCTTCTGGTGCTGACGACCGCGAACGCCGTGGTCCAGCGTGTGCCGCCGCCCGAGATCATCGGCAGCAGCCATCAGACCCTCGAGCCAGGACAAAAGCTCGATCGCGACGCACTCCTGGGCTACCTCACCAGCAACGGATACCGTCGGGTCGGGACCGTGCACGAACCCGGTGAATTCGCGGTACGAGGCGGGCTCATCGATATCTTCGCGACCGGCGAAGCGACACCCCTTCGCCTCGATCTATTCGGCGACGAGATCGACACGATCCGCGCTTTCGATCCGTTAACCCAGCGCTCGCTCGCGAAGATCGGCGTCACCGAATTGCGGCCGGTGAGCGAGGTCATTTTGCAGCCGGAAACCGTCGACCGCTTCCGCTCCGGCTATCTGAAATTTTTCGGCGCGGTAACGGAAGATCCGCTGCTCGAGGCCGTAACCGAACAGCGCGGCCATCCCGGCGTCGAGCACTGGCTGCCGCTTTTCTATGACGATCTTTCGACCTTGTTCGACTACCTGCCCGCAGGCTGCGCCATAACGCTCGATCACCTCGTTCGTGACACGATCCAGGGACGTCTCGATCTGATCGGCGAGCATTTCGAGGCACGGCGGGATCCGGCGATGATTACGCGGAATTTCGGCAACGCACCCTATCGGCCGTTGCCACCCGAACTGCTCTATATCGACGAGCAGAGCCTCGGCCGCGTGATGGCGGACTATGAGCGCTTTCAGTTCTCGATCTTCTCGCTGCCGCCGGCGCTGCCCCAGGGCTTCGGTGCCATGGAAGATCTCAAAGGCGAGCCGGCGCGGGATTTCGCACCGGAACGGGCCAATCAGGCGATCAATCTCTTCGATGTCGTCGTCGGCCATCTCAAGGGGCTCGTCGAGAGCGGCAAACATCCGATCATCGCCGCGCACGGCCAGGGTGCCGTCGAACGCTTAGCCCAGGTTCTGGCCGACCATGGCTTGGATACGACCTACAAGCTCGATCGCTTCGAGGCGCGCGCGAAGGACGGTCTCGGTCTCGCCGTGCTGCCGCTGCCGTCGGGCTTTTCCGCCCCGGGCATCACGATACTCGGCGAACAGGATCTGTTCGGCGAGCGCTATGGCCGGACCCAGCGCAGGGCGCGCCGGGCGGACAAGTTCCTGGCCGAAGTCAATGCGCTCAGCGAGGGCGACCTCGTCGTTCATGTCGAACACGGTATCGGGCGGTTCGAGGGATTGATTACGCTCGAGATCGGCGGCGCCCCCCACGACTGCCTGAAATTACTCTATCACAATAATGACCGGCTCTTCGTTCCGGTTGAAAATCTCGATGTCCTTTCCCGCTACGGCAACGCCGATGCCGAAGCCCAGTTGGACCGGCTCGGCGGTATCGGCTGGCAGACCCGCAAGGCGCGGATCAAGCAACGGATCAGGGAGATTGCAGGCGAGCTGATCCGTGTCGCGGCCGAGCGGGCAATGCGCAAGGGGACCCCGTTCCAAATTCCCGCCGGTCTCTACGACGAGTTCGTCGCCCGCTTTCCTTTCGACGAGACCGAGGACCAGCTCAGCACCATCGAGGCCGTCGTCGACGATCTGACCTCCGGACGTCCGATGGATCGCCTGGTCTGCGGCGATGTCGGCTTCGGCAAGACCGAAGTGGCGTTGCGCGCAGCGTTCCTTGCGGCAATGAGCGGCAAGCAGGTGGCGTTCCTGGCTCCCACGACCCTGCTGGCGCGTCAGCATTATCACGTCTGTGTGCAGCGGTTCGAAGGTATGCCCCTGCGCATCGCCCAACTCTCCCGATTCGTCACGGCAAAAGATGCCGCCGCAGTCAGAAGCGGGCTTGCCGACGGGACGATCGATATCGTCGTCGGCACCCACGCGCTCTTGGCAAAAGGCGTGACCTTCAAGGATATCGGTCTCGTCATCGTCGATGAGGAGCAGCATTTCGGCGTCACGCACAAGGAGCGTCTGAAACAGCTGAGGGCCGAAGTTCACGTGCTGACGATGACGGCGACCCCGATCCCACGCACGCTGCATATGGCGCTCGGCGGGATGAGGGATTTCTCCATTATCGCGACCCCGCCGGTCGATCGTCTTGCGGTCAGGACCTTCATCCTGCCGACCGATCCCGTAATCCTGCGCGAAGCGATCATGCGCGAATATCACCGGGGCGGGCAGATATTCTATGTCTGCCCCAGGATCAGCGATCAGCCACAGCTCCGCGAACATCTCGAGAAACTCGTGCCGGAGATCAAGATTTCGATCGCCAATGGCAAGATGGCGGCACGCGATCTCGAAGTGGTCATGGCCGATTTCTATGACCGCAAGACGCATTTGCTGTTGGCGACGAACATTATCGAAAGCGGACTCGACATCCCGACGGCAAACACCCTGATCATCCACCGGGCCGATCGTTTCGGATTGTCCCAGCTCTATCAGCTGCGCGGCCGTGTCGGGCGTTCGAAGGTGCGGGGGTACGCCTATTTCACCGTGCCTTCCGACCGTCGCCTCAGGGAAACCGCCGAGCGTCGCCTACAGGTCATCCAGTCGCTCGACGGTCTCGGCGCGGGCTTCCAGCTGGCCAGTCATGATCTCGATATTCGGGGTGCTGGCAATCTCCTCGGCGATGAGCAGTCGGGCCAGATCAAAGAGGTCGGCTTCGAGCTCTATAACCACATGCTCGAAGAAGCGGTGATGGAACTGAAGCAGGCTCACGCCGGAGGCGAGGCCGCACCGAGCACGGATTGGACGCCGCAAATCACGATCGACGCCGCCGCGCTGATGCCCGAAAGCTACATCAGCGATCTCGATCTCCGCCTTGCGATGTACCGCCGCCTGGCGTCACTCGAAGGCGCCGCGGACATCGATGATTTTGCTTCTGAACTGATCGACCGGTTCGGGCCGATGCCGGTCGAAACCGAGCAACTCCTGGAGCTCGTTGCGATCAAGCAGGTCTGCAAGCGGGCCAATGTCGCCAAGGTCGATGCCGGTCCCAAGGGGATCGTCATGACCCTCTATGAAAACCGATTCGCCCGGCCGGAGCGTCTGGTCGGGCTGATCGCCGACAGCAAGGGCAAACTCAAGGTCCGGCCCGATCACAAGATCGTCTTGATGAAGGACACCGACTCGCCCAGATCACGGCTCAAGGAAGCTCGCAATATCGTCTCGCAACTCGCTGATCTAGCGGCCTGAAAGCTCGGCCATGATTCTCTACTATCATCCGAGCGCGTTGCTCCATGATGCGGGTCCGGGTCATCCGGAAGCGGCCGTCAGAATCGAGCATGTGTTGCAAGCGCTCGAAATGGCACCGCCCAAAGGCCTTGAACGCAGAGAGCCTCCTGCTGCCGAACTTGCGGACATCATGCGGGTCCATCCCGAAGCCCATGTTAAGGCAGTGCTCGGTGCCGTGCCGAGGGAGGGTTATGCCTCCCTAGATGGTGACACGACCCTTTCGCCGGGGTCCCGTGAAGCCAGTCTCCATGCTGCGGGTGCGGTATGCGCGGGCGTCGATGCGGTTCTCTCGAGCGAGACCAAACGTGCCTTTTGCCTAGTGCGTCCTCCGGGCCATCACGCTGAACCCGAGCGGGCAATGGGCTTTTGCATCTTCAACAGCATCGCGATCGGCGCCATGCGAGCGCGACATCAGCATCAATTGGGCAAAATCGCTATCGTCGACTTCGATGTCCATCACGGCAATGGCACGCAAGCGGCGTTCTGGGACGATCCGGACATTCTTTACGTCTCGATCCACCAATCGCCGCTTTATCCCGGCACGGGTGCCGCAAGCGAGCGGGGCAGCCACGACAATATTCTGAACTGCCCGATGCCACCCGGCACCGGCTCCAGGGAATGGCGGACAACCATAGGAAGCCAGGTGCTGCCGGTACTCCAGAGCTTTGCGCCGGAGATGGTGCTGATTTCGGCCGGCTTCGATGCCCATGCAAGCGACCCTCTTGCCAATTTTCGGCTTGTCGAGGAGGATTTTGGCTGGATCACGGGAGAACTGGTGACGTTGGCCGAACAATTGGCCGAGGGCAGGGTAGTGTCGGTGCTCGAGGGCGGTTACAATCCTCCGGCGTTAGCGCGGAGTGTCATGGCTCACCTCGATGCGCTGAATGACGTCACCTGAACATCAGGCGGTTGCATGGCGGAAACGGAACAGACGACAGCGGCAGGCGGCAAAGCGATCGACCAGATGAGCTTCGAGGAGGCATTGGCTGAGCTCGAAGGCATTGTGCAGCGGCTGGAACGGGGCCAACTCGAACTCGAGGCCTCAATCGATGCCTATGAACGCGGCACGCTCTTGAAGAAGCATTGCGCCGAGCGTCTGCGTCAGGCGCGGCTGCGCGTCGATAAGCTCAATGTCGATGCCGACGGGGCCATCGAGGCCACCGAATTTCAAACCAGCTAGCACGTCCGGGCAGGCGGAAATGACGACGCTTGCGGCGGCAATGGGTTCGATCGCGGCCGAAATCGATGTCGTGCTGGACGACCTCCTGCCGGCGCCCCGAGGCCCGCTCACGCGATTGGCCCAAGCGATGCGCTATTGCACTCTGGGCGCCGGCAAACGGCTCAGGCCTTTTCTGGTGGTGGCGACGGGAGAACTCTTCGATGCACCGCGGCAGGCGCTGTTGCGTGCGGGTGCTGCGGTCGAGTTGATCCACTCTTATTCACTCATCCACGACGATCTGCCGTCGATGGATGACGGCAAACTCAGACGCGGCCGGCCGACCTGTCATCTCGCTTTCGATGAGGCAACCGCTATCCTTGCGGGTGACGCGCTGCAGGCGCTGGCGTTCGAGGTTCTAGCGCGCGACGATTATGATCTCGATGCAGCATCCCGCGCAACGCTGGTTGCACGCCTGGCCGCCGCCGCCGGCATTTCAGGCATGTGCGGCGGGCAATTGCTCGATCTCGAGGCCGAGCGGCGGCAGCTCGACATCGACGAAATTCGGTCGATGCAGCGCATGAAGACCGGGGCGATCATCGCATTCGCGGTGGACGCCGGTGCGGCGATTGGTGGCGCTGCCGATACGGAGCGGAAAGCCCTGGCGCTCTATGCCGAGCATATCGGTCTCGCCTTTCAGATCCGGGACGACCTGCTCGATCATGCCGGCGATAGTGCGCTCACCGGCAAGGACGCGGGTAGGGATGCAATGGTTGGCAAGGCGACCTTTGTCGCCCATCTTGGCGTTGCCGAGGCCGAGGCGCGTCTCGAACTGCTCAAAGAGGAGGCATTCGTTGCGCTCGATCTCATCAACGGGAACGTTGATCGGTTGCGTGAGCTCTTCGAATTTGTAATCTACCGTGATCGCTGAACTGTTGGAGTAGAGAGCTCAAAGGCATGGCCGACACCCCCCTCCTGGACCGCGTCAAAGTCCCCAGCGATCTGCGCATGCTTCGCCCGGACGAGTTGCGCCAGCTGGCCGATGAACTCCGCGCCGAGACGATCGACGCGGTTTCTCATACAGGCGGCCATCTCGGCGCCGGCCTTGGTGTCGTCGAACTTACTGTGGCCTTGCACTACGTATTCGATACGCCGTTCGACCGCCTGATCTGGGATGTCGGCCATCAGGCCTATCCGCACAAGATTCTGACGGACCGGCGGGACCGCATCCGAACGTTGCGGCAGCCCGGAGGCCTGTCGGGCTTCACCCGCCGGGCCGAGAGCGTCTACGATCCGTTCGGCGCCGCCCATAGCTCGACCTCGATCGCGGCGGGCATCGGTATGGCGGTGGCGGCGGGCCTCTCCAAGGAAGAACGAAACGTCATTGCCGTCATCGGCGATGGCGCGATGAGTGCGGGCATGGCCTATGAAGCCATGAACAATGTCGAGGTCGCAAAGGGCAGGATGATTGTCGTCCTCAACGACAACGACATGTCGATCTCGCCGCCCGTCGGCGCGATGAGCGCCTACCTTTCCCGCGTCATTTCTTCGCATCCCTATCGCAGTGCGCGAAATTTCGCCAAGCAGCTTGCCGCCCATTTCCCGAAGCGCCTGCAAAACGCGGCAGCCCGTGCCGAGGAATATGCGCGCGGCTTCGCCACCGGCGGCACGCTATTCGAGGAACTGGGTTTCTACTATATCGGGCCGATCGACGGGCATAACCTCGATCATCTGCTGCCGGTCTTGCAGAATGTCCGCGACGACCGTGAGATGGGGCCCTTCCTCGTCCATGTCGTAACCCAGAAAGGCAAAGGCTATGCGCCTGCCGAAGCCTCCGAAGACAAATACCACGGCGTTTCGAAGTTCGACGTCGCCTCGGGTGCGCAGCAGAAGAAGAGCGGCAATGCACCCGCCTATACTTCGGTTTTCGCCAAGGGCCTGATTGCCGAGGCGGAACGCGACGACAGGATCGTCGCCATCACCGCAGCCATGGCATCCGGCACCGGCATTTCGAAGTTCATGGAGCGGTTTCCCGAGCGTTGCTTCGATGTCGGCATCGCCGAGCAACACGGCGTCACCTTCGCAGCCGGCCTCGCAAGCGAGGGCTACCGGCCATTCTGCGCGATCTACTCCACCTTTCTCCAACGCGCCTACGATCAGGTGGTCCACGATGTGGCGATCCAAAGCCTGCCGGTGCGCTTCATTTTGGACCGGGCCGGGCTCGTCGGCGCCGACGGCCAGACCCATGCGGGCTCGTTTGATATCGCCTATCTGGGCGTTCTCCCGGGTTTCATCCTGATGGCGGCGGCAGACGAAGCCGAATTGATGCATATGGTGGCAACCGCGGCCCGCATCGATGATCGGCCCTCGGCCATACGCTATCCCCGGGGTGAGGGCGTCGGTGTCGAACTACCTGATATCGGCGTGCCGCTCGAGATCGGCAAAGGACGTCGGGTTCGCGAGGGCCACGGCATCGCCATCCTTTCCTATGGCGGCAGATTGCAGGAATGCCTGAATGCGGCCGAGGAACTCGAAGAACGCGGGTATGATATCACTGTCGCCGATGCACGTTTCGCCAAGCCTCTGGATGCCGAGTTGATCGGAGATCTCGCGGCGCAGCACGGCATACTGCTGACGATCGAAGAGGGTACGATCGGTGGATTCGGCAGCCAGGTGCAGCAATTCATGCTGGACGAAGGGCTCCTCGATGAGGGCCGCGTGAGACTTCGAAGTCTGGTTTTGCCCGATCGTTTCATCGAGCACGGTACGCCCATGGGTCAATATGCAGAAGCCGGCCTCGATGCGGCGGCGATCATTCGGACCATCGAGGGGCTGATTCAGCCGGTGTCGGCGACCAAGGCCGAATTCATCGCCGCCAAGTAGAATTGTTTAGGCGCCTTGGCAAAACGGATGCGCCTTGACCAGCTCCTCGTCGATAAAGGTCTTGTTCCCAATCGAAGCCGAGCCCAAAGCCTGATCCTTGCCGGATTGGTTTATTGCGGCGAGCAACGTCTCGACAAGCCCGGCTCCCAAGTGGCAGCCGACCTCGATTGCGCGGTCCGCGAAACCGATCCCTGGGTCTCCCGTGGCGCCCACAAGCTGATCGCCGGCCTCGATGCCTTCTCGATCGATCCCGATGGCCTCCTGGCCGTCGATATCGGCGCTTCGACGGGGGGTTTCACGGATGTGCTGCTGGCGCGCGGTGCCCGTCGAGTCTATGCCGTCGATGTCGGACACGGCCAGTTGGACTGGCGCCTCCGCCAGAACCCACGGGTCGTCGTACTCGAAAAGTGCAATGCGCGCCATCTGAGCACCGAGCAAGTGCCGGAACCGGTCGATCTGGTGGTATGCGATGCGAGTTTCATTTCTCTGCAGACCATACTGCCGGCGAGCCTGGCCTTGACCCCTCCGGGCGGTATCTGCGTCGCCCTGATCAAGCCTCAGTTCGAGGTGGGCAGGGGAGGTGTCGGCAAGGGCGGCGTAGTCCGCGACCCGGCACAGCATGAGATGGTATGCGCTCGAACCAGAGAGTGGTTCGAGCGGGAGTTGGGCTGGCGGGTCCTGGGCATCGCCCCGAGCCCGATCCTCGGGCCCAAGGGCAATCGCGAATTTCTGATCGGCGCTATCCGGCAGCAGTGAGCCGCTCGAAGCCGGCATCGAGATCGGCGATGAGATCAGCGGGGTCCTCCAATCCGATATGGATGCGTAACGTCGGGCCCTTGCCCTGCCATGGCTTTGCCGTCCGCATCTTGCCAGGATTGGTGACGATCAACAGGCTTTCGAAGCCACCCCAACTCGAGCCGATGCCAAAGAGGTGCATGCCGTCGACCATTGCCCGGACGGCTGCCATCGAGCAGGGCTCGAGTTCGATGCCGAAGAGACTGCTGGCGCCTTTGAAGTCCCTCTGCCAGAGGCTGTGGCCAGGGTCCGAGGGCAGAGCAGGGTGGAGCACCCGCGACACTTCGGGCCGCGCCTTGAGCCATTGGGCAATCTCGATGCCGCTTGCCTGATGCCGGGCCATGCGCGTCCCGAGCGTGCGAATGCCGCGCAACGCCAGCCAACAAACGTCGGGTGCCGCCGGCGCGCCGAATTCGTAGATGCGCTGCCGCAGGTGCATGTGGACGGCTTCATTGGTGGTTACCACACCGAGCATGATGTCGGCATGGCCACCGAGATATTTGGTTGCCGCCGTTATCGAAATGTCGACACCCAAGTCCAAGGGCTTGAAGAAAAGCGGCGTCGCCCAGGTATTGTCGATCAGGCTCAGGACATTGCGTGCTCTCGCCTTGGCGACGATCGACGGCACATCCTGCATCTCGAAGGTCAGCGAGCCGGGCGTCTCGAGAAACACCAGACGCGTATTTTCCTGAAACAGATTTTCGATGTCGCCACCGATCGTAGGGTCGTAAAATGTCGTTTCGACGCCAAAGCGCCGCAGCGTCTTCTCACAGAATAGCCGCGTCGGCCCGTAAGTATTATCCACCATCAAGAGATGATCACCGGCTTCGAGCAAAGCCGCCAAGGTCAGATTGACAGCCGTCTTGCCGGAGGCCAGCGCCAAAGAACGATACCCGTTCTCGAGTGCTGCAACAGTCTCTTCGAAATCATAGGTGGTCGGCGTTCCCGCACTCCCATAGGTCACGCCATAATGGGTACGGGCAGCCTGATAGGCCTCAACGGATGGAAAGAGTACGGTAGAAGCACGATAGACCGGGGGATTGACGATCCCATGATGATCTCGCGGATGTCGGCCCAGCGTCGTTACCCGGGTTGCATCCGAAAGCTCGGGCGCAGCATGGTCTTCCGCGTGAGGCGTGTTTTTATCGGTCGTCAAAATCTTGGTCCTTGCACTGGGCCTTGATCACAATGAAGCTCTGCAATTCGTGAGTACGACTTGGCAGGTAAATTGCTGGTAATATATTTCTGGCTGTTGGCGTCCAGCCAATTTCGTGCAACCAATGTGGCACAGCTGAGTTGGAGCGCCAATCGCGATCAACTCGTGAGACTTCCCTGATGGGAAGAAAACAAAACAGGAGGTACCTATGCGTACTGTCGCAATACTTACAGGAACCGCAATTTTAGCGCTCGGCGCCGCTAGTGCTGAGGCGGGCGAGACCTTTGACGCAATCAAGAGTAAAGGCTTCGTCCAGTGTGGGGTCAATGGTAGTGGTTTACCGGGATTCGGCATCGTCAATGACGAGGGCCAATGGGAGGGCCTTGACGTCGATTTGTGCAAGGCAGTCGCTGCCGCCGTATTTGGCGATCCCGATGCGGTCAAATATACGCCACTGACATCGAGTGAGCGCTTCACCGCACTGCAGTCCGGCGAGGTCGACGTGTTGAGCCGCAACACCACCTGGACAGTAACCAGGGATTCTTCGCTTGGGCTCGACTTCGTCGGCGTCAATTATTATGACGGCCAGGGCTTTTTGATCCCGTCCGAGATGGGCATCAACAGTGCGCTGGAGCTCGATGGCGCTTCAGTGTGTGTTCAGACCGGCACGACGACCGAACTCAACCTCGCCGACTTCTTCCGCGAGAACAATATGGAGTACGAATCGGTCGTCTTCGAGACCACCAACGAGCTCTTGCCGGCCTATCTCGCAGGACGATGCGACGTGTTTACGACGGATCGCTCCGGTCTCTTCGCCGAGCGCACCAAATTCGAGGACGCTTCGGCGCATGTCATCCTGCCCGAGATCATTTCCAAGGAGCCGCTTGGCCCCGTGGTACGGCATGGTGACAATGAATGGGGCGATGTCGTCCGTTGGACGCTGATGGCGATGGTTGAGGCAGAAGAGCTTGGCGTCACCAGCGAGAACGTCGATGAGATGCGGGATACCAGTGACAATCCGAACATTCGGCGCCTGCTGGGTGTCGAGGGCGAGGTTGGAGAAGGTCTCGGCCTACCTGCGGATTTCGGCTACCAGATCATTGCCAGCGTCGGCAATTATGGCGAAAGCTTCGAACGTAATGTCGGTGCAGGCAGCCCGCTCGACATCGACCGTGGCGTCAATGCCCAGTGGAAAGATGGCGGTCTGATGTACGCCTATCCCGTCCGCTAAATAGTCTCGATCCATCTGCGCACTAGCAGAAGGCTCGACCCGGGGATCTGTTGCGAAACCACGCGCAGCAGATCCCTGGGATGATCGAACCAGAACAAATCAGACAGAGGGGGTAACGTATGGCGATTGAAGTCGAGCGTTCTTCCGCCACGCCCCCAAGAGCCTCGTTCCTGAACGACCCGCGAATCCGCGGGATCATCTATCAATTGATCGTCCTCGTTTTGGTCATCGGGGCCGGCGCCTATCTGGTCCGGAATACCATCGTCAACCGGGAGCGGCTCGGAGTCGCAACGGGTTTTGGGTTTCTCGACAGCACGGCCGGTTTCGACATTGCGCAGACACTCATTCCGTATACCGAGCTCTCGAGTTACGGCAGCGCGTTCATTGTCGGCCTCCTAAACACATTCTATTGCGCCCTGGTCGGCATCATACTTTGCACGACTATCGGCGTCATCGTCGGCTTGGCGCGCCTGTCCGAAAACTGGCTCGTCAACAAGATGGCCATGGTTTACGTCGAGACTCTACGCAACATCCCGCTGCTGCTGCAGCTGATCTTCTGGTATATCGTCGTTCTTGGCGCCCTACCGCTGCCGCGCGAAAGCCTGACTCTGGGTGAGGGAGTAGCATTGAATGTCCGGGGCCTGTTCCTGCCCCGGCCGGTATTCGAGCCCGGCTCCATGGTTGTCGGAATTGTCGCATTGGCCTCCATCATTGGCGTCATTTGGCTGGCGCGTTGGGCGAAACGGCGGCGGGAGGCCACGGGTCAGCCATTCCAGACCCTCCCGATCGGGCTTGCCATCGTCTTCGGCGTTCCGCTGTTGGCGTTCCTCATCATGGGGCGGCCGATGAGCTTCGAAAATCCGGAACTCGGCGCATTCCGCATCACGGGCGGCATCGCATTTCTTCCGGAGTTCATCGCCATCGTCCTCGGCTTGTCGCTCTACACGGCCGCTTTTATCGCGGAAATCGTGCGTTCGGGCATTCTCTCTGTAGGCAAAGGGCAGCGCGAGGCGGCAGCCGCAATCGGGCTCACCCAGGGACAGACCATGCGTCTCGTCATCATCCCGCAGGGGCTGCGCGTGATCATCCCCCCGCTCACCAGTCAGTATCTCAATCTCACCAAAAACTCCTCTCTCGGCGTCGCCATCGGCTATCCGGAGTTCTTCAACGTTGCGGGCACAATCAACAATCAGACCGGCCAAGCGGTCGAGGTCATCGCCATAACGATGGCGGTCTACCTGGCCCTGAGCCTGACAATCTCGTTTTTCATGAATTGGTATAACGCGCATATGGCGCTGGTGGAGCGGTAGACGATGGCGAGTTCGCAACCGGCGGAACAGAGCGCCGATAGGCTCATGCCGCCGCCGCGGGCGCAGCTCGGTGTCATCGGCTGGCTGCGCCGTCACTTGTTTTCGAGCTGGAGCAACACGCTTCTCACCTTAGCTTGTCTCTATCTGATTTATGTGACGATGGTGCCTCTGGTGAATTGGGCGCTGCTCGACGCGACATTCACAGGTGTGAGCAAGGACGATTGTGCTCCCGGCGGGGCCTGTTGGGCCGTCGTCAATGCCCGATTCGGCCAGTATCTTTACGGCCTTTATCCGCCGGAGTCTCGATGGCGCGTCAACCTCACCTTTGTTCTGCTGATCGTGGCGATGGTGCCGTTCTTTCTTAAGCGGTTTGAGCAAAAACTTGGCTATGCCATTGGACTGATTATTGTTTTCCCGGTTATCGCGTATCTAATTTTTCATGGAGGATTGCTCGGCCTCAGGGTTGTCGAAACCGCGCGCTGGGGCGGGTTGTTCCTGACTTTGGTCGTTGCCGGGGTCGGGATCACCGCATCCTTACCTTTAGGCGTCCTCCTCGCCCTCGGCCGACGCAGCGAACTCCCGATCATCAAGGGGCTATCGATCGCCTTTATCGAAATCATGCGCGGCGTGCCGTTGATCACGATCCTGTTCATGGCTTCCGTGATGATCCCGCTTTTCCTGCCGGAGGGGTTGACGTTCGACAAACTGCTACGGGCATTGATTGGCGTCGCCCTATTCGCCTCGGCCTATATGGCGGAGGTCGTGCGGGGGGGATTGCAGGCTATCCCCAAGGGCCAGTTCGAAGCTGCGCAATCGATGGGTCTGGGCTATTGGCAGATGATGTGGCTCATCGTGCTGCCTCAGGCCCTTCGAATGGTTATTCCCGGTATCGTCAACACCTTCATCGGCCTGTTCAAGGACACGTCGCTTGTCATCATCATCGGGCTCTACGATCTTTTGGGTATGGCCCGGTTGATCACTCGCGATCCGAACTGGCTCGGTGTTTCGGCCGAAAGCTACCTTGCGGCTGCTTTCGGCTTCTGGATCTTCTGTTTTGCCATGTCCCGCTACAGCATCGCCCTTGAGCACAAGCTCAACGCGGGCAAAAATCACTAGGATCAGCACCAATGAGCAGCAACGGGCACCATGCCGGTATCGCCCTCCACGATGTGCACAAATGGTTCGGTGAGTTCCATGTTCTGAAGTCGATCAATTTGCACGTCGATCGCGGTCAGCGCGTCGTCGTCTGCGGACCGTCCGGCTCCGGGAAATCGACGATGATTCGCTGTATCAATCGGCTCGAGGAACATCAGCGCGGCAAAATCATCGTCAACAACATCGAACTCACTCACGACATCAAGAACATTCATGCGGTTCGCAGCGAGGTCGGCATGGTGTTCCAACACTTCAATTTGTTCCCGCACCTCACCGTTCTCGAGAACCTCTCTCTTGCGCCGATCTATGTCAGGCGTCTGCCGAAAAAGGAGGCAATCGAAACCGCGATGCATTATCTTGAGCGGGTTCGAATTCCAGAGCAGGCAGACAAGTATCCTGGCCAGCTCTCGGGCGGCCAGCAGCAGCGCGTGGCGATCGCGCGGTCTCTCTGCATGAAGCCGCAGATCATGTTGTTCGACGAAGTCACCTCAGCCCTCGATCCGGAAATGATCAAGGAAGTGCTCGACACCATGGTCGAACTTGCGGAGGAGGGGATGACGATGATTGTGGTCACACACGAGATGGGATTCGCCAAATCGGTCGCGGACTTCGTGGTCTTCATGGATCAAGGTGAAATTGTCGAGATGGCGGCACCCGACATCTTCTTCACCAATCCGCAATCCGATCGCACAAAACTATTTTTGAGCCAGATCCTCGCCCACTGACCGACGGTGGCGGCTGAAGGGGACGACAAGACCGACAGTCATGATGACAAAGAAGGTCGTATAGAACAGGAATTCTAAACCGGAGAGCCACGGCCATAGCGGGCTCCATCGTCCACGATCCGCCCGAACGATAACCGTTCGCGATGCTTCGGGCTCGACAGGAATGGCATCATCGAATCCGAGGGTCTCGAGCGTCGTGCATTGGAAGCTTCCAATGCAGAAGCCGATTCGTCGGGTTAGGTCCGGCACGTCGATGGCGCTGGCGAGATCGGGAGCGCTGATCTCGCCCGATGCCGCCGAAGTCGGCTGCGTTATGACGATTCCCGCATCATCAGGCACCGCGACGAGTCGCTCCGCGCGCGAGGCTGAGGCGTCGAAGAGCGGCTCTGCCAGGAACAACAATATCAGCACCAAAGGCAGCAGGCCTAGAACAATGCCTCCGAGATTGCGCGCGAGGTAGACACCAAGATTACGCCCCAAGATCTTGTACTGAAGCCAAAGTTGAGCCGGCTCATCGACTTTCAGAAGATCGCGGCTCACTGTCCCGATAAGCGCCCAGAAACGCGAATGGGTAACGTGAGGCACAAGCCAACGCCAAACTATTGCAAAGGCCAAGCCCGCCACGGCGCCAAACAACATAGCCGCAGCCGCCAACCCTATCACTGCAGTGTGTCGCGGATGATTCTGATCGCTACGAGCGGTAAGGAAACGACGATCTACTCAGCCGGTTTGGCTTCTTCTCCGGCCGGTTTGGCGCGGCGTTTCTTGGCAATCATGCGGAACGGCAGAACGACGAGGCTGACGATCGCCAGTCCCACGACCGCGAGCACAGCCAGCAAGCTGCCAATCATGCCGATACCCGCTCCCGGCCCGACATAAGCTTCGGCAGGCATGATCAGCGCACTGCAAACCAATGCAATTGCGGCAAGCGCGAGAGTTTTCGAAATTCTCATCCGACTACCTTCTTGCAGAACTTGAGGTTACTCATTCTTTACATAGTCATTGCCGGCACGCCTTGCGATGTCAAGAAACGCAGGCTGCCCAACATAGTAGGCCCCACCTGTTTGAAAGCGGGCAAAATCGCCGAGATTGCCGTTTTCGGCGGTCTCGGGATTCTGCGTCATGTCGAAAATATTGTCGTATTCCCATAAGATACGCCCAGCTTCGAGATCGATCTCGAAGACAATGCCGTCCATTGTTAGCGACATGAGGAGTTTCTGGTTGTCGTCGCTGAGGACAAAGTGCCCCGCTCGGCTCGAATAGAAGCGATCGTCCGGCGGTACATCATCGGTCGGATAAATCGTATCCAACGCACCGGTTCCCATATCGATCGTGACAATTCGCGATCCGCCATGACGGTAGTTGCCGCCCTGGTTATCGAACACGATAATCTTGCCGTTCTCATAGAAGAGCGCGTTATGCTGGGCGATGGTCTTTCCGACGTCCACCCAGGTTACCGCATGGGTGTCACGATCAATCAGGGCGACCGCATCGAGCGACAGCAATGAAACCAAGAGGTCGCCGGCCTTGGCTGGCGGAAACTCGTCCGCTCGGTCCGCGTCGAGCACTTCGACATGATTGAGGTGAAGGGGATCGCACGGTTCGACCGTGTTTCGGACAAGTCCGACATAGCCCGAATCGACCATCGCGTCGTGGATCGAAATCTCCTCCAGGACGTTGCCATCGAGGTCGTAGACGAGGACAAGGTCCTCATAGATCCTGCCATCCTCGCAGCGCAGCATGTTGTTGGTCTCGCCGATCCGGATGGGACTATCGAGCAGGCGGTGCGCCGGCGCATAGATCAGGCCGTCATCGCCAAGATCGATCCAATGATGAACTCCCCGATCGCTTCGCCAGACCAGATCGCCATTGCGATCGATTCGCGCCAGGCCGATGCCGAAGGGGAATGTATTGCGGCCATGATAGGCAACGATCAGATCGCCGTTGTCGAGGAGCTGCAAGCCGGTGGGATAGATGTTCTCGAAGGTCGCAAAACCGCCGACATTCTCCAAACGCTCCCACGGCACGTTCTCTTTGATCGGCCAGGTATGGAGAATCTCGCCGTCGCGATCCATGATCCAAGCAAGGCAGCCATAATCCGGACAGTGTGAGGTGAGGCGGTACCAGCCGCCCTGCATCAGGATCAAATCGCTCTGGCCGTCGCTTGGCGTTTCACCCAGCGAGCGTATGACCGGCACACTACCCTCGAGCGAAGATGCGTCGACGTTCGAAACGAATGCCGGCGGCGTGCGGGATTCTTCCCAAGCCTCCTTGTAGGCGCGAGCCGCGCGCCAAGCATCGTCCAGATAGGTCGATGGAAACAGCCCCATTTTGGTAGAGACAAAGCCAAAACTATAGAACAGCACCGCCAGAGCCATTGCGGCAACAATTAATACTGGATACATCTATATTCCGAATGTTGTTGTCTCATTGTCGCCGTCTATCTCGGTATTTTCAGTTTCTAATCACTTTGAGCCATTGCTTTCGACGTCTTCTTCCGGAGGAGGAAGAAACGGTTCGATGACATTGGCAATGACTTCATAACCGACGGCGTTGGGATGACCGTCGACCTCGAAGTATAGAGGTGGCCCGACTTTCGCGGATTCGATAAGTATAGGTGTCAGATCAATAACCTCGAAATTCCGCCGCTCAAGAACGTTCTTGAACGTCCCCGTGAAACTAGGCGACCGACCGCCGAGGACCGGAAGATAGACCTCCTCCTTCGTCGGCATCAGCACAATGAGTAATGGGATATCGTTGGCATTGGCAAGCTCTCTCGCCTGTTCCAATGAGCGCATCACCAGTTCGAATTCTGGGTTGCCGGGCTTGGCTCGATTCGCCCGTTCCTCGTAGAGAGAGGGGACAAGGACCAGCCGTTCGTCACTCGGCAGGACTATCGTACGATTGACGAAGGGGGTTTTGATCGTCTTCGATGCCACCCGCCAGAACGCCCGCAGATAGCTCCGTTCGAGCCCCCTCTCGATCATCGTGTCGCCGCCACCCCGCTCGGCGCGGACGAAGTCGACGAAAGACAGCCCGCGATCGTCTCGAAGCCATGCGATGAACCGCTCCTCGCCGCTGATATCGTTGCCCGGAAAGAGCATCAGAATGGCGAGTTCGGGTTCTAGCGCTATTCCGTAGCGTTCGAAAATGCGCACGAATTGCTGCGGCGCCGCACCGACCAACCCCAAATTGCGGATGTCCAGATCCGGCCTTCGCACGGCAAGTCGGGACGTCCAGGTCAGATCGTCCGCCACGCCGTAGCCGAAAGCCATCGAGTTGCCCAATACAATGACGTCGGCATCGTCGTCTGTTGGAGTCGGATTGCGGAAGCCCTGACCGTCTGTGCGATAGACGAAGCTGAAATCGCCTCGGCTCACTACTCCGGTATCGAAAGGCCGGTAGAGGTAGCCGATCTCCGGGTCGTCGACTGTATGCGCTGTCAGAGTGTCGGTGCCGGCGATGCCACTCAAATGAGTCCGGAATTGAGCCTCTTCCGGCATCAGGGAGGGAAAGACGCGCAGGATAACCTCGGCAGAGGCAATGCACAGGACCGCCACGATCGCGACTAAGAGACCATTGACGAACGCGTTTCGCAAGTCGAAGTCCCTAATCTCTGCGCGATTGTCCGGGAGGGGCCGTACTCACCACGAAAAATATAGCAACAAAATCCAAGGCCGCACTATAACCTGTTGGTTTATTGGTAAGACGGTACTTGCGCGCATGTCGACATACAACATAAAGCCTTATGTTATTTGGGGAGCGCAATTTGGCGGGAAATATTCAAGAGATGAAATCTGAAAGTTCGTGTCGAGATCCAGTGTTCCGTCCATAAAGCCTGCGTTGTATTGGCGCACCCGTGGAACTCAGACACTTGATGAGGTGTGCCGACCATAAATGGCGGATATCAATGGAAATCAAAGCTTGTGACGGGGCGAGTTCTACCAATTTTAATGCGCCATTCAGTCTAGCGGAAGGCGCTATCGAATGTTGGATGAGAGGATTGGAGATAGCTAGCCAACTCGCGTTGCTTCTTGGTGTCAGGTGGCAAGGAGATTTCTTCCGGCGTTAGACCTGTGGACTATGGTTTGCGATCTAGTTGAAAAAACAACCTGAGGAAGACCCCTTGTTAGGACTGCCAAAAGTCAACAATACTTCTCGCTTGTTCGGAATTGTACTGTCTCTCTCCGTTCTTGCGGCCGAACGCTCATTCGCAGCGCCGAATTTGTTCGAACCAAAGGGAACGGTTTCCGACGGAAAAGTTACATTCCGTTGGTCGGCAACGGGCGGTGCGACGCAATATTTATGGCGTGTGCGAAGCGCTAGCGGCTCGCCTATAGGCGCAACGAAGCGGGACAGCAGCAGTTTTGGGTGCGGTGGCGGCGGCACCTGCCAATGGAGCTTCGATCTCGGTAGCGGCAGTTACAGTTGGGATGTGCTTCCTTTCAACGGCAACACGAGCCAGGACCGGAGTGACGCGAGTTTTGTCGTGGGATCAGGTTCAGGCGGATCCACAGGCGGATCGGGAGGTAGTACTGGCGGCGGTTCGGGCAGTTCCGGAGGAAGCACGTCCGAGCCACTGATCTCACCCATAGGCAGTACCAACGACAATCGGCCGACCTTCCGATGGAAGGCTTTCGGCAATTCCACGGAGTATCTGCTCAGACTCTATAATGGGCAGGGCAACCCGATTTCCGCTACCAAGCGTTCAGCCTCGAATTTCGGTTGCGGCGACGGCAACTGCGAATTTAGTTTCGGCAATGTGGCTGATGGCAATTATCGCTGGAATGTTCGTCCGGTCGTCAACGGCAATTTCGGAAGCGCTACCGATTTTGCCGCATTTTCCATCAGTGGGTCGGGCGGTGGTGGGTCCGGCGGTGGCGGATCGGCTGATGGCGGCTCCGACGGCGGTGGCGGTGGTACCGGCAGCGGGACCAACGACGGCGACAGCTTCAAACCAAATCATCGCGTCGTAACCGTTGATCGTGTCGCCGTCCGTAGTGCTGCATCATTCGGGTCAGGGGTCAATGGTTACGCCTCCGACGCCGGGCTAGGCACGATCACCAACGGTCCGAACGCCAATGGGGGGAGCCGCTGGTGGCAGGTCAGGTTCGAAGGCGGTCCGACAGGGTGGGTGCCGGAGAACCAGTTGGATCACCCTTATTTTCCGGGTCAGGGTAGCTGGCGTTCGCTGGTGAGCCTGAACGGCACGCCCGGCAGTGCGCAAAAAACCGAAATACGCAATAAGGCCGGAATCGATTGGGATCGAATGAACGCGGCCTTCAATTACAGCCGTGGCTTCGCCAGCGATTCCAGCGTCGTCGTCATCCGCAATGGCCATCTGGCTTTCCACAGAGGTAACAACAATCGCTTTCTCATTGCTTCGGCGACTAAATCCATCACCGGGCTAACTCTCATGGGCGCCTGCGCCCGATACAGCGACCTCTGTCCCGAAGAGAAACTCTATCCGAATATGCCCGGAAATTGGGGCAACGATGACAGCCGAAAGGGCAGTATCGACATTCGTCACGTCATGGCCATGACCTCCGGGCTTCAGCCGCATGACCAACCGGGCGCCAATAACTATCTCAACATCATCCTCAATCGCGATATGCGAACGAACCCGACCAATGAGTGGTCTTATGCCTCACTCCCGATCGAAATGCTCAGCATTATCATGCAGGAGCGCAGCGGCAGGCGCACATCGCAGCTATTCGTTCAGTATTTCGGCAATGAATTGGGAATTTCCTCGGTGCCCTGGGGCAGGGTCGGCCAGTACGACACAGGCTCGAGCAAATCCGAGTTCCGCGCCACGGATCTGGCGAAGGTGCTGTATCTCGTCATGATGGAAGGCGCCTGGAAAAGTGGCGCCGGCCAGAAGCAGCTCCTGAGCGCCTCCCGTGCACGCGACCTCTGCAGCCGTCCGTCTTTCCTCTCCGGGACAAACTATTTCCAGACGCCGGGGTCGCCATTTCCCGTCGATAACGATAGCCAGAGATATTACGGGCTCACCTGGTGGCTCAATACAACTGGAAAGGCGCTGGGCACCGCCGTGCCGCGCGATGCCTGTTACGCTCACGGGTTCAAGGAAACCTTGGCCATCGCGGTGCCGAGCGAGAACATGGTCGTCATTCGCTTCGGCTCGGAACCCAAGGCCAACGCCGCATTCAAGCGGGAATTCATGAAACGCGTGATGAACGCCGTGCTCTGACCCGCGCCAGGTTCCGTCATCGATCGCTTCCTTGACATGGCGGATCGGTGGTCGTTGGATCGCCATCCGCCATGAAGCACCGAGCGGTCGATGCGTGATCAGCTACCAAATTCCGAGATCGCAAACCATTCCAGGCAAATACTTGGGTGCCTGGCGGTCGCGCATTTCCTCGATCATTATTTCCTTTTGATTTTTCCGACAGCACTCCTGGCAATCCAGGTTGAATGGCAGATGAGCTACGGCGAGCTTTTGACGATCGGCTCGACCATCTTCATCTGCTTTGCGTTGTTCACGCTGCCCGCCGGGTGGCTTGGCGACCGCTGGAGCCGCCTTGCCATGATGCGGGTGTTCTTCATCGGCTGCGGTGTCGCCGCCATTGTCATCAGTACTGTCGAGGGGCCCGTCGGCCTTGCCATCGGTCTGGGCATCCTCGGGGCGTTCGCCGCGATCTATCATCCGGTGGCAACCGCTATGGTCGTTGAGCTTTCGACCCGCACCGGACAGGCGCTTGCCGTCAATGGCGTGTTCGGCAATATGGGAGTGGCCTTTGCCGCGATCGTCACGGGCTTCCTCACCGTACAGTGGGATTGGCGGGCGGCATTCGCCATTCCCGGAGCGATTGCGATCGCCCTCGGAATTGTCTTTATCTGGATCACTCGCGGCTCGACGATTGAGGCCGGATCGAACCGTCGGGCCGGCGGCACACTGGCCACAAGCCGCGGCGATCAATGGCGGCTGTTTATCGTCATCGGCTGTGTCGCTTTACTCAGCGGCTTCACTTTCAACGGGCTGACGGTAGGGCTGCCCAAACTGTTGCAGGATCGGCTGACCGGCGAGATAGTCGATCTTACGCAAATCGGGGCGATCACCACACTCATCCTGGCGTCGGCTGCATTTGCGCAATTGCCCGTCGGTTGGCTGCTCGACCGCATCGGCGCGAAGCCGATCCTGCTCACGATCGTGGCCATTCAGGTCCTGTTGATGACGCTTTTGAGCGTCACCTATGGCTACGCCATCATGTTCGTGGCAGCGCCCTTGATGCTGATGGTCTTCGGTGAGATTCCGATTACCAGCTGGCTGATCGGCCGCCACGTCGTGCAGCACTGGCGCGCTCGCGCCTACAGCCTCAATTTCCTCGGATCGCTCGGCCTCAGCACGGCAGCGATTCCACTCATGGGCTATCTGCATGACCGGACCGGAAGCTTTACGCTCTTTCTCCAACTCCTTGCGGGCGGGGCCGCTGTTTTATTCGTGGTGGCATGGCTGCTGCCACACCGGCATTCAGCAACACGCATGCAGGCAGCCTGACAGACGTCGATAATATTTGTCATAACATTTCTTATCCGCATTTGTTGTGTAGCCGCAAAGTTGGAATGACGCTCCCCCTGGCGAAACGCCTTGGGCCGTCTGACCGACGCTTCATCGTCATCGTGGGTGGCAGCACGGTTACCGATGCACGGCCTTCGCCTATGGGTACAATGACGTCGGCCGGCTTGCGACGGTCACCCGCAACAGCACGCTCGATGCCACCTATCGCTATGACAGCGACGGGCATCGGGCGGCCAAGCTCTCCACCGTGCCGGGCATTCCAAGCGCCCACTTCCAATCTCACGAAGCCGGCAATCTGATTGTCAAGGCGACCACCTCCAGTTCACAACCACGGAACATGTCGGTTCGCGACTTCAAACTTTCCCGACCAAAATGGAAGGACGATCGGGACGCCGGCTGGAATGGAAAAGGCGATGATCAGGAATTCAATTTTTAGTTGAAGTTTTTCCAATCCTTCCCTCCCTTGCGACCTCGGGCGACAGCATTTCGAGGGTTGCGCGATGGTTCGATGGGTGATGGCCGTGCTGGTTGTCGGTAGCCCGCTGATGTTTCCTGCCTGGCTCGACGCGCAAGGTTTGCGAGGCTGGGAATTGCGGGCCGACCGCGACATTGAACTGCCTTCGATCCGTGCCGATGAGAACGGCAAGGACGCCTGGCGTGGCGTCCTGCAAGGCCGTGGTGCGCCGGTAAGTCTTTATCGGCGGGATTGTAGCAACGGCGCCTGCGGGCTCGAACAGCGGGACGATCAACGCTCGCGAGATACGGGGCGAACGGAATCGGAACCCGAGACCACATCCGAAGAAGAGTCGGAGCCGCAATGAAACCGAGACCATTCATTGTCTTCGCCCTGCTGCTGGCTGGCTGTACGGATAATGTGCAACTGGTCGGCAATTCCTGGAGCTTGAGCCCGCTCAAAATCGGCGACGAAATTGGCCGTGTGGATGCCGCTTCTGGAGTCATTTGCCGTGCCCGAAAGGTTCGAAACGGTGCCCGTGGCTCCTATGAGGATCTCCTCTTGATCTGTGACGGTTGGCAGAGCCCGGCGGGCGCCATGCGTCGCTTAGCGGCCCGTGACGATGATGATCTCGATGAGTTTCTCGAGAACCGCGAACTGAGCCTGCTGCCGCCGGGCACGAGCCGGTGCGATGCCGTTGAGGAACCCTCGCCTGATCTCCTTTTACAATCGTGCCGCACGCAAGATGGGCTGCCGCTGCTCCGGTTCGCCGCGCGCGGTGGCGAGAACGTCGGTGTCGACGACATTGGTTCAGGCCGGGGCCTGGTTTACGTCGGTCACGGCCTGCCGCATCTCGTCCCGCTCATCGATGACATTCTGGCGGGGCGCCTGGTCCGGCAATCGACTTCCGGTAGCCAATCGCCGCTTCGATTGATGGCGAAGGCTCAGATCGAAGCCTATGGCGACGATGTCGATCTGGTCGAAATCCTCAGCACCCGGGATCGCCGGCAGTTGGCGCGGCTGCAGAACCAATCCGGTGCATTCGACGACGCAGCACGCAGCTACGAAGCCGTTCTCGCCGATTATGAGCACGGCATCGGCCGCCGGAGCGAATTCAGCGCGCCAGTCTATTCCGCACTGGGCCTCACCTATGCCTACGAGGGCCGGATGGCGGATGCGTCTTTGGCTTTCAGCCGCGCGGACGAACGGGCCGAGGCGATTTCATGGAGTGAAGCCTATGGCGACTATCTCAGGCAGAAGGCCGTGTTTTCCCGCCTGAAGGGTGATGACGAAACCGCGTACGAATTCGCGAGTGACGCCAGCCGTCATTATCGAAACCTATTCGGCGATCGCAGCCCGGCTTTTGCGCAAACGGAGATGGTCGAGGCTGGGATCCTTGCCGACAGGGGCGCGCTCGTTGAAGCCAGACGGCGCATCGAGAGTGCAACCGACAAATTCGAGGCTGCGGGAGATATGGTCGCGCTGAGCTTCGCCCTCTCCCGCAAGGCGGCCATTTTGGCGGAACTTGGTGAGTTGCGAGAGGCCCAGACGGCAGCGGAAGCGGCACTCGACTTAATTGGGGGCTTGTTCGGGAGCAGTCCCAATCTGGTCGAGGCGACGTTCGCTTCGGCTGAACTCAAGGCTGCCCGGGGCGGGGCCGAATCGGCGCTCATCGCCTTTGAAAACGCTATTGCGATGTTCCAACAATTGCCCGCGGGTTCGATGCGCCTCCGTCCGAACCAACTCCAGACTATGCTTGCCTTGTTGTTCGAGCGTGGACGCTTCGCCGAGGCCTTCATGGTCATGCAATTGCCGCAGAGCCTGACGATCGACATGGCGCAGCGGCGCATGCTGGCCCGGGTGGCCTCGGGCGATGCCGAGCTGGCATCGACGGTACGATCATTCGAAGAGGCCAAGGGGCAACTCGAGCAGACTCGATTGGAACTCGGCCGGGTGCGTCTTGGCGATCCCGATATCGTGGTAGTCGCCACCGAAGCCGAACTCGAAGAGCGCGTTTCGACGCTGGAGACCGCGATCAGCTCACTCGAACGCTCGCTCCAGGCTTCTTACCCGGACTATGCCCGACACCTCAGGCAAACCGCCGTCGATCCGAATATTGTTGCGGCTGCAATGGCGCCCGGAGAATTGCTCCTGCAAATCCTGGTCACGGCTGACGCCAGCTTCGCGATCCTTTTGAACGGACAAGGCCGGTTGCATGGTCACCAGGGCAAACTCGGCGAGGCTGCGCTTGAGCGAGAGGTCCAGGGACTCCGCAAGGCCCTGACGTTCGTCTCGGGTCTGCAGCCCTTCGACACGGAACGGGCGCAGGCGCTCTATCGCGACCTTCTTGGCAATCTCGATAAAGAACTCATGCCCGGCAGCCGATTGGCGATCGTTTCGCAAGGGCCTCTGGCAAGCCTGCCTTTCGCCCTTCTGGTCAGGGATCAGGGCCAGGTAGCCAATCGAGACTATGGCGAAGTCCCCTGGCTCGGTGGGGATGTGGCGACCACCAGGATCGCCTCGCCTGCCGCATTGGTGCTGGCCAGAAGCGAGACCAGGTCCTCCATGGCGAAGCGCACTTTTCTCGGCGTCGGCGATCCGACACTGAACGGAACCTCCGAACAGCGCGGTGCCACCGAGCAGGCACTCGATGCCTGTCTCGAAGAAGGGACCTACGACCCTGCCCTGCTGCGGGCGCTGTCGTCGCTGCCTGAAACCCGCGATGAGCTGCAGGAAGCGGCCCGAACGCTCGACAATCCCGACGCGACACTTTTGTTCCAAGAACAGGCCAGCGAGGTGACCCTCAAGCAACTCGATCTGGACGATTATCGGATCATCTCATTTGCGACCCATGGACTGCTGCCGCACGAGTTGCGCTGTCGTGGTGAACCAGGACTTGTGCTGACACCGCCACAAGAAGCGAGCGACATCGACGACGGCTTCCTGACCGCAGGCGAGATTGCCGGGCTGGGGCTTGACGCCGATCTCGTCGTACTTTCCGCATGCAATACGGCGGGGCCGGATGGCTCGCTCGGCGGCGAGGCGCTGTCCGGATTAGCGAGCGCTTTCGCCTATGCCGGTGCCCGGAAACTCATGGTCAGCCACTGGGACGTCGCGTCCGAGCCCACAGCACTTTTGATGCGCGGCTTCTTCGAGGCCCATGGCCGCCAACCCGCTCAGGGCTGGGATGGTGCCTTGCAGGACGTCCAAGTGGCGATGATCGCAACTCCCGGCCTTGCTCATCCGGCCTTCTGGGCAGCGTTTGAACTCGTCGGTGTCGATTCGTCGGCTGCGGCACCGCTGCGATCAGTGGAGAGCGACGATACCGTCGAACTGGCGACAGTCCGTCGCTAGGTAAGGCAGCAGTCGTGGTGCTACGGCCTCCGGAGACGGCTGCCGGTCCTGCGCCTCGCCCGGATAGGCTTGCGCGCGGAGCCGTGTCGCCATGGGTCCGGGATCTATCAGGTTGACTTTTAGCCCTCGAAACGCCGTCTCCGCGCGATAGGCACGAATGAGCGCTTCATAGGCAAGTTTCGTTGCCGAATAATGCCCCCAATAGGCGCTTCCTCGGGAGGCAACACCATCCGTTACTGCCACAACCGTTGGCGCGGACGAGGCTCGAAACAGCGGGTCAAGCGTGCGCAACAGTCTTTGTGTCGCCAGGACATTCAGGGCGAAGATCCGCTCGAGCGTCTTGGGTGCAATGTCGGTGACCCGTGTCAAAACGCCAAGCTCCGCAGCGCAGTGACAGAACGCATCGAGCCGGCCGAAACGCTCAAAAATCGACGGCCCCAGACGGTCGACGTCCTCGACCTTCAGCAAATCGAGCGGCAGCAATGTCAACGCGGTTCCCGCTGAACGCACCTCGTCGTCGAGTTCTTCGAGGTCTGCCCGGGTCCGTGCGGTCGCGATGACCTGAGCACCATGACGTGCCGCTGCCGCAGCAACCGCTCGGCCAAGACCGCGGCTCGCCCCGGTAACGAGGACGATCCGGTCGCGGAGCATGCCCTCGGCGGGGACCGACGGTTCAGACACCATCAAGCAATAGTGTCAGCTGCTTGGTGTCGGCGCCTGCATCGGCATCGCGCAAACTGGTGGGATAGTCGCCGGTAAAGCAGGCATCGCAGAACTGGGGCAGGTCGCTGTCGCGCCGTGCTTCGCCGACGGCGCGATACAGACCATTGATCGACACGAAGGCAAGGCTGTCGACATTGATCAAATTCGCCATCTCATCGATGCTGTGATTGGCGGCGAGCAGCTTCGCCCGTTCGGGCGTGTCCACGCCATAGAAACAACTGTGCGTCGTCGGCGGGCTCGCCACCCGCATATGAACTTCCTTGGCACCTGCGGCTCGAACCATATTGACGATCTTCATCGAGGTCGTGCCGCGCACGATGCTGTCGTCGACCAGAATGATACGCTTGCCCTCAAGGGTTGCCCGATTGGCGTTGTGCTTGAGCCTCACGCCCAAATGCCGGATCGTATCGGTGGGCTCGATGAAGGTGCGGCCGACATAGTGGTTGCGGACGATGCCGAGATCGAAGCCTATCCCCGACGCATCGGCATAGCCGATGGCAGCGGGAACGCCGCTATCGGGGACAGGAACGACGAGATCGGCCTCAACTGCCGCTTCCCGAGCAAGTTCCGCGCCGATGCGTTTCCGCACCTCATAAACACCGCGGTTTTCGACGACGCTGTCCGGCCGCGAGAAATAGACATATTCGAACACGCAGAAGCGCTGGCGCTTATCGGCGAAGGGCTTGAGCGATTGTACACCCCCCTCATTGATGAGCACGACCTCGCCCGGCTCGAGCTCGCGAACGTATTCAGCACCGATGATGTCGAGCGCACAGCTTTCGGAAGCAAGAATATGCCCCCCCTCGAACTCACCCAAAACCAGAGGTCGCACACCCAGAGGGTCCCGAACCCCGATCACGCCATCTTTGCAGAGAACGACGAGCGAATAAGCGCCCTCGACTTCGCCCAACGCCTCGATCACCCTCTCGAGGATGGTCCGTTGCCGGCTTCGGGCAATCAAATGGATCAGGACCTCGGTGTCCGTGGTCGACTGAAAGATGGCCCCGTCGGCGACCAATGCCTGCCGCAGGCTCAAGGCGTTGGTGAGATTGCCGTTGTGCGCGAGTGCAAGTCCACCGAAGGCAAAATCGGCAAAGAGCGGCTGGACATTCCGCATCATGCTGGCACCCGTGGTCGCATAGCGATTGTGACCGATCGACGTGCGACCCGGCAGGCCCTCGATGACCGATTGCTTTGAGAAACTGTCTCCGATCAGGCCCTGGGCGCGGTGAGCGTGGAAATGCTCACCGTCGAAGCTGACAATGCCAGCGGCTTCCTGACCCCGATGTTGGAGAGCATGGAGACCTAAAGCAGTATGGGCAGCCGCTTCCTGATGGCCATGAATGGCGAAGACGCCGCATTCCTCGTGGAAATGATCATCGTCTGGAAACGGGGATCCGGCACTGAATGAAACAGCCAATCTGGTTTTCACCTCACATGCAGAGACGGCGACCTAGCTACCAACACGGTATCGCTATCATCGTTGGCGCCGTTCTCCTTCGATTAACTGTTCCAGGCTTTCGCGCGTCTGCTCGTCATAGCCCTGAACGTTGCGTTGGATTTCGCCAGCCTGCTTACGTAGCTTTTCTGCCTCACGCGCGGTCGCCTGGGCGGCGGATTCACCTTTTTCTTCAAGATCCTGCGGCAGGAACCGCCGTACGACCGTAGCACCCTGCTCCAAATAGGGCGTCACCTGCGCGGTCTGAACCCATTCCGGCTGGTTTGGCGGCGGCACGAAAAAGCTGCCGATCATGTAAAGCGCGATGGCGATCGCCGCACCTCGGGCAAGACCGAGGAACAATCCCGCCAGTTTGTCGAACGTGCCGAGACCGCTATCGTCCAATGCCCCCGCAATCATCCCGGCAATGATCCGAAACACGATCAGGGGCACGAAGAATGCCACCGCGAGCGTCGCGACATCGGTCAGGAGTTCGTTGCCGATCGCCTCGCTCAGCAGGGGTTTGACGAATGAATAGCCATAAATGGCGACAGCAAAAGCGCCGATCCAGCTGGCGAGGTTCAATGTCTCGCGAACAGCGCCCTTCGAGAACGCCACCAGAGCTGAAATCAGGACGATGATGCCGACAACGAGGTCAAGTGCGGTGAACGGCAGAGTTTCCATCGATGAGTCCGTCTTAAACGAGGAGCTGCGAAGCAGAGCAACTCTTACTAAACTGTTTCGTCCATTGCCGCGTCCAGCCCGAGGGCATCGAGACAATCCCTGAGCTTGCGCTGGGTTTTGAGGTTCAGACTCGGTTCACCATGAACCTCGCCCATCGGCAATATAGCCCGCGCAAAACCAAGCTTGGCAGCCTCTTTCAGACGCACGTCGGTATGGGAGACGCTCCGAATTTCGCCGGCGAGACCGATCTCTCCGAAAACGACGCTAGCCATCGGCAAGGCCCGACCGGAGACGGAGGATGCAAGGGCCAAGGCCACAGCCAAATCCGCTGCCGGTTCCTGGATTTTCAAGCCGCCTGCGACATTGAGATAGACGTCGCGGCCGCCGATCACAAGTCCGCATCGGCTTTCCAGGACCGCCAGGATCATGGCAAGCCGCGCACTGTCCCAACCGACAGCGGCACGCCGCGGGGTGCCGAATGCCGTCGGTGAGACCAGCGCCTGTATTTCAACGAGGACGGGCCGGGTACCCTCCATCCCGGCAAAGACGGCGGCACCGGCAATGCCCTCTTCGCGGTCGGATAGGAAAAGAGCCGACGGATTGGAAACCGGATGCAGCCCGGCCTCGCGCATCTCGAACACGCCGATCTCGTTGGCGGGGCCGAAGCGGTTCTTGACCGCTCTCAAGATCCGAAACTGGTGGCCGCGCTCACCTTCGAAATAAAGAACGGTGTCGACCATATGTTCGAGCAGCCGCGGTCCCGCTATCTGCCCTTCCTTCGTGACATGACCGATCAGGAAGAGTGCGACGCCCCGCCGTTTGGCATAACGGACTAGTTCGTGCGCGGCCGTGCGCAACTGCGTGACCGTGCCGGGCGGCTGATCGAGCTCGCCAACATAGACGGTCTGGATGGAATCGATCACCAGCACCGCCGGACGGCGCTCCGCTTCGAGCGTCGCGATCACATCGGTGACGTTGGTTGCCGTCACCACCTCAACTCCAGCGTCCTGCAGGCCGATCCGGCCGGCGCGTAGACGGATCTGATCGCTCGATTCCTCACCGCTCAGGTAAATGACATCCGGGCCGCCCCGGGCGACATTGGCGGCCATCTGTAGCATCAGGGTCGATTTGCCGATGCCGGGATCGCCGCCTATCAACATGGCCGAGCCCGGCACGATGCCACCGCCGAGTGCGCGATCGAGTTCACCGATTCCCGTCGACAGACGCGCTGGCGGATGGCTCGATCCCTCGAGCGTTTCGAGCGAGACGCGGCCGCCGGGGCGACGGCGTTTGGCGCCTGGCAAGGGCGCACTCTGCGCCTCTTCGACCAAGGTGTTCCAAGCCCCGCAATGTTCGCAGCGACCGGCCCATTTGGTCGAGGCTGTGCCGCATTGCTGACAGACGAATGTCCCTTGGAGGCGGGCCATCGGCTCAGTACGCTCTCACCTGCCGATCAGACCCTTGTGCCGACCCTGATCGGCCCCTCGGCGCGGCCATGGATGAATTGTTCGACGAACTCGTTACCGCAGGTGTCGATATCTCCAACCGCCCCCTCCCAGACGATTCGGCCCTCGTAGAGCATCGCCACGCGATCGGCGATCTTGCGCACGCTTGCCATATCGTGGGTAATCGACAGCGCCGTTGCCCCGATTTGCTGGACGATGTGCCGGATCAGTTCATTGATCACATCCGACATGATCGGATCGAGCCCGGTCGTCGGCTCGTCGAAAAAGATGATTTCCGGCTCGGTCGCTATGGCCCGGGCGAGCCCAACCCGTTTTTTCATGCCGCCCGAGAGTTCTTCCGGGTAAAGATCGGCGACATTCGCGTCGAGCCCGACCATTTCAAGATTGTGCACGGCCAGCGCATGGGCGTCACGGTGGGGGATCGGCTCGCGAGCCATCACCCCAAACGCCACATTGTGCCAGACAGGCAAGCTGTCGAAGAGGGCCGCACCCTGAAACAGCATGCCGAATTTGCGCCGCAGATCGTCGAGTTTGCGCGAACTGGCGCCAACGACTTCGGTTCCATCCACCTGGATCGAACCCTTTTCGGGCCGCATCAGTCCAAGTACGCATTTGAGCGTCACCGACTTGCCGGTTCCCGAGCCGCCGATCACGACCACCGACTGGCCTTTCGGAACATCCAGATCGACCCCCCGGAGCACGTGTTTCGAGCCAAAGGACTTGCGGAGGTCCCGAATCTTGATTTTCAGTTTGTCGGTCATTGATTGAAGAAAATCTCGGTGACGATGTAATTGGCGGTGAGTATCAGGATCGAGGCCGAGACGACGGCCTTCGTGGTCGCGGAGCCGACGCCCTGGGCCCCGCCGGTCGAGTGATAGCCCTGGTAGCAGCCCATGAGTGCCACCAGAAATCCGAATACGGCGGCTTTGACGAGACCGGATATCACATCCATCGCCTCTAGATATTCAAAGGTCCGGTCGAGATAGTCGATCGGCCCGAAGCCGAGCTTAAAGACGGCAACAATGAAGCCACCCATCACGCCGATGATATCCGCGATCAGAACGAGAACGGGGAGCATCAGCAATCCGGCGATCAGTCGCGGAAAAACCAGGTAGCGAAATGGATCCGTGGAGAGAGTGGACAGGGCGTCGATCTGTTCGGTAACCCGCATGGTGCCGATTTCAGCCGCCATCGAGGCGCCCACCCTGCCCGCGACCATCAATCCCGCAAGGACCGGACCCAGTTCGCGTGTCATCGAAAGCACGACGATGGTGGCGATCGCACTTTCGGCCTCGAATCGGGAGAACCCGGTGAAGCTTTGCAGCGCCAGAACCATCCCGGTGAAGATCGCCGTGAGGCCGACGACAGGCAGCGAATAGAATCCGATATCCACCATCTGTTGGACGATCTGCCGGGGATAGAACGGGCCCCTGAGCCCATAGAGAAGCGCTTCGACCATGAAATAGGCGATCGCGCCGACACTGGCGAAGACGCCGATCACCGCGCGCCCGATGGGTCTGAGAGGATTGATCATGCCGCGGGGATATAATGGCGTTTCAGCCGCGTGCCTAGGCGTGTCAGTATCTCGTA
>JBGSYN010000175.1:0-23457 GCA_041750975.1 Geminicoccaceae bacterium | reverse complement strand
CATCCCGCGGAGAGGGCGAGAGGGGCGCGCCGCCCCTTTCGCAAACCCTTCCTACTGCAAACTGCACGAACGAATTGTCGCCCGTGCCTGCATCTTCACCGCAGCGGCCGGTGGTGCATCGGAAGGAGAAGGTGCCGTTGCATCATCGGCGGTGGTGGTGATTTGTTTCGAGCCATTTCTGGGCTCGGCCGGGCATCGCATGGTTTAGAGAACCGGGGCAAAGAGGCGAGCGACCGGCGCGCCGACGCGGCGCAACAGGCTGGGCGATTGATTGAGCGGGGTGTCGTAGGCGTAGCTCTTGGCGAAATCGGCCTCGATCATGCGTTCGACCGTGTGCGCGAAGCCTGCATCGAAGATCAGAGCTGTGATCTCGAAGTTCAGGCGGCACGAGCGATTGTCGAGATTGACCGTGCCGATCGCGGCAAGGTCGTCGTCGACCAGGATGACCTTTTGATGCATGAAGCCGTCCCGATAACGGAATATCTTCACGCCGGCATCGCGCACCTCGTCGAAATAGGTGAAGGCGGCGAGCCAGACGAGCCAATGGTCCCGCTTGTCCGCAACCAGAATGCGGACATCGACACCCCGCAGCGCTGCAAGCTTGAGCGATGTCAGAATATCGATGTCCGGCACGAAATAGGGCGAGGTGATCCAGATCCGCCGCCGCGCCGCGCCGATCGCGTTGCAGAAGTAGAGGCTGCCCGTCTCCATCGGATCGGCCGGACCGGGTGCCACGATCAGCGCATCGAGGTTCTCGGGTCTCGATGGCGGCTCCCAGAAGAGATCGAGACGCTCGTCGGTCGCCCAGTACCAGTCCTCGGCGAAAACGAGTTGGATCTGCGCGACGACAGGTCCCTCGAGACGGATGTGCGTGTCGCGCCAGTGGCCGAAATTTGCGTCCCGGCCCATATATTCGTCGCCGACATTATGGCCGCCGATGAAGGCGGTCCGGCCATCGACCACGACGATTTTACGATGGTTCCGAAAATTCAGCTGCAGCCGGCTACGCGGCTGCCGGATCGAATGGAAATCCGTCACCACCACCCGGGCGTCGCGCAATTCCCGGATATAGTGCTCGGACAGTCCGTGGCTGCCGAGCGTATCGTAGAGGAGCCGCACCGTGCAGCCGGCCTGCGCCCTGGCGATCAGCCGGTCCTTGAGGTCACGGCCGAGCCCGTCATCCCGAATGATATAAAACATCACGAGGACGTAGGACTGCGCCGCGTCGATGGCCTCGAAAATCGCCTCGAAGGTGGCGTCCCCATCGATCAACAGGCTGGCGGAGTTTCCAGGCAACACGGGCATGTCGGCAAGCTGCTCGAAGGCGACGGCACCATAGTCGCGCGCTTTGGCATCCGCTGCGACCCGTGCCGGATGCGTTCGGCCGAAGTCCTTGATATCGCGGATCACCTTGCGGGAGGACCGTCGCGCCGAGACATAGCCGGGAAACCGCGAATGGCCGAGAAACAGGTAGACCGGCAGCGCGAGGTAGGGGACGGCGATCAGGCAAACCACCCAGCCAACGGAGCCCTGCGGCGTATGGGCGGTCCGAATCGCTCGAAAAGCACAAATCACTCCTGCGATCTGGATCGCCGGAACGAGGATCGCAAGGATCAGGCTGGCAATGGCGCCGACTCCCGCTGCCGTGAGCCGGCGTCCGCCGCGAACGAAGGCGCAGTCCGAACGACGTCCGCCCAGACTGGAAGATGGTCCGAGGCCCGCCGGGCCGTCATCGACCGATGCGCCTTTGCAGCCTCGATCTGCAATCCAGGGCCGACCAGGATCCGGTCGAGTGGCGCCATCGGTACCGCCGTGTGGAAGGATCGTTGCGGCGGCGATAGCTTGAAGGTCTTCGATAATTCCGTAAGCGCCGCACCGCTCGACCGCCATTCGTTCAAATCGCCCAGAATCACTGTCGCCATGCCGTCGGCGCGGGCCTCCAATTCCCGGAGCAGCGCCTTGGCCTGCTGCGCCCGATCGGAGGACCGAAGACCGAGATGAACACCGACGATGCGAAGCGCCCGGCCGTCGATCTCGACCTCCGCGATCAGCGCCCCGCGCGGCTCCAGCGAGGGCAGGTCGACGCCGCAGGTTCGGCGGACGGCAATCCCTTCCCTGACCAGGATCACATTGCCATGCCACCCCGAGCTTCGGCCGACGCCTTCATGACGCGCGATCCGAAACCCGGTCGTTCTGCGGAGCTCGTCCTCGGCGAGCGTCGCCGACCTCTGGCCGAGACGGCGGTCGGCTTCCTGCAGGGCGACGACATCCGCGCCGATCTCGCCGAGGACGCGCATGATGCGGTCCGGCCGCCGCCGCCAATCCAGGCCGACACATTTGCGAATATTGTAGGTCGCTACTCGGATCATCCGCTTCGGCATCCCGCTGCTGCTAGTCCCGGGCCGAAACAGCCCATGCATCGAGAGCGAGGACCATCATGGATGCCGCACTCCAGGCAGGCGCCGTTATCTCTCAAGACCGGCGATGAGCGCAAGCCGCGAGCCTGCCTGCCCCACATCACTGTCTCTTGGACCAGGCTGTTGCTGCGCTGTCGCCGATGCTGATCCACGAATTCGCCATCGGACCTGCCGATACCGTCTTGCTGATCGGCCTCCATCTCGCCCCCGGCATCGTGTTCGTTTACCCGGGCGGCGCCATCGGCCGGCGCTTTGGCGACAGGCGCGTGGTTGGCGTCGGCATGGTGATGATGGTTGCCGGAGGCTTGCTGATGAAGTCTTCTTCACGCTTTTCTATCTGGGCGTCATGGGCGTACATTTGGTGGCCGGGCAGCTATCCGAGTGGTCCGGTTCGGCCGACGCGGCCTTTCTTCTGGGCGCCGCCATCCTCGCTACCAGTCTTCAGGTCGAAGGGGCGTTTGGTCAACGCCTCAACCGCACTCGTCGGTTCGTGGCGGATGATGATCCTCGACCGTGCCTGAAGTGTCGAAATATTCCCGCCATGAGACGATGGCGCCGTCCTCGAGATCGATAATGATCGCATCGGCGGTAACGCTACGCGCGCCATCGCTCTTGCGTGTCACCGCCCAGAGCCATTCGAGTGCTATGCGTCGCCCGCCAGGTGCGGCGAAAGCGTTGGTGATGGTGATCTCGAGATCGACGAAATCCTGGTGAAATGCCTTGATTGTTGCCGGTAGTGCCGCCAAGGGCACGCGGTTGCCTGGGGCTGTCAATTCGCCGTTCGGATGCCAATCGGCGGCGGCGGCACTAAAGTCTCCGTTGATCCAGGCATTGGCCTGACGCTCCAGCATCTCGCATGTCGCACTATCGCAATCGAGGGCCGCTTTGGGTGCAAAAACCGTCAAATCACCGATCCCCCGAAACCGAAGACGAGCCTTCCGATGATGGCGCCTGCGAGCAGTGCCAGAGCAGCCGCGATCATCAACCATTCGAGTGCCGTGAGGCGTTCCCGGCCCGGATTGAGATAGCTGCGATGGGCCGAGCCCGAAAAGCCCTTCGCCTGCAGGGCGATCTCCATCAACTGGGCCTTGCTGAGGCAGATCATCACGAGCGGCACGAGCATCCGCCCCATTGCGACGAGCTTCCGCATCAGACCGAAGCTGTCGATGTCGATGCCGCGCAAGCGCTGCGCATCCTTGATGGCATTGAACTCCTCCAGCAGCAATGGCACGAATCTGAAGGTCGTCGAGAACAGGAACGCGACGCGATAGGGCACGCCAAGTCGCACGAGGCCGAGGACGATATCGTTCGGCTCGCTGGTCAGAAAGACCAGTTGAAAGGCCAGCATCGGCGCCATGATGCGGCAGCAGACCACCAGCCCGAAAACGATCCCCTCGACATAGAAAATATTGAGACCGCCGATAACCGCCGTGTCGGTGGGCACAGTGATCATGGCCGTCTCGCCGAACGGACTCCACAGCCCTTGAATAACCGTGATGAGAATGAGCGCGGGGAGCAGGATCAGAAACAGTCGGCGCATCGTCGGTGCCGATATTCCCGCCATGATCATCAAGATTACGATGAAAGACAGAAATGCGGCCTGCAGCCAGATATTGTTCCAGACGAAGATCAGCGTGCTGGCAAGGAACAGCAGCGCATATTTGACCCGCATATCGACCGCGGCAACCGGATTATTGCGGCGCGTCTGCTGAAGTGCGTAATTGCCGGTCACGCGGCCTGCCCCGACCCGTCGGCGACAAGGTCGGCGAGATCGTCAGGTCCCAGCGGCCGAAGCGGGCGCAAGCCCGCGACCTTGCCCGCGAAACGCACGGTCTGGGGCGGCGCCAAGCCGGCCAGTTCCAGTTGCTCGCCGGCATAGAGGACGTCGCGCAGCGGACCATCGAGCACAACGGTGCCGCCATTCATCACGATCAGCCGTTCGACGAAGCCCGGCAACAGGTAGAGATGGTGCGTGATCAGAAGGATGGTCTTGCCGCTTCGATTGAGGGACCGCAGGATCTCCATGATCGCCAAGGCACCCCGCCAGTCCTGCCCGGTTGTGGGCTCGTCGAAAATCAGGATCTCGGGGTCGAGGGCAAGTACGGCGGCGATCGCAACCCTTAGACTGTCGCCCCGGCTCAGCGAGATCGGATGGCGATCGGCGGCCCAGCCTAACTCCATCGCTGCAAGCGATCTCTCCACCGCAGCGTGGACCTCGGCCTTATCCCGCTTCTGCATCGTCAGCGCGAACCCGACTTCCTTGTCGACGCGGTCGCAGAATATCTGTTGATGCGCGTTTTGCGCGACGTAGCCGATCCGGCGGGCAAGGTCGCTGACCTTGAAAGCGGCGACATCATCACCCTGAACCTTGACGGCACCCGCGGGCGCGTCGAGCAATTTCAGGAAATGCCTGACCAGGGTAGACTTGCCGCTGCCATTCTGCCCGACGATGCCGGTGAAGCTGCCCTGCCTAATGTCGAGATCGATGCCGCGCAGGGACACCGTACCATCAGGGTAAGTGTGCTTGAGTGCATGAACCGACAGGGCGGCTGTCCCGGCATCGCGAACGACGGGCGAATCGGGACCGCGCCCGCTCGACTTAGGGCGCAGGTTCAGCGGCCCAATCGCCGCAATCGCCGCATCAAGGGTTACGGGCGGTTGCTCGGGTACCGCTTGGGGGCTCAGCCGGGCCAGCACGCCGAAGGTCTGAGCGATTTCGGGCGGACGGACGAAACAGTGCTTGAGCCTTGCGATATCGGCAAAAAGCCGATCCGGCGGACCGTCCTCGACCACGCTGCCCGCATCCATGAGCAGGATCCGATCGGCTGCCTCGGCGAGTTCCTCGCTCGCATGGCTGGCGACCACGAGAGTCAGGCCCTCCTCCCGATTAAGCCGCAGCAAAATCGCGAAGACGTCTCGAGCGGCGATCGGATCGAGCTGAGAGGTGGGCTCGTCGAGGACGATGATATCGGGTGCAAGCGCTAGGGCTGCGGCAATCGCAAGCCGCTGCTTCTGGCCGCCGGAGAGATTGGCCGGATGCTTCAACTCCTGGCCTGAAAGGCCGACTGACGCCAGGGCAAGATCGACCCGTCGGCGGATCTCCGCCGTCGGCACATTGAGATTTTCCAGTGCAAACGCGGTTTCCGCCTCGACAGTCGTCGCCGTGATCTGGGTTTCTGGATCCTCGAATACCATGCCGATCCGGGCGGCGAGACGACTGGTCGGCACGTCGATGGTGTCGTCGCCGCCGATCCGGATCGAGCCGCTGAATTCGCCGCCGAAGAATTGCGGCACGATGCCGTTCAGCGCCTGGCAGAAGGTCGATTTGCCGGCGCCCGTGGCCCCGATCAGGCCGACGAACTCGCCGCGCGAGATTTCGAGCCGGATATTGTCGAGAGCCGGCAGCGCCATTCCGGGATAGCGATAGGTCACGCTATCGAAGGTGATCAGGCCCTCGTCACGGTCCCCTGCGGCCACGACAGTCCAGGCCTAATAGCCGGCCATTTTGGCCTTGGCGATCGGTGCCCGGCGGAGGGCGCCGATCAGACCTACCGCGATCAGAGCGCCGACGGCTGTGAACACGACACGCTCGACCAGGATGATGACGATGAGCGCGGGCCAGACCTCGGCCGGCCACGGATTGGTCGCGAAGGCGGGCACCCAGTTGGCCTGGATACCCGCGGTCGAGCCGAAGAAGAATACGATGAAGAACGCCGCGTAGAGTTTGGTGCCGAGTTCGCCCTGCCGGATCCGGTCGATGCACCAGTTTCTGATCTGGGGAATGGCGATCAGGATCAGGGCGATATCCACGGTGAACACGTTGCTGAGCCAGAGCGGAAAGCCGATGCCGTAGTTGAGCGCCTGAAACAGATAGATGACGTTGAGCGCCAAGGTGATGATCCATGGTACGAACCAGAGCGAGCGGCCGGGCAGCATCGTCATCCCGACCGCGAATGCGCTCATCAGGCCGATAAGAAAGGCCCAGGGGCCGAGATTTGTGTAGGGGGCGATGACGCCGCCGACGATGATGCCGATCACGGACGCGATCGGCCCGGCGATCGGACCCAGGAGCAATCCGACCACCGGATGGATGACGTCATGCAAGGGCCAGCCGCCGCCCATTCCGCCGACGACGATCGAGGCCGGAATGAACGCCATGACCGCGACCAGTGCAGCCATGATGGCGGTATAGGAGACCGGCGCACCGCCGATCGAGACGCCGCCGGTATTCCCAAGGCTGCGTGGTTCGGACCGCTGTTCCGACATGGCGAACTCCCTTTCGAGGACGAGCCTGAACCCTGGGGAACAAGCGGCCCGTCAATCTGACGACGTCGGAACGCTAGCACATTTGCGCGCGCGCAAAAGCATCAAGCTGTGTGCAGCGCGCTGCCGTTTCGGCATCGCCGTGCCCCCCCTTAGTTCAGGGCTCGGCCGGACTGGAGGTCGAACAGGTGAAGATCGATGGCCTCGGCGCCGAGGGTGACTGTCGTGCCCATTTCCGGCGGGACGCGGCCATCGGCGGTGGCGACCAGTTCGGTGCCGCCGAAATCGGTATAGACCAACGCTTCGGCACCCAGTGGCTCGACGATTTCGACGCGTGCGCTCATGGTGATGTCCTTGGGCTCGCCATGATTGACTTTGAGGTCGGCGGGCCGGATGCCCAAGACCACATCCTTGCGTCCTCTGACCACGCCCTTCAGCGTTTCGGGCAGATCAAGCCGATAGTTGCCGACCTGAAATATACCGTCTGCAAGGCTTCCCTCCAGCATGTTCATCGAGGGCGAGCCGATGAATTGGGCGACGAACATATTGGCGGGCTGGTGATAGACTTCGGTCGGCGTGCCGATCTGCAGAATGTGCCCATCCTTCATGATGACGATCCGATCCGCCAGGGTCATCGCTTCGATCTGGTCGTGCGTGACGAAAATGATGGTCCGTTTGAGCCGCCGATGCAGTTTCTTGATCTCGAGGCGCATCTGGGCACGAAGTTGCGCATCGAGATTGGAGAGGGGCTCGTCGAACAGAAACACCGAAGGATCCCGCACCATCGCCCGGCCGATGGCAACCCGCTGCCGTTGTCCGCCCGAGAGCTGCGCCGGCCGCCGCTCTAGCAACTCGGTCAGGCCCAGCATCGTCGCCGTCGCGGCCACGCGCTCGGCCTTTTCGGCCTTGGACAGCGTCGATGTGCGCAGGCCGAAGCCGATGTTCTTGGCGACACTCATATGCGGGTAGATGGCGTAGTTCTGAAAGACCATGGCGATATTGCGGTCCTTGGGATCGACGTGATTGACGACCCGGCCGCCGATGACGATTTCGCCCTCGGTGACGTCCTCGAGACCGGCAATCATTCGAAGTGTCGTCGACTTGCCGCAGCCCGACGGGCCGACCAGGACGACGAACTCGCCATCCTCTATCTCGAGATCGATGCCGTGCAGCACCTCAGTCTTGTTGAAGCGCTTGACGATTTTTCGAATGGCGACCTCAACCACGGGCTTGTTTCATTGATTGCGGTATCTGGGCCAGTCGATGGATCAAATGCGCGAGCTCGGCCGAGGCATCGTCTTCCCGCTCGCTCGCCTGCCCTGCCGATGCGGCAAGCGTTTCGAGCTCCTGGCGATAACCATGCAAAGCGCCTCTGAGAACCGAGCCTTCGGGACCCCCAAAACGGTTGCGAACGGCGACGAAATGGCCAGCCGAAACCATATTTTGGAACTGCGCCTCGCCGATGCTGGTCTGCCTGCCGGTCTGCGCTTTGAAGGCCGGACAAAATGCGACATAACCCGCCTCGCCCAGGGATTTGCCGGTGGCGACGACGGCGCGCGCGACGACGGACGCGATCTCGTGGGCGTCGCGGAAAGCCAGGCCCTCGGCGCGTACCAACCCGTCCGCAAGCTCGGTTATGGTAATGCAGGCGCAATCCGTGTTGTGGGCGACGCGCTCGGTGTCGATCGAGACCGCCTCGATCAAACCGGTCACGAGATCAAGGGCCCGGTCAAGCGCCTCGAAGACGGCATGACCGCCGACTTGAACTTCGCCCTCGCTGTCGTTCATGTCGGTGAAGGGTGTGTTGTGCATGACGGCCAGCATGCCGGAGGCTCGCCCGTAGGCCAAGGACAGCAACAGCCGCGCATGCTCGATCGGTACGGGATTGCGTTTTTGCGGCATGATCGAGCTGATCTGGACGAAGGCACTGGGCACGTAGAGCTGGCCGACCTCGAAGCTGCTCCAGAACTGCAGATCCTGCACGATCCGGCCGAGATGCAAGGCGATGAGCTGCAAAGCGGCATAGCTCGAGGTGACATAATCCACCGCCGCAATGCAGCCATAGGAGTTCTGCTGTGGTGCGGAAAAGCCCAGGAGTTGCGCCATGCGGTGCCGATCGATGGCAAAGCCGGTCGTTGTTATGGCAGCCGCTCCCATCGAGCAGAGATCGGTGGTGCGCCGGGCGTCCTCCAGCCGTTCGAGGTCGCGCAACAGGACCTCGATGCCGGCGGCGAGGTAATGGCCGAAGGTGGTCGGCTGGGCGGGCTGTCCATGGGTATAGGCGACGATCAGGGTCTGGGCTTCCGTCTCGGCCTTCTCGATCATCGCTGCACAAAGCGCCCGAGCCTTGGTGGCGGTTCGGTCGATTGCCTCTTTCAGTGCGATCTTGAAGACGGTGTGGTCGATGTCGTTGCGGCTTCGCCCGGTGTGGAGCCGTCCCGCCAGGTCCGCTCCCAGACGGCCGATCAGCTCGCGCTCGTGATGGAAGAAGAAGTCCTCGACCGAGCCGTCATAGACGAGCGTTTTGACGTCCATGGTTCGGTCGATATCCAGCAACGCCGATGCAATCGCTTGGGCCTGCTCGGGCGTGAGCAGCCCGGTTTCGGCGAGCATCACGCAATGGGCCTGATTGATCCGGCGAAACGGCTCGACGTGATGCGCCTTCACCTTCTCGAACAGCGGCCCGAGCACGGTGTCCTTGAAGACAGGGGCCGGAAAGACACTGCTGTCGGCGATGCTCATCCCTTGAGGCCGGCCAGTACAACGCCACGGATGATGAAGCGTTGGAAGAATAGAAAGACCAGGAGTGTGGGGATGGTCGCGAGTGCGGCTCCGGTCATGATCAATTCCCACTCGACTTGCTGCTCGACCGAAAAGGTCGTGAGCCCGACCGGCAGCGTATAGAGGTCATAATTGGTAGTGACGATGAGCGGCCAGATGAAGGCGGTCCAATTGCCGAGAAAGACGAAGATCGCCAGTGCCGAAAGTGCCGGCGTGACGAGCGGCATGGCGATCGACCACCAGATCTGGAATTCGTTGAGGCCATCAATGCGCGCCGCATCGAGAAAGTCATCGGGCACGGTTTCGAAGAACTGCTTCATCAAAAACGTGCCGAACGCCGTCATCATGCCCGGAAACATGATCCCCCAATAGCTGTCGAGCCAACCGAGATTCTTCGACATGATATACCAGGGAATGACCAACATCTCGGTCGGGATCATGAGTGTCGAAAGTATCGCGATAAAGATGAGATAGCGTCCACGAAACCGATATTTACATAGTGTGTAACCAACAAGGCTATCGAAGAAAACATTGGAGATCGTGACAATCGTGGCGATCACCAGAGAATTGACGAACCACTTATAGAAGCGGCCGTCTTCCAGCACATAAGTATAGTTTTCGAGTGTCGGCTCTTCGGGAATGAGCGAAAGATTGTAGACCTCATGCGGAAACTTCAGCGAGGTCGAGACCATGAAGGCGAGCGGCATCACCATGGCGATGCCGCCCATCAACAGCAGGGTCCAGGCGATGATCCGTCCCGGCCTGATCGACCGCATCTGCAGGGCGGGGAGAGCCGCATTCATCGGCTGCGCAGGATGTAGAGCTGGACCACAGAGATGATCAAGAGGACCGTGAACAGCACCACGGTCTGTGCCGTGGCGTAGCCCATGTCGAAGGAGTTGAACGCCGTATCGTAAATCAACAGCACCAAGGGCTTGGTCGAATTGAGCGGACCGCCCGGATCGTTGGTCGTCATGTTGAAGACCTGGTCGAAAATCCGAAGGAACCCGATCGAGCTGAATACGACGAGGAAAACAATGGTGGGCTTCAGGAGCGGCAGCGTGATCTCCCATAAAACGGTCAGGCGGCTGACGCCGTCGATCCGGGCCGCTTCGTAATAGGTCTCGGGAATGGCGCGCAGGCCGGCAAGGAAGATGATGATCTGAAAGCCCAACCCGGCCCAGACGGCAGGCGCCAGGATGGCCGGCAGGGCCTGGGTGGTCGAGCGCAGGAAGGGCTGCTGCGGCAGTCCGAACGAGGCGAGCGCGTTATTGAAAACGCCGATCGGCACGGGCTGATAGAACCAGCGCCAGACCCAGGCCATGGCCACCGCCGTCGTCAGGAATGGCAGAAAATAGAGCGCACGGATGAAGCCGTGCATGAACCTCACTTGATCCAGATAGTAGGCGACCACGAACGCGATCACCAAACTCGTCGGCGTGCCGATGATCAGATAGATGAAGGTGTTCTTGAACACCTTCCAGAATTCGGGATCCTGCAGCAGCGTGGCGTAATTCGAGAGGCCGGTCCATTGCCGTTCGCCCAGCAGATTCCAGTCATAGAACGACAGCCAGAAGGCCTCGAAGGTCGGATAGAAGCGGATGCCGACATAGAAGATGATCGGCAATGCCAGGAAGCCCCAGGCCCAGACGACCCGGCGTTGCGCAATCGTGAGGCTTTGAAACCAACCCGCCACGGGTCGGCTACTTGTTGTACTGATCCAGAATCGCCTGCTCGGCCGCAGCCGCCTGCTCCAGTGATTCTTTCGGCGCCATATCCTCGAGAACGATGCGGTCGATCATGTTGATCATTTCCTGCCGCTGGTCGGTCTCATTGGCGAAGACTGTGGCATGGGCATAGTCCAAGGCGCGGATGAAGGGACCGTAGACGGGATCGCCGGCATTGGCCTCGGTCATGCCGACCTCGGGCCGGGCCGGCAGCTCGCCGACGACCTCGAGCCAGAGCTGCATCGCTTCCGGCGAAGTAATGAACTCCATGAACTTGACGGCGGCGTCGTATTTCTCGCCTTCCGCCTTGGTGGCAATGGCGTTGACCCAATAGCTCGCATAATTGGAGCGCAGGCCCTCGGCATTGGCCGGCAGTTCGCCTACTCCCCATTCGAGCCCTCGCGTCTCCTCCAGAGCGCCGATGCGGAACGAGCCGTCGATATGCATGCCGGCACGACTGGCCTTGAAGGCAGCCTGCGGCTCGTCCATGAAGCCGATCTGGCTGACGCCGTGCTCGGTGATGAGATCCGTGTAGAACTCGAGCGCTTCCAGCCCCGCCTCGTCATCATAGGCGACGGTGGTGTAATCCTCCGAATAAGGCACCCCGCCAAACTGGCGGATCAAGACCTCGCGCCACCAATTATGATCCTGGGCCGTCATGCCCATGGTCAGGCCAACCTGAGTAAGGTTGCCGGCGCCGTCTCTCTTCGTGAGCTTTTCCGCATAATCGACGAGCTCTTCGAGGGTCCGGGGCGGCTGGTTCGGATCGAGCCCTGCCTCTTCGAACAAGCGCTTGTTCCAGAACAAGGCGAGCGAGCGTACGGCGGTGGGCAGGGCGTAATAGGCATCATCTTGCCGCATCGCCTTCACCATAGGGAAGAATTCCGCTTCGATCTCTTCCGGTGGAAAGACATCCGTCGGCAAGGGCTGGATCAAGTTGGCATCGATATAGTCATTGAGCCACCCGTAGAATAGCTGGACCACATCGGGGCCCTGGCCTGCAGGAACGGCGGCTGCGACCTTGGTGCGATAGTCGGCATAGGGGAAGTGGGTCATCTTGACCGTGATGTCGGGGTTCTGCTCCTCGAACTGCTCGATCAGCTGCTCCATCGCATTGACCCGAGCCTCGAAGAAATATTGCCAATATTCGATTTCGACGGCCGCGGCCTTGTTGGCCCCGCCGAGCATGGCCCCGATCGCCGCAATCGCAACCCACGAGCCGATCTTCAGGCGCTTGAGCATGGTCTTCCCTTTCTGGCGCAATCCATACAGAATTGTTCGGTCCGAACCCGGGCATTGTCAACCGAGCTGTCGAGCCTTCCTGCGGCTCAGCAGGAGAGATCGATGATCACCGACCGCCAACGGATCCAGTCCCAGATGGCTCGTCCATTGGTCTTGCGCCTCTGGGAAGCCTTACTGCCCTTGCGTTCGGTCGTGACCTTTCTCAATACCGGCGCTCATCCCGATGACGAGACAACCGGTCTGCTGACGGCACTCTACCGGCGCCACGGTGTGCGGATCGCGATCGCCTGCTCGACCCGTGGCGAAGGCGGCCAGAACGCCCTTGGCGGTGAAACCGGCGATGATCTCGCACATGTGCGCACGCGTGAGATGGAACGGGCCGCCGAAGTTCTGGATGCCACCGTTTACTGGTTCTCGGCGCAGGCGGGCGATCCGATCCGCGATTTCGGTTTTTCCAAGGATGGCGACGATACGCTCGGGCGCTGGGGCCGGGATAAAGTTCTCGAGCGCATGGTCGAAATCCTCAGGCAATGCCGACCCGACATTGCCTGCCCGACCTTCCTCGATGTGCCGGGACAACACGGGCATCACCGGGCGATGACCCGCATCCTGATCGAGGCCGTGCCGCTCGCCGCCGACCCGAATGCCTATCCGCACCAGATCGACGCCGGGCTGCGGCCCCATCGAGTGGCGAAACTTTACCTGCCGGCGTGGTCGGGTGCCGGCGACAGCTACGATGATGACGAACCCCCACCCAATGCGACCGTCATCGTCGACGCCTCCGGCACGGACCCTGTGACCGGTGCCAGCTATGCCCAGATCGCCCAATGGTCGCGCCAGTTTCACGCGACCCAGGGAATGGGCCGGTGGATCGAGACCGACGAGCTGACCTATCCGCTGCATCGTCTCGACGAGCCTCAAGCCGAAACGAGCCTGTTCGACGGCCTGGCGATGCGCCTTCGAGATCTCGGGAATGGAGCCACGGAAATCGCGAGCGTGCTTGCCGACGCCGACGCCGCTATCGATGCCGCCGTCGAGGCTTGGCCCGATGCCCACACTGTCGAACGGCATCTGGGCGGGGCACTTTCAACACTTGAGACGATCGAAGTTTCCGAAGCACTCAAGCATCGCATCGCCAGAAAAAAGCTCGAGCTTGGGCGAGCCATTTTCATCGCCCGTAATGCGCGGGTGACAGCTCGGACCGAGGAGCCTTCGATTTGGTCAGGCGGCTCGACCAGGGTCGGCATTTCGTCCTCCAATACGAAAGCGACGCTCCGATCCCAGTCCCAGGGCTGGCAGGTACGCGAAAAAAGCGAAGGGTCCTGGCATGTGACCCTCGATCCATCGACGCCGCTGCCGATGTTGTCGCCCCTCTCTTTCGATCCGCTTCAGCCGGCAGGGCCCATCGTCATCGATGCGGCGATCGATTCATTCGGCACGAAGGTCAATGTGACGCTTCCCCTCGAAGAGCCGCTCGCCACCCTGCCCGCTCTTTCGCTCGAGGCCGACCCTGGAGCACTGATTGTCCTCGACAACTCCACTTCACGGGATATTCGTCTACGCCTGAACGCCCATACCGATAGGAATCGGCCCCGCCCGCATTTGGCGGCCTGTCCTGGACTTACGGTGCGGTATCATCCATCGGAAACCAGCGCGATGCGGGCCGGCGAAACCATGGATCTGACAGTCTCGCTCGACATCGACGGTTCGATGCCGCCGGGGCTTCATGCTCTCTCCTGGCAAATCGACGGTGAAGCGGCCAATCTCGTTCGGCGCGCCCGTTATCCTCATCCCGGCGAGACCATACGGATCGAGCCGTCGCTGCAGAGGATTCTTCGGGTCGATTGCACCATGGAAGCAGGAACCCGTGTTGCCTATCTTGGCGGCGGCAACGATCAGGTGGCGACAGCCCTCGGACGCATGGGCGTGGATGTCGTCGAGTTGATCCCCGGGCAGCTTGCCGGGACCGATCTCAGCGCATTCTCGACCATTGTCATCGGCATCTTCGCGTTCCGATCCGCAGAAGGCCTGACCGATCGCCTGGCCCTGCTGCACGATTTCGTGCTGAACGGCGGTCATCTCCTGACCCTTTACCATCGCCCGTCTGATCATTGGCAGCCGGATCGAACGCCATTGGCACCAATCACTATCGGCAAGCCTTCGTTGCGCTGGCGGGTGACTGACGAGGCTTCGGATGTCACCCATCTAATGCCGGAGCACCGGCTTCTCACCCATCCCAATCGGATCGGGGACGCGGACTGGCAGGGCTGGGTCAAGGAGCGGGGGCTCTATTTCGCCAGCTCCTGGGACGATGCCTATACCGCTCTTCTGGCGATGGCCGATCCAGGCGAGACGCCCCTGCAAGGCAGCCTCCTGACCGGCCGCTTCGGCAAGGGCCGCCATACCCATACGAGCCTGGTGCTCCACACCCAGCTCGAAGCCCTGGTCCCCGGGGCGGTCCGGCTCATGGCGAATCTCATCGCTCCTGCCGGCAACGGCCTCTGACCGCTGAATCGCAAAACCTTGCCCGACGGCCGAAACGCGCCTTAGTGGACGGATCTTTCACCGCAGGCTCGTGAGCAGAGACGACATCAATGGACGTCGAAAGCCGAATGATGATCGGTTTGATCGATCCCATGCGTATCACAAGGCGACGGCCTACGCCGTGCCTTTCCCGAACGACTAGGAGATGGACCATGGCGATGATGAAGGCCGCAGTATTTGTCGAACCCAATCGGATCGTTCTCGAGGACAAGCCCGTGCCAGAAATTGGTCCGGGTGACGCGCTCGTCCGCATCACGACGACAACGATCTGCGGCACCGATATCCATATCCTCAGGGGCGAATACCCGGTGGAACCCGGGCGGATCGTCGGTCATGAACCGGTTGGCGTGATCGAGAAGCTGGGGCCGGGGGTGGCTGGCTACGAAATCGGCCAACGGGTGGTCATCGGTGCGATAACGCCCTGCGGGCAATGCTTTTCATGCCTTGACGGCCATCAGGCGCAATGCGGTGCAAGCTCAGCCCATGGCCATGCCCGGGCACTCGGCGGCTGGCGCTTCGGCAACACTATCGATGGCTGTCAGGCGGAATATGTCCGCGTCCCGCATGCGATGGCAAATCTGACACCGGTGCCGGACGGTCTCACCGACGAGCAGGTCCTGATGTGTCCCGATATCATGAGCACGGGCTTCGGCGGTGCCGAGAGCGGGCAGATAAAGATCGGGGATACGGTCGTGGTGTTCGCGCAGGGACCCATCGGTCTATGCGCTACGCTCGGTGCGAAGCTCCGAGGTGCAACCCGTATCATCGCGGTCGATGCCGTGCCGGAGCGGCTGGAGGTATCGCGTCGTCTCGGTGCCGACGTCACCATCAATTTCCGCGAAGTCGACCCGGTCGCGGAGATTATGCGCGAAACCGATGGCCGCGGCGTCGACGTCGCTATCGAGGCGTTGGGCTTGCAGGAAACCTTCGAGAGTTGCCTGCGCGTCCTCGCACCCGGCGGCGTCCTGTCCAGCCTCGGTGTCTATTCCGGCAAGCTGACGATGCCGCTCGAAGCCATCGCCGCCGGCCTTGGTGACCACAAGATCGTTACCACACTCTGCCCCGGCGGCAAGGAACGGATGCGCCGGCTGATGAATGCCGTGGATTCCGGCCGGGCGGATCTGCGTCCGCTCGTCACCCATCGCTTCAAGCTCGACCAGATCGAGGAGGCCTACGACCTCTTCGCCAATCAGCGCGACGGCGTGCTCAAGGTCGCCATCACGCCTTGATGGCACGTTCCAAAGGCCAATTTTCGGTGCGGTGGCCTGATATCACGGCGGCTAATCCTGGCCTAAGACCGGGGTCGGGATGCCTTCCATCCGGGCTTTGAGCTGAAGCGCAACGTGCTGGGAATAGAAGCGCGACATGAAGAGATTACCGCCATGGAACCATAGGGCCTTTTGGCGGGTGGGTTTGTAGAAGTTGCGCAGTTCGCCTTCCCATGGCCCTGGATCGCCGGTGGTGCCGGAGCCATAGCCCCAGCAATGACCGACCCGCTCTGCGACCTCGGGCGAGATGTGAGTGGCAACCCAATGCTGCATGGTATGGAAGCCCGTGGCATAGACGATGAGGTCGGCGTTGAGTTCGCTGCCGTCGTCGAAGGCGAGGCCGGTTTCGGTCAGCCGAGTGATGGCGGCGCCGGATTTGAGACCGATTCTACGGTCGATGATCAAGGCGGAGCAGCCGACATCGATATAGAAGCCCGAACCACGACGCAGTCCTTTGAGCATCAGGCCCGATCCGTCTTCGCCGAAATCGTTCCTGAAGCCGGCGGCAGCAAGCTGGGCATAGAACTTGGCATCATGGTCGGTGATCCGCTGCCAGAGGGGGATATGGTAGCGGGGCGCCACGCGGAACGGCATCGAGGCCGTGGTCAGATCGGCGATGTCGGTGGTGATGCCGCGCTCCAGGGCGTCCTCGGAATACAGTCCCTTAAAGCCGAACTCCAGCAGGGTCTCGGAACGGACGACCGTCGACGACGAGCGCTGGACCATGGTGACGTCCGCACCGTTTTCGAAAAGATCGGCGCAGATATCGTGCGCCGAGCTGCCGGAGCCGACCACAACGCACTTCCGCCCCTGCCAATCGCCGCCGTCGCCGAACGCGCTGGAGTGAAGCTGAGTGCCTTTGAAGTGCTCCATGCCCGGTAATTCGGGCAGTTTTGGCGGGCCGTAAGCCCCTGTCGCCGACACCAGATGCTTGGGGCGCAGGGTAATCTCCTCGCCGTTCCGGTTGACCGTAACACTCCATTCCTCGGCAGCATCGTCATAACCAGCGCTGACCAACGTCGAGCTGGTCCAGTAATTGAGCTCCATGATCGAAACATAGGCTTCGAGCCAGTCGCCGATCTTGTCCCGGGGCGTGAAGACCGGCCAGTCGTCGGGGAACGCCAGATAAGGCAGATGGTCGTACCAGACGGGATCGTGCAGCACGAGTGAGCGGTAGCGATTGCGCCAGGAATCGCCGGCGCGGGCGTTCTTCTCCAGGATGATGGCGGGCACGCCGAGCCGGCGCAGGCGGGCGCCGAGGCCAATGCCGCCCTGCCCGCCGCCGACGATGACGACATAGGGCTGGGTGGCGAAACCCAGCTCGCGGCCTTCTCGCCAGCGCTCATCCAGCCAGGTTTGGCGCCGACCGGGATGTGCGCCGTGCGCCACGCCGTTGATCCGCCGCCTTCCCTTTCGCTCCTCATGACCCTTGAGTTCGCTCAGCGACGTCAGGAGGGTCCAGGCGCGCCCGTCCTTGAGGCGGACATGGCCGACACCGCGGCCGAGCCTGGTCTCGAAGGTGAAGAAAGCTTCGGGCCCTTCCTCGCCGCCCGAAGCCGGCGCTTCGCTGAGCGCCCAGTTCTCTGGCGCCACATGGTCCAGCACCGCCTCGAGCATGGCGCCGATGCCATCCTTGCCCTCGAGCGTCTTGACGTTCCAGGTGAAGGCGACGAGGTCGCGCCAGTAGCACTCGTCATGAAAAAGATCGAGCACGGCGGCGATGTCGCGCGCCGCCAAGGCGTGCTCGAACGCGGCGAGCCATGCCCGAACGTCGTCACGCTGTACGGCTGGCTGCCCGACCTGATCCATGACTACTCCCGATACTGCTCAGAGCCGGCCGCGTATCGCTTCGACATCGACCTCGGCGAACTCGGCCGGCAGTTCATAGCCTTCGGCATCGGCCGCGACCCGCGTCATCTCGAACTCATTGGCGGCTGGGATATAGGCGTTGGAGATCACGTCCTCGGCTTTGATCGGTTTGGTGATCTGGCTGATGCCTTCGATCGTGTCGAAATAGTTCTGCCACTGCGCCATGTCGTGCCAGCCCCAGCCCTCGCGCGTTTCCCAGTCGCCGCGGAACACCTTGGCGAGCTGCATCATCGATTCGGTCGCGATCTCGGGCGTCAGCGACGACGCCAATGCCGGGAACTGCTCGAGCACGATATCGGTCGCGGCCCGCGGGTTCTGATGGCCGAATTCGAGCCCCATCGCCCAGCCGCGCAGATAGGTCTCGTAAAGCTCGGTATGGTCGCCGCTGTCGAAGTCCGCCTTGCGGATGACGAAGGTATTGGCCGGAAAAGTCGAGAAATCGTACGGTAGGATGTAGTCGAAATCGAGGCCCTGGCCGAGCCACTGCGCCCGCAGGCCTTCCCAGCTCAACGCCGCATCGCCGCGCCCCTGCGAGAGGGCCTGCGCCCAGCCCGGCCCGGCTTCGGCATACTCGACCGAGGCCGGATCGACCCCGACCTGCGCCAGCATCGGATCGACGATGGCCTTCCAACCGATGCTTCCCAGGAGAATGGTCTTGCCGGAAAGCTCGTTGACGTCGGCGACCTTCTCACCCTTGCGGAAGGCGAAGGAGAAGACGTCGAACGCCCCCATCTGGAACACCGACATCAAGGGGATGCCCTGCTCGAGGCCCAGGGAAAACACCCCCGGCGACGGAAAGCCAACATCGGCCTGATCCTGATCGACCAGCTTGATCGTGGCGGTCGCATCCATCGGCCCCGCCTCGAGCACCGTGTCGAGATCGCCGAAATAGCCGAATTTCTGGCCGATCCAGTAGGGATAGTCGTCCAGAACCTCGATCGTGCCGCGCGGCGAAACCCAGCGCACAGTGCCTTCGACAGCCCGAGCCGAACGCGGCAACAATGCCCTGGAAGTGACCGCCAGAGCGCCGAGCCCCGTGACCTCGAGCAGACGGCGGCGGCGCAACGGCAGTGCTCCCTTCAATAATGACCCCTGCGATGGAACCTGCATCAGCCTTCTCCCTTGTTCGACAGGTGCGGCACACCCGTCATGATTCCCAACCTGCGTAACGTTTGCCGAGCCAGAAAAACAGCACATAGATCGAGATGCCGATCGCCGCGAGAATGGTCAGGCAAGCGAAGAATTGCGGCATCTGGATCAAGGACGAGTAATAGGCGAGACGGTTGCCGAGGCCGTTCGAGCCGCCGACCATCTCCGCCCCGACCGCCGTCAAGAGACCGAAGATCGAACCGACCATCAAACCGACAATGACCATCGGCATCGCCATCGGAATGCGGATCTTCAAGAAGATCTGCAGGGTCGAGGCGCCGAACGACCGGGCAAGCGCGATCTTCGCAAGATCGACCCGCCTGAAACCGGTCGAGGCGTTGATCATCACCATCGGCCCCGACGCCAGCGCCACGGCAATGATCCGGGGCTCCATGCCGAAGCCGAAGCGGAGGATCAAAAGCGGCACCAGGGCCAACATCGGTGTGGTAACAAGGAGTATGATGTAGGGGGCGACGATCTTCTCGACGAGCGGGAACTGGGTGATCACCGCCGCCAGCACGAAGCCGATGCTGCCGCCAATCGCGAAGCCCGTGACGAGCTCGGTGAGGGTGATCCCGACATGGGGGGCGATCAGGGTGAAGTCGCGCACCAAGGTGACGGCAACCAGTGAGGGCGGCGGCAGGATATAGACCGGCACCTGAAAATAACGGATCAGGAATTCGGCTCCGCCGATGATGACGACGGCCGTCAACAGGATCAGCAAAACCTCGCGCCGGGTCTGCACTCCGCCCAGCGCATTCGAGACGGCCGACCAGTTGGAAATACTGGCCTCGTCGCCACGGCTGTTCTTGCGAAACTCAGGGATCTTGTCCTGCAGCGTTCGATCACTCAAGAGCGCACCCCCCTAGGCAAGATCGAAAGCCATGCCCGCATCAGGCGGCCTCGACGATTGGGCGATGCTCGATCGCTCCCTTGACCTCGGCGACCAGCTCCGTGAAGGCCGGCGTGACAGTCATCTCGAGCGGCCGCGGCCGCGGCAGGCCGATCTCGAACACCCGGGACAGCCGGCCGGGACGTGCCGACATCACGAAAATCCGATCGGCGAGGAACACCGCTTCCGGGATGCTGTGCGTAATGAACACCACGGTCTTCCTGGTCTCGAGCCAGATCTCCTCGATCAGAAGGTTCATCTCGTCGCGGGTGAAGGCATCGAGCGCACCGAAGGGCTCATCCATCAACAGCACTTCGGGGTCGACCGTGAGAGCCCTGACGATCGAGGCGCGTTGCTGCATCCCGCCCGAGAGCTCGCGCGGCATCTTGGTCTCGAAGCCATAGAGGCCGACCCGCTTCAAGAGCGTGTCGATCGCGGCACGATGATCCGCTATCCGCCGGCCTTTGATCTCAAGCGGCAGGCCGATATTGTCGATCAAATTGCGCCAAGGCAGCAGATTGGCGTCCTGGAACACCATGGCGATCTCGGGATGCGGCCTGGTAATCGGCGCCCCGTCGAGACGGATCGCGCCCTCGGACAGAGGATGCAGCCCCGCCATCGCCCAAAGCAGGGTCGACTTGCCGCAACCCGACGGCCCGACCACACACACGAACTCGCCCTTGGCGACATGCATCGAGAAATCCTCGAGCGCATGGACGACGCCCGTGCCCGTCGCATAGCGTTTGCTTGCACCCTCGACGACAAGCTTGGCGTCCGTCATTCGGCTCCTCTAGTTCGACGGCCATGGTCCCCGGCGCAAAACAGCAAGATTCGCACCAAGGGATTTGCCGGCCCCTCCTGGCTGAGGCTACAATCGCTCGGCGCACTGTCAATGACGCAAAGACGGACGCGGCGTTATCGCTAACGGGCACAGGCTGTTTGGAAAAGGGAGAAGAGGATGGGGGATCGAGTTCGGGTGCTGGTGGTCGGTGTCGGCAATATGGGCGCCTCGCACGCCAAGGCCTATCACGCCATCGACGGCTTCGAGATCGCGGGACTGATGAGCCGCACGATCAAGAGCAACGACAAGCTCCCTGCGGAAATCGCCGGATATCCGAGGTTCGAGAACTTCGAGGAAGCGCTCGCCGCAACCAGACCCGACGCGGTCTCGATCAACACCTACCCCGACACCCACGCAGCTTATGCCGTCAAGGCGATGGAAGCGGGGGCTCATGTCTTCATGGAAAAGCCTATCGCCACGACCTACGAAGACGGCGTCAGTGTCGTCGAAACCGCCAAGGCCAAAGACAAAAAGCTCGTGCTCGGCTATATCCTCCGCCACCATCCGAGCTGGACCAAATTCGTCGAGATCGGCAAGACGCTCGGCAAGCCTCTCGTCATGCGCATGAACCTCAACCAGCAATCGAGCGGCCCCGCCTGGAACTGGCACAAGGCGCTGATGGAATCGCTCACCCCGATCGTCGATTGCGGTGTCCACTAGGTCGACATCATGTGCCAGATGACCGGCGCCAAACCGATCCGCGTCCATGGCATCGGCGCCAAGCTCAGCCACGAAACCAGGCTCCAGAACTACGGCCATCTCCACGTCGTCTTCGATGACGGCTCGGTCGGCTGGTACGAGGCCGGCTGGGGCCCGATGATGAGCGAGGTCGCCTACTTCGTCAAAGACGTCGTCGGCCCCAAAGGCTGCGTCAACATCGTCGCCAAACAGGAAGGCTCATCCGAAGCGAAGCTGGATGCCATCTCCGACAGCGCCGATATCGACCAGCACACCAAAACCAACGCCCTCAAAATCCACCACGCCGACATCGACGCCGACAATAATTTCACGAAACCCGACGAGTGGATCGACATGGCCGACGAGCCCAACCACCAGCAACTCTGCGAACGCGAGCAGCGTTTTTTCCTAGACGCCATCCGTAACGACACCGACCTCTCAGCCCTCATGGCCGACGCCGTCAACAGCCTCCGCATCGTCCTCGCCGCCGACGAGAGCATCCGGACAGGACAGGCGGTGTTGCTGTATTAGGGAGAAGCTCGTGGGGAAAAACGTTTGCCCCTTGCGCACCCCGCGAATAGTCGTCGTAGACGCAGGCGCGACGTCGCGTGAACTACAGTGTCAATGTGCTCGAAGAAACTTCGAGTTGGCGGCATTGCTCTTCCCATAACCCGATCAAGTGGTCGTACCACGCGAATTCGGGCAAGTCGCTGTCCTCGATGCCCTGATTTCGGTCCAGATAGTCGATCATTCGCCCGATGCCTTCATCCAGAGGTATCGTATATTTGAAACCAAGATCACGCTTGGCTTTAGCATTGTCGAAGATATTGTTGTACTTGAAGTTAACGTCGCACCAATCCGCCTTGGTCGGTGCAAGACGCACCAACACGCTCGTTGGAATGTGCACCAATTCCGGAACATCCATGTTCATTGCGTCCGCAACCAAGCCGTAGATTTGGTTCCAGGTGAGCCATTCCTCCGCGGCGACGTGATAAGCTTGGCCGAGCGCCGCAGGATTGTCGACAGCGGCGCAGAATGCCCTGGCGACATCGTCGCGGTGACAGCTTGCCCATAAAGATGAGCCATCGCCATGGACGATCACCGGCTTTCCCTTCCGAATGCGGTCGAGAAAATAAGTGCCGCGGCGAAACGCGTGAATGATACTTCCACTATCAGCATAGGTATGGGCCGGGCGAATGATCGTCACATCGAAGTCGCCGCGCGCCTGCGCCGCCTCGAACAGCCGTTCGCAGCGCGCCTTCTCCCAGGCATAGGGAAATGCGGTCGACGGCTCCCGTTCGGCCTCTTCCGTGATCGGATAGCGCGCCGCAGGCTTGGTGTAGACATCCACCGTGCTGCAGAAGATGAACTGTCCGACCCGCCCACGAAATGCGCGGATGGCGCTGTCGGCATCGGTCGCCTTGAAACAGATCATGTCGATAACGCAATCCCACGACCCCGCCCCATGGATCTGCGCCTCGAACGCGGCGTAGTCGCGCCTGTCGCCGGCAATCCGGCTGACGTCGGGCCAACTGCCGGTATCGGTCAAACCACGATTGTAATGGGTCACCTCGTGCCCGGCCTCGAGCAAAAATCGCGTAATCCCCGCCCCGATCAGACCGGTACCGCCAAGAACAAGAACTTTGGCCATTACCCGCCACTTCCGTGGTTTCTGGCCGGCATGCCTCAGCCCTTGGGGCTATTGGAAAAGGGTTTCACTGCGAGCTTGGTGCGGTGGCCGTGGGCGCGGGTGCCGTCGAGACCCTTGCCCTGAAAGTAATTGCGC
>JBGSYN010000174.1:0-11474 GCA_041750975.1 Geminicoccaceae bacterium | reverse complement strand
CAATCGCACATTTCGGCCACCTTCTCATAAGGATGACCGTCGATGATGGTCAGAATGAGAACCTCGCGATGGGTGGGGCTGAGCTGCATGAATGCCCTTTTGAACGCCTGTACCTCGAGGGCACTGTCTTGGGGAGCGGGCGTCCATGAAAGACGCTCGATTTCCTCGTCGTCGACGTGAACATTATATTTCCGACGCCGTATCAGGCTGCAAAAGCGGTTTCGGAGGATCGTGAAAAGCCAGGCCTTAAGATTGGTGCCCGGCGTAAATTGACGCTCGGCCTGAAGCGCGTTGATTACGGTGTCCTGGACGAGATCGTCGGCGAAATGGGTATCACCCCCAGTTATTGCCCGTGCCGCCGCACGGAGATGTGGAAGCAATTCGACGATATCGGAGCGGAAATCACTCATGCTCCTCCCTTTCATTCACACAACTTCACAAGTGCAACACCGTCGGAACCAATAAGGTTCCTTCGGTTTCTACCACTTAATCTGGTTGCCGGTACAGCATCCCGCAACCCCAGCCACTGAATGGATTAATCGGGTGGCCAGGAAAGTCCATCTAACGGAACCTCTGTTCCCGTGCATGGGTTGGACTCGCAAGGATCGCTCATGCGGTCCTTAATTTCAAGAATATCGAGGTACTGATGATTATCGAAAAAACAGACTCCTGGACCAAGCGGCTGACTAGTTTGGCCTTTGCCAGCCTATTGGTCCTGACCGTCGCCGCTTGCGACAATGGCGATGACGCCGAGGATGCCGCGGAAGATGCGGGCGATGCCGTGGGCGATGCCGCGGAAGACGCAGGCGATGCAGTCGAAGACGCTACGAACTAGCTCCAATTGCAGCTGGTGGGGTGCATCTCGCCCCACCAGCTTCTAGTCGTCGGTTGGAATTGGCTCTTGCTCGCTGAGTTCCTTTTCTTCCAGGATCGCCTCGACCCAGAGCCGTTGCACAGCGATCATGATGACCAGCCCCAAGGGCACAGCCAAAACCAAGCCGAGCACGCCGAACAAAGTGCCGAGCATGATTGCACTCAGAACCGTTACCAAAGGCGGCAGGTTAACCTCTCGCTCTTGTAGATACGGGATCAGCAAATTGCCCTCGAGTTGATTGACCACAATGAAAAGAACGAGAACGAGAACACCGAGTTCGAGGCTGACACTCAAGCCCACGAGAATTGCGGGCACGGAGGACAACAAAGGCCCAAGATAGGGAACGAATTCGAACAATCCCGCAATCAAGCCCAGAAGAAGCGGGAGCGGTGCACCCAACAGCCAAAGGCCCAGGGCGATGGCCACGCCGACGATTGCCATGGTGACCAATTGAACGCGTAGCCAACGCTCGAGCGACTTGCCGCAATGACGAAGAGTATCGTCGACCCGCTCCCGATGCACGGGTGTCACCAGGCTGACGACGCCTTCCCGATAGCGATCAGGCTCGAGCGCCATGAACATTGCAGCAAACAACAAAAAGACGATGTAGGCCACAAATTGCAGGCCGCTCTGCAGAATTGAGGTGGCGCGCTGGGCGATGGCCCCGGCGCTTCCCGAAATCGTCTCCCCACTGAGTGAATCCAGCTGCCCGACGCCAAGAGATGTGGCAACACCTTGGACCGTCTCGACAGCACCCGGTATGAGTTCTCGAAGCTGGTTCAACTGCTCGCCGAGTGGACGCCCGAAGACGATCAAGCCTGCCAGCACCAAGCCGATCAGGAGGATGAGAACGACCGGAACAAGCGGCTTCGGACTGATGTTGAAAGGTTTGGCGATCAGGCGCGCGGTCGCGCGCAAAAGGATCGCGAGCAGCACGGCGCCGAACGATACCAGGAGCACGTTGCGTAGTTGATAGCTAACAATGACGAGGCAAACAGCGGCCAAAACCATGACCAGCCGCCCAGAAAAGCCAAGCGCCCGGTCATTCATCAAGAATCAACTTCCGTTCGGGCCGCCTTGACGCAGCAGCCCTTGTTTCAGATCGCGGATCGGCCCGCCGAGCGGGGGCCCAGGAACAGCCAGGCAATGAAACCGAGTACCGGCAGCAGGATGATGACCAAACACCAGATCACCTTGGAAACCGTCGAAGCGCTGCTCCCGACAATGCTTATGATGGCCCAGATATCGAGAATAAGAACGATCAGGCCGAGCACGCCGCCGACTTCAATACCCATTATTTGTCCTTTCGAGGGCTGTCTTGCGTGAGTGTAGTGCAAACATCGGTAGTTCGGGGAGGTTCCGGTCCGGAGTATTTTTCGGGTTATCGTCGAACGCGACGTTCGAGGTATTCGAGCAAAGCCCCTGCGGCCAGTGCGATAAGAGCACTCCGCGCCGGACGGCGTTGTACCTCCGAGGTGAACAAGGGGGTAAGCCTTGAAAACGTGGTGCGGCGGCGATGGCGCCGGCCAAGTTGGGTCAAGAGCAGCATGATACCCATGATGAGCAGATAGCTCACCGCGGCCAACAGAGCTGCCCAGCCCAACGAAACGATCTGCGAAAAACCGATGAAAATGGCTTGCGCCAGCGCCAGCAATGCCAACAGGCCGAACAGCCCGCCTATCAGGTAGAGCAGAATGCGGATCGCCATGATCCGGTCAGCGGCGTCGCCCGCCCAGCAATTGACTGATCAGCATGCCGACGCCAAATGCCGCAAGCAGGCTCATCAAGGGCCGTTCCTGGATGGTCTGCTCGAGCTTGGCCTGGCCGAGTTCGCCGCGTCCCCGCAGATCCGAGCCGAGTTCCCGCAACATTTCTTCGATTTCGTCGACCTGCTCGCGTCCACGCGATCCGGCCTGGTCGATGCGCCGGCCGCCCATCTCCTTGAGATGGCTGCGGAGGGCCTGAAAATCCTTGCGAAGACGCTCATAGTCTTCCTTGAGCGTGTTCGCTTCCGCGTCCGCCTGCTTGCTATTGTCTGCTGCTGCCATCTTGTGTCTCCCAAACGTTGTGGTTGTGACCTATAGTCGACGACTTGCCCCGAGATCCTTCTACCGGGACCACATTAATGTAACGCGTCAATGCTCGAGCGGGAACCGAAGTTCCAAAGTCGCGCCGTGGTTTGACGACCATTCATGCTTGCCCTTAAGCAGCGCGATCATCGCCTCGATCAGATTGAGCCCCATACCCTGCTTGGCATCCGGAGAGAGCCCGGGACCGTTGTCCGACAGACGTAAAAATACGTCGTCGTCCTGCTTTTGCAATTTGACCGCGACCTCGCCTTGCCCTTCGATGAAGGCGTATTTGAAGCTGTTGGTGAGAAACTCGTTGACGATCATGGCGACGGCTTGGGCCCGACGAGTATCGACCGTAAGCTCGAAGGTTTCGGTGTCGAGCCGGACTTTTTTGGCGCGTTCGGCGTCAAGCGCGAAGATGTTGTTGACGATGCTCAAAACATACCGGCCGAGATCGACCTTGCCGTCATTGCCGTTTGCGACAATCAACTCGTCGATCGCATTGAGCACGTTCAACCGGCTCGCGACGTCGTCGAGAACCTGCCGCACTTCCAACATCTCGTGCTGACGCTGCTCCAGCTTGATCATGCTCAACAGCATCTGGTTGTTGTTTTTGGTCCGGTGCCGCAGCTCGTTCAAGAGGATGTCGAGACGCTGGATGAGCGCCGCATTCCGTTGCACGAGCATCGATTGCGACAGGCTCAACGCCAGAATATTGGCATAGCCTTGCAGGAATTGAACGTCGCGGTCGTCGAATTCCCGCGGATTGCGGCTGTCGGCCTCGAGCACGCCGAACACGGCATCGCCATGTTTGATGATTACGTTGACGGCACTTCGCACGCCGTGATCGGCCAGTATCTGTGGTACGCGAAAACGTTGCTCCGTGGCCAGATCATTGGCGATCGTCGGCCGACCGGTTTGCAGCGCGAAGCCGGCCGGAGAGCCCAAATCCGCGCCAAGCCGAGCCACGCCGACGACATCGTTGTCCCAGCCTATGCCCGCGCGGATCAAGAGCTCGCGTTCATCGGCCAGATATTCGAGCACCTTGGCGTGGGTGGCGCCCAGCCCCTGCGTCACCGAGCGGCATGCGAGATTGAGCAGATCGTCGATATCGCCAGACGCTGCGGCTTCAGCACCAAAGGCGTCGAGACCGAGTATTTCTTTCGTTTCAAGCGCCATGGCCGGGACCGGTTCCCAACAGTCAAGTCTGGCTGATTGGCTAGCAGATCATTGTGATGCCGCACAGCGTTTAAACGTTCTCTTCAGGCACGAGCCAATTGCGCTTGCGAAACGCCCGGCGCTCGCTGCGCGTCAGCGGCATCAGAAATCCTTGGCGTGAATCAGCCTCGAGTTCGGCGTTGGCTGCAGCGTGTTCGATCCATTGCGGCACGATGGGGGACTCGAGCCCGCAAGCGTAGTTGTCGCCCAGCGCATGATTCCAGAGCGCTTCCCGAAAACTCCGAACCGCCGCGGGCTCATGCCAGAGGATGCCCGCCTCGGTATCCGTAAAGAGGCTTCGATCATTGAGGTTGGCGGAGCCGATCATGGCCTGTTCATCGTCGACGATCATGACCTTGGCATGAACATAGATGATTTCGGCAAGCGTTCGCTCCTGCTGCTCTTCGGGACGATGCACAGCCTTGCCGGCGCGCTTGAAACTGAAGATCCCGACCCGTTGGCGCAACGCCTTGCGCAGTTTGACGATGGCGGCATCCTGCAAATATTGGCCATGCCGGGTCGCCGTATCGACATCCTTCTCGGTCAACGCCATTTCGGGTGCGACCGGCAAGATGATCAGGATCTCGAGTTTCGGCTCCCGCCTGGCCCGGGCAATAATGGCTCTGACGATTCGCATGCTGCGCAGAAACTGGTTCTCGACATAGATGAAGCGTCGGGCCGAGCCTATCAGATGTCGATAGCCCTTGAGGCAGGACATGATCTCTGGCTTGGGGCTGCGCGAGAATGACGATTTGCGCTGCGACGATCTGGTCTGGACAGGGGCCACTCTGGCGGTTCCTGCAACCGCAGCTTGGTCAGGAAGTTCCGTCGCCAACCGAACCAGCGACGGTTGGCGTCCGATCGGCTCGACATTCTCCAAAGGTTCCATTCGCTCCATGAAGCTCTGAAAATCGACGAGTTCGCTGTTCCAACGAAGCCTGAAATGAACGGCGAAGAAGCGTGCGGCGGGCCCATCGACTCTGCAGGCGACATCGTGCCAGCCCCGCTCATTCTCATGATCCAAGCCGTCGAAACGGTCTTCGTCGATATCAAGCCCGCCCAGAAAGGCAATGCGGTCGTCGATGACACAGAGCTTTTCGTGATGGGCGGCGGGGTAGACCGTCGGATAGGAGAGCGGAAAGGCAATCCGAGGAGGGGGCCCCTCGGTAATCCGCAGCAGCGGCCACAGCCCAGGGTAGATTGCGAGACGCTGGTAAAATGCCTCCGGTCCATCCTGCTTCGCGATCTTGTTGAACTCGCGCACCATTTGCCAAAGATGCGTCTGCAAGATCGGCTGCGCTATCAGCCTGATGGCGCTGCCGATCCTGGCTTCATGTCTCGAACAGAAGAGTTGCAATCGATCGCGGGCCTCTTCGGGCAGGCTTTCGCGCAGTGTCCAAAACCGGCGAAAGCTGCGCCACGCGCGGCGATGAAACTGGGCACCCAGGATCGGATCGAAGTCCGCCATGATCAGGCGCACCGTGACGCCCCGCTCCACCGTCGCGGCGAGTAGCTCGCCCCACCGCGACGGCTTCGAGCCGTTGACGGTCTCGAGGCTCGGATCGATCCGCCAATAGGCCATGTGAACGGTTTCTTCCGCGGCCGCGATGGCCGTTTCCAGGGCGCGGTAGGTGGGGATGCCCTCGATGAAGGGCTCTACACGATTGCCGTCATACCAGTCGATTTGAGGCATGCCGAGAGGGGACTCCGTCAATCACTATTGGAGCAGAACCTTATTCAGACTGCGCCGCCCCGAATAGCGATAGCGGAGAGATGTTCCCGATCTGTGACAAATAATTTGAATCGGCCGGCCCCGCTTGGCCCTTTTTTCGTCGTATGATGCTGAGGCCCTACGAAAAGCCCGCTCCATTGGCGTTGACGTAAAGGGCGTAAAGCGACTGGCTGGCCGTCATGAAGAGGCGATTGCGCTTGCGGCCGCCGAAGCAGAGATTGGCGCACAGCTCCGGCAAAAGAATGACTAGGACACGCTGCCCCTCGGGTGAAAAGGCCTGCACCCCATAAGTTGTCGGGCCTGGCGAGGCGGCCACCCATAAACTGCCATCGGTGGAACATCGAATGCCGTCGGCGAGGCCAGGCGAGGTATCACAGAAGGTGCGGCCATTGGCGAGCCTCGTACCGTTCTCGATGACATCGTAGACGCGGACTTCTTTGGGATGCTCCGGATCGTGCGTGGCGCCGCTGTCCGCCACATAGAGTAGGGAGTAGTCGGGCGAGAAACAGAGGCCGTTGGGCTTGCCTAGCTCGTCGGTGACCATGACGAGCGCGCCGGAATGCGGGTCGACCCGATAGACCGCTTCCGGTAATTCTGTCTCATAGCGGTCGTTGGCATAGTCGTTGCGACCATATCCCGGGTCGGTGAACCAAATCGCCCCGTCGGCATGGACCGCTGGATCATTCGGCGCGTTCAATGGTTTGCCGTCGTAGCTGTCGGCGATTACGGTCAGTTTGCCGTCATGTTCGGCACGGACGACACGGCGGCCGCTATGCTCGCAGGTCACTAGACGGCCTTGATCATCGAACGCACTGCCATTGGAATTACCCGATGGCGAGCGATACACCGTTACCTCGCCATCGTCCTCGAGCCAGCGATACATCTTGTTGCCCGGCACATCGCTCCAGATCAGATAGTTACCAACACCGGACCAGACCGGCCCTTCGGCCCAGCGCGTTCCGGTCCAGAGACGCTCGACGGCGGCATTACCGATTTTGTACGGATAACTCGGATCGATCACTTCGATCGCGGGATCCGGATAGGCGATGATCGAGCCGTCCCAAGGCCGATCGATCCCCTGACCGAATGTCTTCGATCCGAACGCGGTCGCCGCAGTCAGCGTCGCAGCGGTCGCCAGCATCGTCCGTCTTTGCATGTCTAAGCCCCCAAGATCTCTTTTTAGAACCAGGGCATGTTTGCGATAACGCAAGGACGAGCGCAAGGAAGGATGCGCGTCGAGGCGGCCTATTCTTCGGGTTCCGTCGTGAACGTCAGGGGAAATCCGGCCTCCTGGCCGAGATCGGTGGCCTCTGTCGCCTTGGTTTCGGCGACGTCCCGCGTGTAGACGGCAACCACGCATGAGCCCTTCTGATGCGCCGTCATCATAATGTTGTAGGCGGTACCCTCGCCGATATGAAAAATCTTCTCCAGGATCTGCACCACGAAATCGCGCGGCGTGTAGTCGTCATTCAGGAGAATGACTTTATAGAGCGGCGGCCGCTCGAGTTTGGGCTTGGTTTTGGTGGCCGTATCGCGGCTCGGGGTTTCGACTGTCTTGGCCATGCCATCTGCTCCTGAGGCGGAACCGTTCTCTCACACCAAATGGATATCTAGGGTTTGCACGGTGTGACCAAAGACCCAGCGCAGAAAACTATGTATGGCGGCGCGCCGTCAAGCGGTTGGTCGCAAAAATCCCATGACGACGTTCTCGGCATGCGTTGCACGAGCCGACAAATGCTCGGGGGCCAGGAGATCGACCCCGAAGATCGTCGAGAGCGTATGGATGTTGCCGAGGGGAAAATAACATAACGCTGCTATCGTAATATAAAGATCGACCGGATCGACGTCGTCTCGAAAGCTGCCGGCCGCAGCCCCTTTTTCGAGGATCGATCGGATCTCCCCGACCAGCGGCGAATGCAGCTCACGGATCACCGGAAGAGCCCGCAGATATCGGGCGCGCTGGAGGTTTTCCGTGTTGAGCAGGCTGATGAACCAGGGATTGTCGCGAAAATGCTCGAAGGTAAATCGCACCAGCCGGCGCATTGCCTGCTCGGGCGTCTGGTTCTCGAGGTCGAGGGCACGTTCCCCTTCGCGGATCTGTCGATAAGCTTCTTCCAGAACAGCTGTATAGAGCCCCTCCTTGTTGCCGAAATAGTGATAGATCAGACGTTTGTTGATCGCAGCCCGTGCCGCAATCCCATCCACCCGCGCCCCGTCGAGGCCCTTCTCGACGAATTCGACACGCGCGGCATCGAGGATCTCGCCGCGTGTGAGTTCCGGGTTGCGCGCGCGATGGGGCAGTTTCCGACCGGCTCGTCCAGGCTTGGCCGGGAGAGAACTCAAGCCGCGAACCTGCCGGCACCGAGCAGCCTTGCACTACCCTGGCGGATCCAGGGGATGCTGAACAGCAGGGTCAGCGCAATCAATGCCACGAAGATAGCCGAGATCGGACGGGTGAAGAAGGGCTCGAGGCTGCCGTCGGAGAGGGTCAGCCCCCGTCTCAGATTCTTGTCGAGCAGATCGCCGAGGATAATCCCCAGAACCAAAGGCGCCATCGGATAGTCCATGCGCCGCAAGAGAAAACCGACAACGCCGAAAAACAGCATCACCCAGACGTCGAACAGCCGCTGCGTGATGGCATAGGGGCCGATCACGCAGAGGACGAAGACGATCGGCATCAGCCGTTCGCGCGGGATCTTGAGCACCAGGAGCAAGAGCCGGGTCAGGCTCAGACCATAGATGCCGATGGCGATTGTCGCGAAAAACAGCATGGCGACGACGCTGTAAACGAATTGCGGCTGTTCGATCATGATCATCGGCCCCGGCCGCACGCCATGGATGAAGAGCGCTGCGATCAGCACGGCCGCCGGTGCCGAGCCCGGGACGGCTAGGGTCAATGCCGGAATGAGGGCACCAGGTACGACCGCGCTATTGCCGGTCTCGGCCGCCGTCAGCCCCTCCATCGAGCCCTTGCCGAACAGATCGCGCTCCTTGCTGGTCCGCTTGGCGATCGCATAAGACGCCCAGGCGCCGATATCCTCGCCTACCCCTGGGATAACGCCGACACCGGTACCGACAATGCCCGAACGGATGATAGTCCATCGGTAGCGCCAGAGATCGATCAGCTTCGGCAGGACCCGATCCGTCTTGTCGGTGACGAAGGCGGATTTGCCCCCGGTCATGACGGTCAGAACCTCGGCAAAGCCAAATGCGCCGACCATGGCGGGGATCAGCGCGATGCCGCCATTGAGATCGTCGATGCCGAAGGAGAAGCGGACATGCGCGTGAATGCCCTCAGAGCCGATCATGGCGACGAGAAGGCCCAGAATGCCCGCGATGTAACCCTTGAGCGGTGTCGACCCGGCGGTCAATTGGCCAGAAATGATGACCCCGAACAGCGCCAGCCAGAAAAACTCGAAGGACCCGAAATCGAGGGCGAATTCGGCGAGAATTGGTGCCACCAGCGCCAGCAGCACGAGGCCGATCAGGGTGCCAAGGCATGAGCCTGCAGTTGCCAGCGCCATGGCATAACCGGCCTTGCCTTGCTTCGCCAGCGGGAAGCCGTCGAGCGCGGTTGCGGCACTGGCTGGCGTGCCAGGGATGTTGAGCAGAATAGCGCTGCGCGACCCGCCGTAAATCGCGCCGACATACATGCAGATCAACACCAGGATCGCCTGATCCGGAGTCATCCTGTAGGTCAGCGTGGTGAGGAGTGCGACGCCCATGGTTGCGGTGAGGCCGGGCAGCGAGCCGACGATGATGCCGAGCAAGGTAGCCCAGGCGACATTGACGAGCGCTTGGAACGTCAAAAGGTTGAGCAGCGCTTGCGATAGAAGTTCGAGTGCGTTCATGGCAAACGCACCAGAAACAATTCCCGAAAAACCCAGGAAATGACGAACGCCGTGATCGCTGCCTGCAGTAGCGCCGTCAGCAAGCCGACCGCGCGGGCCTGATGCGTGCTCCAATCAGGCCATTCGAAAATGGCGATGAAGGCAAAGACGAAGATCCCGGTCGCAAGTTCGAAAGGCATCCGGCCAATCAGCAGGAGCGGATAGCCGAGCGTTAGAAGTAGGGCTAGACCCAGCCTTCGCCCGGCTCCGGGGTCGGCGGTCGAACCGGATGCTCCCTGACGATGGCCGCCTGCCCGGATCGATTGGGTCAGCAGCAGGCCCGCCGATACGGTCAATGCGGCGCCCAGAAGCATCGGCACCAGGCCCGGAATGCTCGCCGGATGGATTCGCCGCACCTCGAGCCGATCCATGGACCAGCCGCCATAGAGTGTGGCGAGCCCGAGAACGAGAAGAACGATGCTTGTGATCAGATCAAGCCGGGCGGGTCGCATCTCGTGGCATCAGGTGACCCGGGCAGGGAGAGCTTATCCCCCCTGCCCTCGTCTCATCCTATTTGCCGATTTCCGTCATGGTCGCGCAATCGATGCCGATCTCGCTCGGATCGACCACGGCCTCGTTGCGTTCGACCCGCGCACAGGCCTCGGTGATGACCACGGGCATCGCCTTGGCTCTGGCCTCCGCACCGAATGAAGGATCGAACACGGCGCCGCGCTCGGTCGCGTAGGCTTTGAGTTCATCTCCGTTCACCACCCGGTCCTGCCAGATCCGATCGACCGTGTCATAGACCTCCTGCGGTGCGCCCATCGGAATGAATACGCCGAAATAGTCGGGCGCAACTTGCCAATCAGGTAGGAAATCGGTGATCGGCGGGATCGGATCGACGCCTTCGATCTCGAAGGGCGAGTTGCTCAGGGCCGCCAAGGGGCGAAGCCGTCCGGCCCGGATCAGTTCGGACTGTTCGGTCGCAAGCTGTGTCGTCGCCTGGGCCTCGCCACCGGCCGTGGCGATCACCGCGGGATTGCCGCCGTCATAAGCGATCATGCGATAGTCGGTCCCGGCGACCTCGCCCAATGACGCAATCGCCATGCCGCCCGACGAATTGACGCCGGCGGTCGCCACCGTGACATCGTCGCCGCCCTCTTCGAGTACAGCGAGGAAGTCGGCCATGGTCTGGAACGGGCTATCGGGATTGACACTGATCACGGGCACATTGGCGACGTGGAGGTAGACCCGATAATCATCGATATCGGTGTCTTCGACGAGGCCGGTGATGGCATAGGTCGCGTTGTTGGCGATCGCGTTGGCGGTCCAGGTATAGCCGTCACGCGGCGCATCGAGTGCGGCCTTGGTGCCGATCGAGCCCGAGGCTCCCGGCTGATTGACGACCACGACGCTCTGGCCGAGGTCCTCTTCGAGCAGCGGTGCGACGACCCTCGTCACCTGGTCCGTGGAGCCGCCCGCCGACCATGGCACGATGATCGTGATCGGCCGGTCCGGCTGCCAGCCCTGCGCCATCGCCACCGTCGACACCGACCCCAGCGCCAGAATAGCGGCACCGGACATCAAAGACTTCCTGATCATATGTTTTTCCCCGTTCGTATCGGTTACATCGCTCTAAGTAACCAATTAGTTCGCTGTTGGCAATCGCCGTTTCGGGACAAGCTCTGTCAGCGCGGCTGCTGAGTGCTTTTCCGTGGGCGTCCGCCTTTGGCACCGTTGGCACGACT
>JBGSYN010000173.1:0-15787 GCA_041750975.1 Geminicoccaceae bacterium | reverse complement strand
CGCGGTCCCAGCACGCCCGAAGGCAAGGCGCGGTCGGCGATGAATGCGTTGAAGCACGGGATGCGGGGCGAGCGGTTCGCGTTGCTGCCCGAGGAGACGGTCGAGGCGTTCGAGGCATATGCGTCGAGCGTAAAAGCGGCTTTTCGTCCTGGCGATGATCGGGAGCTGGCCTATGTCGAGGCGATCGTGGTCGCGGAGTGGCGTCAGATGCGGGCCGACCAGATGGAGGCCGATGTCATGTCCGACATCACGCCGCATAGCAAGCATCGCATGCATGGCACCAATTTCATCAACCAACCGGAGCACCGCACCTCGCTCGCGACCGTCCTCCGCTACCGGAGCCAGGCGCAAATGGAACTCAAACGCGCCGTCGTCATGCTCGATACCTACCGCAGGAACAAGCGCATGATCCCCACAGAAAATTGCGCCGATCAGCCACCGACCGACGAAGCACCGGCCGCAGCCGAGCCCGCCCCGGCCGAAGCCGCCAATGAAAATTGCACGAACGAATTAATTCCTTCACAAGTCAAGTCCCCGCCTTCCCCACCCGCACCCGCACCCGAGCCAACATCCCGCGGAGAGCGCGAGAGGGCCGCGCCGGCCCTTTCGCAGAACCTTCCTGATGAAAACTGCACGAACGAATTATCACCCACGCCGCAACCAGCGCCACAGCGTCCCGTCGTCCATCGCAAGGAGAAGGTGCCGCGGCATCACCGGCGATGGTGGTGAGTTAGCGGTGGTTTTCGTCGACCGTGAATGCGAGGACGCGGGAGATGCGGGTTAGCGAGCAGTTGGCTTGATCCATCCAGGTGTTGAAGGCGTTCTGGCAGGCTTCCATGTCGCGCTTGGAGGTCGGTTTCTTGTCGACGACACCTTCGCGGATCAGGGCTTGGGTGACGTGATCTGAGAAGATGACGCTGTCGACGCCTGCAAAACGCAGGAAGTATTGGGCTGTCGTGCCGCCCATGCGGTTGCCGCGCTTTTTGAGAAGCTCGAGGAGGCCGATATATTGGCTTGGCGGGTGGTTGGCGAAGAACGCACCGGCGGAGCCATGGTCTTTCTTGAGGTCCAGGAGGAACACGGCGTTGTCGCGCACGGAGAGAATCTTGGGCGCGTGGCGAATGATGCGCGGGTCCTTGAGCAGGCGGTCGAGATCCTCGTCCGACATGACGGCCCAGCGATTGGGGGTGAATCCCTCGAAGGCGGCTTCGATCCCGTCCCACTTGGTGTCGACGACCTTCCAATTGAGGCCCGATTGGAAGATGAAGCGGGACATCATGGCGAGATAGCGATCGTCGCCGACGGCCTCGAGTTCAAAAGCAGGTTTGGGCTCGGCGATCAGCGTTTCCAGCGCGTCCCTGCCGCCCTTGCGAGCCGCGGCGATGTCGTAGAGCTCTTCGAAGCGGATCATGGGGCGTCGGTTCCCAGGGTGACGCCCTAGAGCGCGTTGAGCGGGACTTTGAAGAAGCGGTGGCCGTCCTTGTCGGGACCCGGCAACTGGCCGGCTTTCATATTGACCTGGAGCGAGGGGATGATGAGATTGGGCATGCCGAGCTGGGCGTCGCGGGCGGTGCGCATGGCGATGAATTCTTCACGCGTCTTGCCGCCGCCGACATGAATATTATCCGATTTTTCTGCGGCGACCGTGGTTTCCCATTCGATGTCGCGGCCGTTGGGCCCGTAATCGTGACAGATGAAGAGCCGCATGGCGTCCGGCAGGGCCAGGAGCTTCTGGATCGAATCGTAGAGTGCGCCTGCGTCCCCGCCCGGGAAATCGGCGCGGGCACTGCCGCCGTCCGGCATGAAGAGCGTATCGCCGACAAAGGCGGCATTGCCGATCGCATGGGTCATGCAGGCAGGGGTGTGGCCCGGTGTGGCGATGGCGAAGGCGGTCATCGTACCGATCGCGTAGGTGTCGCCATCCTCGAACAAATGATCGAACTGGCTGCCGTCGCGCTGGAACTCGGTGCCCTCGTTAAAGATCTTGCCGAAGGTTTCCTGGATGAAGGTGATGTTGCGGCCGATGCCGATGCGGCCGCCGAGCTTGCCCTGGATGTAGGGTGCAGCCGAGAGATGATCGGCATGGACATGGGTTTCGATCAGCCATTCGAGCTCAAGGCCGTGGTCCTCGATGTGGGCGATGAGCGCATCGGCGTGCTCGAAGCTGATGCGGCCCGCGGCGAAATCAAAATCCATGACCGAATCGATCACGGCACAGGATGGCCTGGCGGGATCTTTCACGACATAGCTGATCGTGCCGGTGGCAGGGTCATGGAAACCCTTGATATCAGGCCGGGTCTCCATGTCGAGGGGGTAGTCACTCATGCTCGGCCTCCCGAAATCGTGTCGCTCGATAGATATATAGGCACCGATCGTTTTGGCGGGACCAGATTTATCGTGACCAAAAAGTTAGGTGTTTACCAAACTTTTCTGTTGCTCCCGTTCAGTCGTTCAAATAGGTTAGGCATATGCCTAACCAAATGTCTGCGCTCGACGATGTCTTCAAAGCTCTTGCCGACCCGACCCGCCGTGCCGTGCTGGCGCGTTTGTGCGAAGGACCGGCCTCGGTCAGCGATCTGGCCAAACCCTTCGAAATGGCGCTGCCGTCCTTCCTCCAACACCTGCAGATCCTGGAGCAGAGCGGCATGGTGCGTTCGAGAAAGGTCGGCCGGGTGCGGACCTGCGAGATCGAGCCCGAGCAATTGACCAAGGCCGAGGCCTGGATCGCCGAGCAGCGCTCGATGTGGGAACGGCGCCTCGACCGCCTCGAGGCCTACCTCGAAGCATTGCAAGCCAAGGAACAGGACGATGACAACACCAGCTGAAGCCGAGATTCGTGCCCTGCTCGAGGAGCATGCCCGAGCGCATCGGGAAAAATCGCCGGAGGCACTGGCCGCGTTCTACGCGCCCGATGTGCGTTTCTTCGATCTGGCGCCGCCACTCCAGCACAAGGGCGTCGACCGAGCCGAACTCGAAGCCTGGCTGCGGACCTGGGAAGGCCCGATCGACGTCACATTTCATGACCTCGAAATCGAGGCCAACGCCGAACTTGCCTTTGCTACCTGTCTGCATCGGATGACCCGACGAAAGACCGACGGCGCCGACATCGATCTCTGGTTTCGTGCCCCTGCGTGCCTCAGGCGCCGGGATGAGCGCTGGGAGGCCGTTCACGTGCACAGCTCCGTGCCTTTCTACATGGATGGCAGCTTTCGGGCTGCAGTCGATCTAAGGCCATAATGGCTTGCATTTTTGCCAAGGGAGATATCGCGGTGAACATGATGAACCCTGCTACTGCCGAGGTGCCCGTCGGCGCCGAGGTCAGACCATGCCTGACCCTGCAAAGGCGCTTCGAGGCGCCGGCGGCTCTGGTCTATGCCGCCTGGACCAGGCCCGAACACATGATACGATGGTGGGCGGTCAAGGATGCAAGGACGCTTCGGGCCGAAGCCGATCCGCGCATTGGCGGACGCTTTCGGGTCGCGTTCCGGACTTCGGACGGCGAAACGCACGATGTCAGCGGCGAATATCTGGAGGTCGTTCCGAGCGAGAAGCTGGTCTTCACCTGGGCTTGGATCACCGCGCCCGAACGCCGATCGCAGGTGACGCTCACCTTCAAGGACGAAGGATCAAAGACCCTGTTGACGGTGCGTCACGAGCAATTCTTCGATCAGACCGCCTGCGACAACCACCGTGAAGGCTGGTCCGAAGCACTCGACAATCTTGAACACTGGTTGGTCCAATCATCCGGAGATGCGTTCCGATGAAGCTCTATTTCGCCGACACCCTCATGCCGCGCAAGGCCTGCGCCGCAGCGCTCTATCTGAATTCGCCGGTCGAGTTCGTCGAAGTCGACCTCACCAGGGCCGCCCAGAAACGGCCGGAATTCCTCGCCATGAATCCCAACGGCAAGGTTCCGGTGCTTGAGGACGGCGAGCGGACCTTGTGGGAAGCGAACGCCATCATGTGCCATCTCTCGATTATGGCGGGCGACGATCTCTGGCCAGGGGATTCACGCCAGATCGATGTCATTCGCTGGCTGAGTTGGGACAGCGAGCATTTTACGCGCTACGCCGGAGCACTCTATTTCGAACATATCATCAGGGCCCGTTTCGGCCTCGGCGAACCCGATCGAGGCGCGGTGGAGGAAGCCCTGGGCTACTTCATGGCGTCAGCCCGCGTGCTGGACGATCATCTCGGCAGCCGGAAGTTCCTTGTCGGTGACGCGCTCACGGTGGCCGATTTTGCCGTCGGTGTCGGCCTTCCGTACGCAGACAAGGCAAGGCTGCCGCTCGATGAATTCCCAGCCGTTCGGCGCTGGCATGATCGCCTGAACGAGTTACCGGCCTGGCGCGAGCCGTTCCCGCAAATGTCACGAGCAGCGTGACCGTAATTGGTTAAGGGAGTGAACCTTATGGATGCCCACAAAACCGTCTCCTATGACGAATGGCTTACCGCACGAAAAGCGCATCTGCGGAACGAGAAAGCCCTGACCCGTATGCGCGATCTTGTGGCGGCGGAACGGCGTGCGCTGCCCTGGGTCAAGGTCGAGAAGGATTACGTTTTCGAGACGCCGACGGGAAAAGAGTCCTTGGCCGAGCTTTTCGTTGGGAACAGTCAGCTCATCATCCATCATTTCATGTGGCGGTGGGATCTCGATCAGGGCTGCGTCAGTTGCTCAATGGAGGCCGACCACGCCGAGGGTGCGCTGGTACACCTCGAAAACCATGACGTAACCTATGTCCGGGTGTCGCGGGCCCCAATCGACAAGCTCGAGGCCTACAGGAAGCGCATGGGCTGGAGGGCGAAATGGGTGTCATCCTACCACACCGACTTCAATTACGACTTCCACGTCTCGTTCACCAAGGAACAACTCGCAAGCGGCAAGGTCGACTACAATTATGGCATGGTCGCAGGCTTCGACGAGCTACCCGGGCTCAGCGTTTTTGCCAAAAACGACGCCGGTGAAGTCTTTCACACCTATTCGAGCTATGCGCGCGGCAATGAGGAGGTGATAGGGGCATTCATCTATCTCGACATCACGCCAAAGGGCCGCAACGAGACCGAGATCATGGATTGGGTTCGCCGCCATGACGAGTATGATCAACGGCCTACACCAGGCACAAATACCTGCTGTGGCGCCGATCAATAGTTATCGGACGCGGCCGCATCTCCCAACCATTCCGCAGCGACGGGCAAGGATCAAAATATGGCAATGGCGAAGATGGAACGAAGCCGTTCGACTGAATGGCCGGAGCGTTCCGTAAAACATGACACATTCACTCTCGAACGTACGTACAAATATTCGCCCGAACAAGTGTTCCATGCCTGGGCCGAGCCGGAGGCCAAGCGTCGCTGGTTCGCGAGCGAACCGGGATGGGAAGCGACCGAATTCGCGATGGATTTCAGGGTCGGTGGGCGCGAACAGGGAGCGTTTCGGCAGTCCAACGGACCGGTTTACCGGAATGAGACCGTCTATCTCGACATCGCGGTCAATCGAAGGATCGTCTTCGCCTATTCGATGGCACGCGAGGCCGACCGCATCTCGGCTTCGCTGGGCACTGTCGAGATCTTGCCGGATGCCCATGGAACCAGGCTGATCTATACCGAACAGGGCGCCTTCCTCGATGACGCCGATCACCCGGACTATCGCCGATCGGGCTGGACATCCCTGCTGGATAGATTGGGTGATCTGCTCTCGGGCGAACCGGTCATGGAACTGACGCGGATCATCGAAGCACCCCGCGAGTTGGTCTGGAAGGTCTGGAACGATCCGGACCATGCCAGGCATTGGGGGCCTCATGGTTTCGCCGTCGAACTCCAAGGCACGGAAGTCAGAGAGGGTGCTCCATGGCGCGCCCGTCTGCGCTCCACCAGTGGGGGCGACGATCTCTGGCAAGGGGGCTTGTTTCGAGAGGTCGTGGAACCGGAGCGTCTCGTCTATACATTCGCCTGGGACCAGGAGGACGGCAGTCCGGGCGAGGAAATGGTGATCGTACTCACGCTTATGGAATTCGACGGCAAGACCAAGCTAACCTTGCGTCAGTTCGGCTTTGCGTCCGAGGCCTCCCGCGACGGCCATGCCGGAGGCTGGGGCGAGGCACTCGACAATTTGAAAGCCTATATCGAAAAGGTTATCCTCGGCGAACAATGAAACTTTGCCGCCCGCCGAGGCCGCAATTGCGGCCCTTCATCGATCTGATCTGGGCTACCGAAGCGGAGGCTCGCCCGGCTTGCGCCGCCAGCCGCGAACTGGTTCTGCCGACTGGTGTCATGCATATCGTCTTCCGGCTGGGCGGGCATCCCTTGCGCCTGTTTACCGGCGCGGACGATGACGAGGGTAGCACCGTCGGGTCCTCGGTCCTGGGTGGGGTCAGGGCGAAACCCTATCTCAAGGACGTCTCCGATCCGGGAGCGACAGTCGGCATCATGCTGCGACCGGGGACCCGAGAGCTGTTATCCGCAGCACCCGCCGGGGCTCTGGCCGGCGCCCATACCCGGCTCGGTGATATTTGGCCCCGGACAGACTTTGCCGAACTCGGAGCACGCCTGTGGGACGCGCCGACATTGGCGGCTCGCCTGATCGCTCTGGAGGATTTTCTGGCCCGGCGACTGCCGCCCGTTCGCGGCATCGATCCACTGATCGCCCAGGCCCTCGAACGCTTCGATACCGGAATGAGCGTTCGGGCGGTCGTCCAGGAAAGCGGGTTCTCGCATCGCCACTTCGCGACGAAATTTAAGGAAGTCGTCGGCCTCGGCCCGAAAACCCATTGCCGGATCCTTCGCTTCAACCGTGTCCTCGGACGGTTTGCGGCCGAACCCGATGCGGGCTGGGCGGACCTCGCCCTTGCCGAAGGCTACGCGGATCAGGCTCACATGGTGCGGGAATTCCACGAATTCGCGGGGGTAACGCCAGGGTATTATCGTCGTGCAGCACCCCCCTCGCCGCATCACGTGCCGGCATGAACCATTGGTCCACGGGCCATGTCAGATTTCTTCAAGACGGCGAGGCCGAAATGATGGAGACCTTCGTTCGATGACAAAGCAAAGGGAGCAATCCATGTCGATCGAAGACGTATTCATCTATCTGCGAGCGAAATCCGCAGAAGAGGCGATCAGGTTCTATCGAGAAGCGTTCGGTGCCAGCGAAATCTTTCGTCTGGTCGAGCCGAGCGGCCGTATCGGTCACGCGGAGCTGAGCTTCGGGCAGGCGACCATCATGATCTCCGACGAATTTCCCGAGTTCGGCATTCATGCGCCGGATCCGAAAGGTCGAGGTTCCATGACGATCCATCTTCATGTCGACGACGCCGACGCGATGATTGATCGCGCAATCCAAGTGGGGGCCGAACTGATCCGCGAGCCCCGCGATCAGTTCTATGGCGAGCGCTCCGGCAGCGTCCGCGACCCCTTCGGCTACGATTGGATGATCGGCCATTCGATCGAGAAGGTCGAGCCCGACGAAATGCAGCGACGATACACCGAAATGTTGACATCGAGCTGAAATGGAATCCAAAACACGACCATGAGGGAAATCCGGGATGCGTATTAATCCCTATTTGACATTCGACGGACGCTGCGAGGAGGCCTTCGAGCACTACGCGGCAATTCTCGGCGGCGACATCGGCATGCTGGTCGACGAGTTCGGCATACCCTGGATGGTCAATTGCAGTCACCCTGCCTGACCGAAGAGACAGCCGATGGTTGAGAGATCTCTCATTCACGACACGCTCGTGTTCGAGCGCCACCTGCAGTTTCTGCCGGCAACGGTGTTCACGGCCTGGGCGGACCCTTACGCGCGAAAGCAATGGGCTCCGCCCTCATCCGAGATGGTCCTTATGTACCAGGACATGGATTTTCGGGTCGGCGGCAACGATATTTTCCGCTGCGGCGACATCAACAATATGAAAATGAAGGTGGAAAACCGCTATCTCGATATCGTTCAATTCCGCCGGATCGTTTTCGCGGAAACGATCCACGACTGGACGACACGCCTTTCCGCAGCGCTCGTCACCGCCGAGTTCGACAGACAGGGAATCACGACGGACTTTCGTCTGACCGTTCAGATCGCTGCATTCGGCAGCACCGAGATCATCGACGGCAATCGCGCCGGCTGGACGGCCTCACTGGACAATCTCGAACGCTATCTGATGTCCTTGCGCCGCTCGAATGTTGATCCAGCCGACGCAGACGATACCGCATAAGCCAGATGTGGACCGACCGCACGCCACAAGTTTGACGTTCCCACCTTGTGCATCGCAACAAAAGATTGAACGTCAGGCCTTGATGAGTTAACCGATTGTATCATTGAACAATTGGTAAAAGCTTGTGGTTGGTACGCGGAAATTCGATTCGGAGAAGACGCTCCAGGCGATAATGGAAGTGTTCTGGCGCAAGGGCTACGATGGTACGTCGATCGAAGACATCGAGGTCGCAACCGGCGTCAAGCGCGGCAGCCTCTATAATGCCTTCGGCGGCAAGGACGAGTTGTTCCTCCTTGCACTCGAGCGCTACGATCAACGGGTCGAGCAGCCGTTGCTCGCGAGCCTCGAAGAAGAGGATATCTCGAGCGCCCTTCTCACCCTGCTCGACACGCAGCTTCAATCCATCGCCGACAAGGCCAGCCCCAAGGGCTGCCTGTTCGCAAGTTCGATGGGCGAGGCAAGTTGCCTAGAGGGACGAGTGGGGACGTCCCTGCGACAGCGGCTGCAAGCGAGCGAAGACACCGTTCACACGCGGTTGACCCGTGCCCAGGAAGAGGGACAGCTGCGGCCGGAGGCCGATACCCGAGCGCTCGCGCGCTACATCCTGGCGATCATCCGGGTCACGCCGCTGATCGAGCGCGCCATGAAGAATGCCGAGATTGCCAGGGACGTCGCCGCGACGGCGCTCAATTCGGCGCTGGCGCTGACGACGGAGAGCTGATCGCCCGGGACCATCGCCGAGCCGATCTGGTGCAGGTCAATCGGTCTCACATGGCCGTGTGCGCATGGCTGCTCGCCTATCTCGAGGATCGATAGTCAACCATATCTCGAGCTCTTGTAAGCCGTCCGCAAGTCTGAAGGAAGGTCACGCCCTGCGCAGAATTCCGCCGCTCAATGCCCTTCGCGCCTTCGAGGTTGCCGCGCGACGATTGAGCTTCGCTGCGGCAGCAGATGAACTAGGCGTGAGCGCAACGGCGATCTCACATCAGATCAGGCTGCTGGAACAAACGATCGGTCACGAATTGTTTCGGCGACGTCCGCGGCCGCTGGCCCTAACCGAGATCGGCATCAGCGTCTAACCGACGCTGCGCGACAGCTTCGACCGGATCGAGGGCGCGATTGGCGAGGCGATGCGCGGCCACAGGGTTCCGCGGCTGCGGGTCTCGGCGACGAATGCATTCGTCAGCGGGGTTCTGCCGCCCAATCTGGATCGGTGGACGGACCTTCAGACCGGCATCGAACTCGAAGTACACACATCCGATCATGCCGTCGATTTGATCGCCGATGAAGTCGACATTGCGGTTCGCTATGCGCCCCTGCCCTCCGCCGATTCGACCTGGGAGCCCCTGTGGAGGGATCGCTATCTGCCGATGCTGAAACCGGCGCTGGGAGTTGACGACGGCCAAATTCTGGATGAGGCGTGCCTTTTGACACGGCCCCTGATCGACTATCGCTGGCGGAAAGCCGATGCCGCGCAGCCGACATGGGAACGCTGGCGGGAGTCTGCAATGCAGACCCGGCCTTGGCTGCCATGTCTATCGAACGCTCGCATGGTGCGCCTCAGCCGGGAAGGCCATGCGATCGAAGCGGCGATGTCCGGCCAGGGCGTGGTGCTCGCGAGTGACGTCATCACCTACAATCATCGCAAGCAGGGACGTCTCGGCATCGGCTCGCCCATTTCGCTGGCGGGATTGACCTATTTCCTGGTCGATCCACCACGTTTGAAAGCAGACACGCGGCTCGTGGCGTTTCGCCAGTGGTTGGTGAGCAGCATTTCACCGCCACCAGATGAGAAATTCTCAACCACACCCTGAGACATTCGATTTTGTTCCGGGGGCGAATTGATCCCAAACTCCTCGCACGGCCCGAACAGACTTGGGGCTAAGCCATGGAGATGAATCGGTGAATCGAAAATTCGTGTTTGTCGTCGTCGCAACAATATTCGGGGGCCGTGCCTGCAGCACTGCTTCTTGCGCAGACCCCGCCCGCCGAAAATCTGGGTCTTACCGTCAGCGGTCAGGACGCACTGCCGCTCGGTCCGCAGATTCCTGCGATGGAAGGATATCAGGCAAGGATTCGCACCGTTGCGATGGCGCCGGACGCGATCGTCGGCTTCCACGGCCACCTGACCCGACCGGGCGCCTTCTACGTGGCGAAGGGAACTGTCGTCGAGTATCGCGGTAGCACCCAGACCGTCGTCGGCGAGGGAGAAGCGGTTCTGGAGGATATCGACACGGAGCATTGGGTCGAGAACAAAAGCGGCGAGCCGGCAACGCTCTTCGTCTTCGATATCGTGCCCATCGAGTAGCGTGATTCGGGTTATGCGTAGATGATGATGCGGCTGGTCCTGCGATCACTAATTTTCGGTTCCGTGCTTGTCGTCTGCTTGGCGGACTTCGCCGCCGCCTGCGGACCGGACACGGATTGCCGCGTCGGAGACCGCAGCTACAGAATTCGTATGCCGGCGGATCATGACGGCGTCATGCCCGTGGGAGCGATTGTCTTCGCGCATGGATATCGGGGCAGTGCGGCCGGAATCATGGCAAGCGACAGCTTGGCGGCGGTTGCGTCCGAACTCGGCGTGGCCTTGATCGCTGCCAAGTCCGCCGGCGACGATTGGTCGATCCCAGGAGCACCCTCGCTCGGATCGATCGATGGCATCGACGAGCTCGCCTATTTCGATGCGATGCTCGAGGATGCCGGGAAGCGTTTTCCGATCGACCAGGACAGCCTCATGGCAACCGGCTTCTCCGCGGGCGGCATGATGGTCTGGAATCTCGCCTGCCATCGCAGCCTGAGGTTTGCTGCCTTTGCACCGATCTCCGGGACATTCTGGGTGCCGCTACCGGAAACCTGCGAGCGACCTGTCGCCAGCATCATCCACATTCACGGCGACGCAGACCCGATCGTGCCTCTCGCCGGCCGCGAGGTCGACGATGCGCGCCAGGGCGACGTCGAAGCGGCACTTGCCATGTATGCCGAGTTCGGCCGTTTCGGGCCTGCGGCGTCGCGGAACCGCGGCGGATTGCGGTGCCTTCACCGAATGAACGAAGCGGGCGACGCACTGGGTTTCTGTAAATACTCCGGCGGCCATGTCTTCGACGCGGCATTCGTCGACACCGCGTGGCGCGCCTTTGTCGAGGCCGGCAAGCTGTAGCATCGCGATCCATACCGTTCGAGATACCGATCGAAGCCTCCCTCCTCGCGTGATCACTACTTTAAAGCTAACACAGAACCATGTACCGTTCCGCTATGGTGCCTGGTGATCAACCCAGACTGGCCGGGAATGGGCGCGGATGATCCCGCGAATCGTTGCCTACGCAATGGCTCGCATGCAGCACGGGCTCATCGAGAAGCCGAACGCCGCGGCCCGATTTTGCCTGATGCCGTTTTGCGCTTTCTTATGGCTGTCGTTGCAGAACGCCACGACATCGACGGTTCCGCCCAAGCAACTCGTGGTTGCTCACTCCGCAAGCTGGACGCCTTACGCCTTTCTCGGCGCCGAGGGCGAACCTCAAGGAATGTTGATCGATCTCTGGCGCCTTTTTGTAAAAAAGAATGGCGTGGAGGTCACGTTCAATCTGGTGGATTGGGCCGACACGTTCGACCTGGTCCAGAATGGCACGGCGGACGTTCATGGCGGCCTGTCCTATTCCGAGGCGCGGGAAGCACTCTTGGATTTCACGCCGGAAGTGTTGCGTATCAGGACATTGCTGTTCATCCCGATCGGCGCGGCCGATGAGGATTTGTCCGAAATGGACGGCAAGCCGATCGGAGTCGTCACCGCCACCTTTGATCAGGATTTTATCGAGACTCACTTTCCACGAGTGAATCTTCACAGCTATCCCAACAGCGAGCAACTGATCGACGCGGCAATCAATGGCGAGATACACGCCTTCGTTGCCGACTATCCTTCGGGCTATTATCGACTCCTGCTCGTGGACGCGATCGACAAATTCCGCGCCGAAGACACGCTCTACACAGAGAGTATTCAAGTCGGTGTGAAGAGTGGCGCAACGGACTTGTTGGCGTTTCTTGAACAGGGTTTCGGCAAGATCACCAATATGGAGAGGGATGCCATCCGTGACCGCTGGCTTATTCCGCCGGAGCCGATGGCCCATTGGGTTCGCCCGGCCACTCTGGCTAGCCGGCGCCAGCCTTCTTCTGATCGGGTTCGCTGCGCATTACTATTCGTTGCGGCGTACGGTTCGGCGGCGCACACAGGATCTCAGCGCCTCGGTCTCCAAGCTGGAAGCCGCCAATCGGGAATTGGAACGTCTGGCAAGGGTCGATGCCGTGACCGGCCTCGGCAACCGGCAATCGTTCTACGAGGAAGCCGCACGGGAAATCGAACGTGCCAAACGCCATGGTGGCCCGCTTTCGCTGACCCTTGTCGACCTCGACCGGTTCAAGGACGTTAATGACCGCTTCGGGCATCTGACCGGGGACGCAGTCTTTCAAGCATTCGCGGAAGCCCTCGAGGCAAAGCTTCGAAAATCGGACTTTCTTGCCCGCATTGGCGGTGACGAGTTCATTGCCTTGCTCCCCGAAACCACGGGTGACAACGCCGTTCTGCTGATCAGGCGAATCCTGAAGGAATGGTCCGAAAGCGAGGTCGAGCAGGGTGGCACGAGGATCAAGGTGAGCTTCAGTACCGGAGTGGCACACTATCAGAACGATGCATCGATCGAGGAATGGATCAGACGCGCCGACGCATCGCTCTATCAGAGCAAATCCGAAGGCCGTGGCAAGGTGAGTGCGGGCTAACTCGCGCCAAGAGACTGCTCCGGTTGGAGTTTCGCATCGGACGAAAGTTGCCGCCGCGCCTTGGAGAGAGCATCGGCCAGCGTCCGCTCATAGCTAGCAAGCGGCGGTTTGACGCCATGTGTAAAGAGTTCGCGCCGCATCGGACGACTGGTGCCGGAGAGAACGAGCTTGATGTCGCGTCCGGCGAGCTTTCGGGCGAGGCCCTGAATGGTGTTGGCCGCGGTCGAATCAAGCAGCGGCACCGCGGCGAAGTCGATGATGAAGACCTTGTGGGTCGCACCGATTCGATCGAGCACTGAGCCGATGGTCGAGGCCGCACCGAAAAAGAAGGCGCCGGTGATCCGATAGACGACGACATCCGGATCGGCATCGAGGGCGGGATCGTAGGGTTTCCGGCCGCCATTGGCGGTGTCGGCCCGATCCTCGAGGACAAAAGGCATATGGCTCTCGACCGCCGCGGTTTTGGACATGCGGTGGATGAACAGCACCGAGCCCAGGGCGAAGCCGACGATAATCGCCTCGGTGAGATCCCGGAATATAGTCAAAAAGAATGTTGCCAGGAGCACTGCAGCATCGCCCCAGGATGATCGGAGCAAGGCTCGAATGGCATGCTTCTCGACCATGTTCCAGGCGACGAACACCAGAACGCCCGCCAAGGCGGCAAGCGGGATGTAGCTAGCCAGGGGCGCTGCCACGAGGATGAAGAGCAGGAGGAATGCGGCATGCAGCATGCCGGAAATGGGTCCGCGGGCACCCGCACGGACATTGGTCGCGGTACGGGCGATGGTGCCGGTCACGCAAATGCCGCCGAATAGTCCGGAAGCGATATTGGCAACACCTTGCGCAACCAACTCGCAATTCGAACGGTGACGCCGGCCGGTCATGCCATCGGCGACCACCGCGGAAAGCAGGGACTCGATCGATCCCAAGAGGGCAAAGGCGACCGCGTACGGCAAAACCTCCTGGATCTTCTCGAAAGAGATCGGCGGCAGGGTGGGTAGAGGCAGGCTGCTCGGAATGCCGCCGAAACGGGTCCCGATGGTCTCAACCGGCAATGCCAGCAAGGCAGTCGCGCCAGCGGCGGCCGTCACCGCGATCAACATCCCCGGCCAATGCGGACGAGCCCGCTTGAGACCGACGATGATGGCGAGGGTACCGAGCGCAAGAACCACCGCCAGAGGCTGCGTCGTCGGCAAGCCTTCCCAGATCACCGGAAATTTCTGTAGCAGCGGTCCGGGCTCGGGAACGGCGAGCGTAAGCCCGAGCAGTTCCTTGACCTGGCTTGCGAGGATGATAACGGCGATCCCGGCCGTGAAGCCGACGGTGACCGGATAGGGAATGAATTTAATGTAGGTGCCGAGTTGCAGCAGCCCGGTGGCGATCAGGATCAGCCCCGAAAGCAGGACCGCGAGTAGGAGCCCGTCCATTCCGACCGTCTCCACGGTCGAGGCAACGAGGACGATGAAGGCACCGGCGGGACCGCCAATCTGGAAGCGGCTGCCACCCAGCAGCGACACGAGGAAGCCGCCAATGATGGCGGTATAAAGCCCTTGCGCCGGCGAGGCACCGGAGGCGATGGCAATGGCCATGGAAAGCGGCAGTGCGACGATGGCGACGGTCAGCCCAGCGAGCGCGTCGGCCTTGAGTTGAGCGAGCCCATAGCCTTCCCGCAGCACGGTGATGAGCTTGGGCGTGAAAAGCTCCACATAGCTCGGCTGGAGCGTCGCGCCGGTCGAACTCTTCATGCGGTGGAACTAATCATCTCTCCGCCATTTCTAGCCGTCTCGCAGCAGAATCGTCCACAAAGCTTCTCGCTGGTCTACCGTCGCATCTCCTGTTGGCGCATCGGCATCGAATCGATCAGAGCGAAGAGTTCCTTCGCGGCGACCGGTTTATCGGATCGCAGCTTGACGCCGCCATCCTTGCCGATCAGCAGCAAGGTGAAGCCATCCGGCCTAACCGCGTAGGTTTCTCGAAGCGACACGGCACGAAGTAAGGAACTCTTGCCGTCAATGACAATGACATCGTCGTCGCGAGCGGTGATCAGCACCAGATCCCGTTCGGCAAGAGCGCTCTGAACGGGCTTAAACATGAGCTCCTGTCGCCTCAGCAAATCGACATTTTCGCTGTCGGCGAACATGAGGACAACCCTGTACTGCCAGCGATATCCCGCCAGCGGCGCATCGCCATGGTCTGCCATCGCCAACTCCTTGTTTCGTCGAGGTTCGTCAGCCAGCCTGCATGGCAAGTGCCACAGCCTGATGGTCATACCGCAGCCGCGCCAGATCGAGACCCTCAATAGCGCCGTCGACAACGGTCCAGCGGCCTTCGATCATGACCCGGTCGGCCTTGTGGGCGCCGCAGATCACCAATGCTGCAATGGGGTCTCCGTGGCCCGAAAAGCGCAGCTCGTCGAGCTTGAAGAGCGCGAGATCGGCGCGGGTTCCCGGCGCGATCCGACCGAGCTCGTGGCTCCGGCCGATGCAGGCCGCCGAGCCTTCGGTCGCCCAGCGCAACGCGTCCAGATGGCCGATCATACCGACCCCGTAATGGTGACGCTGCAGCAGGAAGGCATGACGAACTTCCTGCATCAGATTGGAGGCGTCGGCGGAAGCCGAGCCGTCGACGCCAAGACCGACCACGCCGCCCGCGGCCTCGATCCGATGCACCGGGCAATGGCCCGAGGCAAGCAGCATGTTGGAGCACGGGCAGTGGGTGATGGCAGTGCCAGCCGCTGCCAGCCGTTCGATGTCGGCATCATCGAAGTGGATGCCATGCGCCAGCCAGACATCGTCGGCTAGCCAGCCGACTTCGCTCAG
>JBGSYN010000172.1:0-26356 GCA_041750975.1 Geminicoccaceae bacterium | reverse complement strand
AACGCACTCGGCATTGACGTTCCGACCCAGGAGGACATCAGGAAAAACGAGCCGTCCAGCAGACTCTATCGCGAGGACGGCGCCACGTTCATGGCGGCGCAGATCGTCGTGCATGGAGAGACGCCGCTGCCTCAGACCATTAACGTGGCCTTCATCCTCAAGCACGACACCCTCGTCACCGTTCGATATGAACAAAGCCGTGCGTTCGACCTCTGCGCTTCCGAGATTCGGCGTGCAAACAGCAAACCCACGAGCACGAGCGCCTTGGTGGGTTTGATCGAGGCTCTGGTGGACCGCACATCCGAGTTGCTGGAGGGTGCAGCTAATGCCGCCGACACCTGTGTGATCATGAAGGTCAGGACCGCAAGCGCTCACGCCTTGGAACAGTTGTTGTCGCAAATTTACGTTCTGCCGGGCGTCCGAGGTACCAAGAGTTATGTCGTGCTTTCCACATACCTCGAGCGAGGAGTTCAGGCTGTAGTTACTGAAGAATGGCCAAATACCCCCATGCCGTAGCGTTGATTCCAAGCGCTATCAACGAGGCGTTTGCGGCCGGTAGACAGTGTCACTTAAGGCTCCAATCCGTCACCGGCCATTTCCCGAATCATCGTAGTGGTATAGCGAAAACATGTTTCGCGTTCTTATCGAACATGGCCCGCCAAGCATAGATGGGTGCCAAAAGATGATCTGGTTCTTCCGATCGTCCTGACACCTGCGGTCTTGCGACCCTCGAAGGGCGCAACGTTTATGGCCGCCCGGATGAATTCGGCTGCGCTCTCGTTAGGTTGGCGCATCCGTCAATTGGGCGCTACTCTGCCTAAAATTGGCTGATCGAACCGCGTCCACGTCGATGCGGGGTATCGGAGGTTGACGGGATGGGTCTGACATTGCGGATCAACGGGGAAGATCGGGCGATTGCGTCGGACCCCGAGACACCGCTCCTTTATGTGCTCCGCGACGAGCTCAAGCTGAAGGGCGCCAAGCTTGCGTGCGGTCTTGAGCAATGTGGCGCCTGCGCCGTGATCGCGGACGGCGAGGCAGTGATGAGCTGCGTGACGCCGGCCGCTGCGTTCGAGGGCAGCATCATTACGACCGTCGAAGCGCTCGGTGAAACCGAAATCGGCGCGCGGGTTCAGGCGGCGTTCATTGAGACAAGTGCCGCGCAGTGCGGCTATTGCACCGCCGGTCTGGTCGTCGCCGCGGCGGCCCTGCTCGAAAGACACGAGGTCCCGGATCGGCAGACGATCCTCGACGCCTTGTCCCGCCATCTCTGCCGCTGCGGTGCACATTCCCGGGTGTTGCGCGCGATCGAGCTCGCGGCAGGCACCGACGCATGAGCCTCGACGCGCATCCACTGGTCCGGGACTGGCTCGAATGCAGCCATGGCCGGATCGTCGTCAAGAGCGGCAAGGTCGATATCGGGCAATGCATCTCGACGGCGCTGGTCCGCATCGTCGCCGATGAATTGACCGTGCCGCCCGCCGAGATCGACGTCGCCGAGGTGAGAACCGGAGTCTCGCCGGATGAAGGCGTCACCTCTGGCAGCAACTCCATCGAGCAATCCGGCAAGGCTCTCCGTGCAGCCGCCGCAACCTGGCGAAGGGAATTCCTGGCAGTTGCGGCCGCCCAGCTGGGGGTCGCGGCAGCGGCTCTCGAACTGGCCGGAGGCGAGATCGGCTATAAGGGCATCAATCGTAGGCTTCGCCTCGTCGATCTCATCGATGACCTGCCTCCGGACTTGCGGGTCGATCTCACCGCCGTGGTGTCGGACCGTGCCTCCGGGCAGGCGCTCGCCCCGACCCCGCCGCGCGGGCTCGAAGACATGGTGACCGGCACATTCCTCTATGTGCAGGATCTTGAGCGCCCCGAAATGCGCCATGCGCGGATCGTGCGCCCGCCCCATGCCCGCGCCCGTCTCTTGGAGATCGACCCCGCGGTCCGGGCCGGGCTCGAGCGGGATGGTTTCCGCATTGTTCAGGACGGCAGCTTTCTTGCCCTTGCAGGCCCCAAGGAATGGCCGCTGTTGCGCGCCGCCACAAGGCTCGCCAGCGCCTGTTCCTGGGACGAACAGGGAGGGCTCCGCGAAGGCGATGTTTTCCAAATGCTGCAGGACCATCGCCGCACCAGCCTTCTCGTGGTCGATGGTCAGCCGCAGCCGGGCGAACCACCGCCGCCCTTTGCCGCCGCCGATCATGAAGCGGTCTATGAGCGGCCCTACCAGATGCATGGCGCCTTGGCACCCTCCGCAGCGCTGGCGGAATGGCGGGGCGGCCGTCTGACGATCCATTCCCATAGCCAGGGCATCTATCCGCTGCGGGATAGCATCGCCGAAAGCCTCGATCTCGCCCGGGACAGGGTGGAGCTCGTCCACGTGCCCGGTTCCGGCTGTTATGGGCATAACGGCGCCGACGATGCGGCGTTCGAGGCGGCACTGATCGCACTGGCGATCCCGGAGACGCCGATCCTCCTCAGATGGACCCGCGAAGAGGAGCATGCCTGGGAACCCTATGCGCCGGCGATGCGGGTCAGCCTCGCCGCCCGTCTCGAGGAAGACGGCGAGATCACCGGGTTTTCCGCCGAAGCGTCCGGCGACAGCCACAGCCGTCGACCGCGCCCTGGTCCGAACCAGGCCGGGCCGGCACGGTTGCTGGCCAATCACTTCAGGGCCGAGCCAATCGTGCCCCGTACCGCCGAGCCGGCAATGGGCCGCCATGTCGGCCTGCACCGGAATCTCGACCCGAGCTATCGGTTTGCCGAACGCCGCGTGGTCAAGAACCTGGTCTACGATCTGCCGCTCCGGACCTCGGCGATGCGCTGCCTCGGGGCTGCCGCCAACGTCTTCGCCATCGAAAGCTTCATGGACGAGCTTGCCGCCAAATCCGGACAAGACCCGCTCGATCTCCGCCGCAGGCATCTGGACGATCCCCGCGCCCTCGCCGTGCTCGAGGCGATCGCGCCCTATTGGACGGAAAAAGGTCGAATGGGGGAGGGCCGGGGCTGCGGTCTCGCCTATTCCCAATACAAGAACGCCGCGACCCGGCTGGCCACGATGGTTGACCTTTCGGTCAATGATCGTGCCGAGATTCATCTGCACAAGGTCATAATGGCCGCCGATTCCGGGCGGATCATTGATCCCGACGGCCTGAGAGCCCAGCTTGAGGGCGGCTTCATCCAGGGCGCAAGCTGGACCCTCCATGAGGAAGTGCGATGGAACAGGAGTGGGGTCCTGACGCGTGATTGGGAATCCTACCCCGTGATCGGCTTCGACAATATTCCGGAGTTCGAGATCATCCTGCTCGAGCCGCCAGGCGAGCCGTCGGTCGGGGCAGGCGAGGCTGCCTCCAGCCCGGCGATCGCCGCGATCGCCAATGCCGTTTTCGCCGCGACGGGGCTTCGGCTTCGACGTCTGCCCTTCACCGCCGATGCGATCCGCCAAAGCGCACTCGGCGACCCCTCTTCGCGATAACCGTCGGGAGTCCCGATCATGGCCTTGCTGTCCATCGACCATTTCTCCGAATGCCTCAACCTGTCCCACAGCTGCACCGTCATCCTGCCGCAACAGACCCGCGGCCAGATCGGCATGGCCGGCGCCACCGTCAGCCAGGATCGGTATCCTACCCTTTGGCTGTTGCATGGCCGCACCGACGATCATTCGATCTGGCTGCGGCGGACCTCGATCGAGCGCTACGTGGCGCCGCTCGGCATCGCCGTGGTGATGCCCGCGGTCCATCTCAGCCGCTACGCCAACATGGTCCATGGTCAGCGCTACTGGGATTATGTCAGCGAAGAGCTGCCCGAACTGCTCGAGCGCTGGCTGCCGATCGCGAACAGCCGGGAGCAGCGCTACGTCGCCGGCCTGTCGATGGGTGGCTGGGGCACATTCAAGCTCGCCCTCAATCGACCCGAGCGCTTTGCCGCCGCCGCCAGCCTTTCGGGCTCGCTGATGTCGGTGGCGGCCCTCAAGGCGCAGATGAACGATCCTGACCGCACCCGGGAAATGGCCACGGTGTTCGGCGACGGATCGGGGCTCGAAGGCAGTGCCGACGATCTCCTGTTCCAAGGCGGGCTGCGGGCAGCCGCTGGCATCGAGTTTCCCCGCCTCTACGCCTGCTGCGGCACCGAGGACTTCCTCCTCGACCACAACCGCCGCATGATCCCCGCATTACGCGAGCTTGGCCTCCCGATAACCTACGAGGAAGGCCCCGGCAGCCACGACTGGCACTTCTGGGACAACTGGATCCAGCGCGTCCTCAACTGGATGGGCTTCGACATTGCCGCCCCCGACCTCGGTGTGATGGCCCGCTAAGGAAACTCAAGGCGGCAGGCTGGTTTGGGTCGTTCGGGTACCTGGCGACAACGCACGAAGGTTCGTAGTCTGGACATGGCGGAAATTCCTCTGGCTGGGTCTGTCAGCTTCTTGGAGCGCTCATTTCCGCCCTGTATCGCTCAATCCAGTCCACGCTTTCACTGTTGGAAAGCTTTCCTGTTTCCGGCTTGACCACTGCCGCGTCTGCCGGGTTCAAACCAAGGCGCGAGAGAAGTTTGGTCAACACGGCGCTAGGCTCTGCAGCGAGGGCCTCATAGGTGATTTCTGTCGGTTCGATATTTTGTGCCCCAAACCACCGTGTCCACGCCGTGTCATGCCCACGCAGTTCTGCCACACATTCAGCAAGGCGGGCCCGATCATAAATCGCTGCCCGATGCGGCATCGTCCGCTCACGCTCGGTTCCATCAGTGGCGATATGCCAGAGCCCTGAGTGCCTGGCTTTATACAGTGAGACCGCCTGTGCTAGCTTATCCTGACGAGAGAGATGGACGTATTTCGTCGACCCGAACGTCTTTTCGATGAGAACTGCATCGGTCAAGGAGCCTGAATTGAGCCTTCTGAGGAGCGCGAAAAGTTCCCCGGCACTTTCCCACATCAGGCGAATGCCACGAATGCCGGACTTGGTCGATGCCTCACGGAGCACAGCCGCCAAATAGGCCCGATGAAACGTCGGTTCATCGGCGAAGCGGTTCGCCGGTACGCCGAGGCGTTCAGCCCATGAAGGAATCGATTGCCGCCGAAAGTACGAAGCGGGCTTACCTGCGACCCCAGTTCCGGCCAGGAGGTCGCAAAGCAGCGTGCTGCCGGATCTCGGCGTCATGCAGATAACATAGGAACGCGGCCCTTGCATCTCGGATTTCCTCACCACTATTCGCTGGTTCTCGAGACAAGCTGCCGAGGCACCACCTTGACGATGCCTCGGCTTGAATTTCATCTGTGCACGCAGCAGGCAGGTAACGAACGATTTAGTGCCCGCGCTCCTCAAGCTCATATTGTTCATCGAAAGGTGCCGATGCCGTTGTCTTTCGGCAAGACTTATGGACCGCGTCAGGGGTCGTTCGCGGTTTTGTCTTCTTGCCCGAATACCGGGTCGAACTACCCCAGCATCCAGTCCGGAATCGCTGAGGCTAGCGGTGAAAAGAAGATCACGAGCAGGAGAACCAGCACTTCGGCAGCGATGAACGGCCAGACATGGCGCACGGTCTGGTCGAAGGATGTCTGCGCGATGCTGGTGGTGACGAACAGCAAGGGCGCCATGGGTGGCGTTGTGGCGCCGATCTGATTGGCCATCACCATGATGATCCCGAGTTGAAACGGATCGACGTCGAAGGCGCGGCCGATCTCGACCGCGACAGGCACGAAAACCAGGAGAACCGAGAGCGATTCGACGAACATGGTGAGCGTCAGCATCGTCAAGGTCAAAATCAGGAGAACGATGGTCCGGCTGTCCGAGACCGAGGTGATCAGGTTCAGGGCCGTTTCATTCACTTCCAGATAGGCGAGCAGCCAGCCGAGCGTTCCGGCAACGGCGATGACCCCCGAAACCATCGCGGTCACCATCGCCGCATCGACCAGAATGCCCCCCATATCGGCAAGCGTGATGCTGCGATAGATGAAATAGCTCACGACGAATGCATAGAGACAGGCAACGACACCGGCTTCGGTCGCCGTAAAAATGCCGGAGAGAATGCCGCCGACGATGATGACGGGTGCGAGCAGCGCCGACCACACGTCGCGGATCGCCGGCAGGATGGCGCGCGGCTCGAACTTGTCGGTGACGTCCCTGAGTTCGGGATAGGCCGGCAGATAGGTGTGGAGCTTGACGACCGCCATCAAAAACAGGCCGACCATGATCCCTGGAATGATGCCTGCCAGAAACAGCCCGCCGATCGAGACTTGCGCCAGGGCGCCGTAAACGACCATGGTCATGCTCGGCGGGATGATCGAGCCGATGGTCCCCGATACCGCAATCAGGGCCGCGGCAAAGCCGGGCTTGTAGCCGGCCTGCCGCATCGTCGGGATGACGATCGAGCCGATGGCGGAGGCATCCGCCGTCGACGAGCCCGACACGCCGGCGAACACCATGCTGGCGACGACAGCTGCATGGGCCAGCCCGGCCCGCAGATGACCGACCAGTGTACGGGCGAAATCCACTAATCTCTGACTGATGCCGCCGCGCGACATGATCGCCCCCGCCAGAATGAAATAGGGCAGGGCCAGGAGCGTGAAGGAGTTGATCTGTCCGAACATTTTCTGCGCGAACAGCGGCAGCACCACGTTCGGCACTTCGGCAATGCCGATGAACCCGACCAGCGCTACCGCGAGCAGGACGGGAACCCCCAGCACGATCGTGAGGAGAAGCAGCGCCAGCAGGAACGGGATCAATCCCGGGCTCCCCCGAGGTGTCGACGCGTGACGGCCACCAGCCGCCTCACCGAAACGAACAGCAGGTAGGCCCCGCCCGTCACCATCCCGTAATAGGCATAGCTCATCGGCACCTCGAGACCGGGCGAGATCTGCCGGGCGGCAACCAGCGAGACCTGGTAGCTGAGGGTCATCAACGCTACGCCGAACGCGACCCAGAGCAGCTCGATCGCAATATCGAAGGCGATGGCCGCGGGTTTAGGAAAGCGCCGCCGAACGACGTCCATATTGATGTGCATGCCGCGCTGGTGCGCGATCGGGATCGCCAGAAAGACGATCCAGATGTGACCGAACTTCTGAAACTCCTCGCTCCAGCTCAAGGACGAGTTCAAGACGAAGCGATTGAAGATCTGAAGCGCTCCGACCAACACGATGACAGCGAAGATTGCTGCCACCGCGATCTCGAAGAGACGGTCAATGTGGCGGAAGAACTTGTCCAAAGAGCCTCCGGTGGCACTGCGGCACGACCTGCTGCCGCGGCTTCCAGGCAAAGGATGAGGTCAGCCGTATGGAGCCGCCGAAGGGTTTCCCGCCACCCGGTTCGCTGCGCTAGTCGGTGGCCCTAATCTGCGCCAACATATCGGCAGCGCCGAACTCCTCGGCCAGCTCGTCCTGCACCGCCAGCGCCGCTTCGCGCATTGCTGTCGTGTCGATCTCGCTGACGCTGAGGCCAAGATCCTGCACTTGCTCCAGACCTTGCGCCTCACGCAACGGCGCCAGCGATCGGACCACGTCGGAGGCGAGCTTCGCACCCTGCATGACCGTCTGCTGCTCGTTTTCGTCGAGCTTTTCCCATTCCGGCAGGGACAGGACCAGCATGGTCGGGTCGAACAAGTGGCGGGTGAGTGCGATGCAGCACGTGACCTCGTCGAACTTGAACGAGATGATGGTCGCCGCAACATGCTCGAAGCCGTCGAGCACACCGCTTTCCAGCGACGTATAGATCTCGCCGAAATCCATCGGTGTAGCATTGGCACCCATGGCGTTCACCGCCGAAACGAAAACCTTGGTCGGAATGGTGCGGATTTTGAGCCCGGCAAGGTCCTCGGGGTTCGTCACCGGCTTCTCCGCCGTGATCACGTTGCGGTAGCCCCAGCTGTCACCCCAGGCGAGCACCTTGAAACCGGCGGCTTCCATCTCGGCGGCCAGCGCCTCGCCGACTGGCCCATCGAGCACATCGTGGACGTGATCGTAGTCCTTCCACAGGAACGGCAGCCCCAGCACGCCGATCGGTTGCACGAAAGTGGCGCATTCCGCCGCACCGCCGGTCGTGCCGGAGGCGCCCGAGCCAAGCTGCATGGCTTCGATCACATCCCGCGACTGGCCAAGCTGGCTATTCGGAAAAATCCTGACCTCGACCGAATCGGAGAAATCATTGATGTAGGCAGCGAAAACCCAGGCGAACATCATCGGGTCCGTGCCGATATCATCGGAGCCCGCCGTGTGAATGCGCAGGACCTTTTTCTCCTGCGCCGCCACCGACGTCGACAGCAACGCCACTAACCCGACGCTCAAACACGTAACTACGGCAAGTACTTTGTGAAGTTTCATCGCTGCCCCTTGATCGTTATTGGCCTCGACAAGCCCGAGCAATCGCCCCGGATTATGCCCTAGGCTAAAATGCCACTAAGCTTGTCGACGAATTCGACTTTCGTTTATCGAAATCCCCTTGTTGAAAACGCTACTTGCCAGACAACTCGCCGTCAAGCGAATCCCTCGGCGCTATTGCCACCCGCCACGCAAGGCAATCGGTGTGGGTAATCCGGACCGGGAGTTCGATTCCAGCGACGAGAAACACGGACCCTTGGGATGTCCCGCATCCCCAATCCCCCGGGCACCCGAACCCTGACTTTTAATCAAATATTGACTAGGTAGGACTTAACGCCTATACTTGCATAGGTCCCATTATACGAGATTGGCCATGAATACCGGAACCAAGGAAATGCCAACACCCAAGAAACGCGGCCCCAATACCCCTGAAGGTAAAGCCAGATCATCGATGAATGCGTTGAAGCACGGGCTTCGGGCGGAGAAGTTTCGGTTGCTGCCGGAGGAGACGGTCGAGGAGTTCGAGGCTTTTGCGGCGGAGATCAAGAAGGATTTAAAGCCCAGGGATGCCATGGAGCGGCAGTTCGTTGAGGCGATCGTCATTGCGTTCTGGCGGGAGGTGCGGGCGGATCGAATGGAGGCCGACGTGATGTCCGACATGCCGCCGACAAGCCCGGACCGGGTGCATGGCAGCAATCTCGTCAACAAGCCCGAGAACCGCGCCTCGCTCGCGACCATGCTGCGCTATCGCGGTCAAGTCTCGATGGACCTCAAGCGCGCTCTTGCCAATCTCGCGGCTTATCGGGACAGTCGTGGTTCGGCGTCCGAGCAAGATTACACGAACGATTTCCAACCTGCCGTCGAGCCCGCGAACGAGAATTGCACAAACGAATTCCTGCCCGTCCCGGAACCTGCAAGAGAAGAGTGTACGAACGAATTAATCGGTAGCGATTCCCGGGCTCTGCCGGCCTCACCCGCGCCCGAACCACCATGTCCGGGAGAGGCCGAGAGGGGCGGGTCGCCCCTTTCGGAAAACCTTCCTACAGCAAACTGCACGAACGAATTATCGCCTGCACCTGAGCCTGCTCCGCCGCGGCCGGTCGTGCATCGCAAGGAGAAGGTGCCGTTGCATCATAGGCGATAGTGGTAGCGTGCTGATAGGGCTCCGCAACCATGGTGGCGGATTGGGGCATTCCTCTCGGCGGCGGGCGATCTTCGACAGGGTTATTGGCGGCTGGTCAATCCGGGTGGTCGATGAACCGATTGCGCGTGCCCTGGATTCGGGCGATCCGCTCGTGTCGGCGCAGTTCGTCCTGGCTTGGCGGATCGGCCTCGTGCCATGCCTGCATCAGGTCGCGCCGGTCCGCCGGCAGATCGACCTCATAAGACTCGGTCATGTGCAGGATGGCGCGGGCGATCTCGCCCCGGGCAGCGGGCCGCGGCTCGACGATGTCGGTGACCTCGAAGTCGCAGCTTTCGAACCGCCATCGTTCGCCCTGGATGATGCCGAACGGAAGACTGCCCCGATCGTAATTCACATCCTCCCGGGTCGGGTACATATTATGCAGGTCGGCCTTCATCCGATTGAATGCCGGGCTCACGCGGAGGCATTCTCGATGGTTGCCGCAGCCGAAGTGTCGGGTCATCCAGGCGACCGGGAATACATGTTCGATGTTCAGTCCGTCCTCGCGATATTTGAACTCGAGGCCGCAGTAGAGGGTCTCGCCGCCATCCGGATAAATCTCGTTCCAGAAGACCGATCGGAGTTCTCGGGTGTAGGCATCGAAGACCGTTTGCGGCTGTGTCAGGCCGGCATTGAGACCCGCCACCCACAAGCAGGCGCCAAGAACCATAGCTCGGGAGAGCATGCAGCGAGCCGGTCTAGGCGCCGAGCCGCCGCTCGGTCGCCGGATCGAAGATGCAGGCCTTGCGCATATCGACCGTAAGACCGATCTTGTCGCCAGGGCCAGGGGCGGAATCGGGCTCGACGCGTGCCACCATTTCCTCGTCGCCGAAGCGGAACACGACCATGGTCTCGGCACCGGTCGGCTCCGTGACCTCGACGTTGCAATTGATCGTGCCCATGTGCGGCGGGATATCGCCGGTCATGTGCTCACGGCGATCGAAGTGCTCTGAACGAATTCCCAAGATGACCTCGCGGCCGATGTTCCGGGCGATGGCGTCATTGGGATTGGGGATCGGCAGATCGACGCTCGAGCCATCCGGATCGTCGACCCGGATCTGCACGCCATCGCCGTTCATCAACGTGCCCTTGACGAGGTTCATCGGCAAGGCGCCCATGAAGCTCGCGACGAAGATGTTGTTGGGCCTTTCGTAGGTCGTCTGGGGATCGGCGTATTGTTGGATCTGCCCGCCATGCATCACCGCGATCCGGCTTGCCAGGGTCATCGCCTCGATCTGATCGTGGGTCACGTAGACCACGGTGGTCCTGAGGGCCTGGTGCAGCTTCTTGATCTCGGTCCGCATTTCGACCCTAAGCTTGGCGTCGAGGTTGGACAGCGGCTCGTCGAACAGGAACAGGATCGGGTTGCGAACCAGGGCGCGGCCCATGGCGACGCGCTGCCGCTGACCGCCCGAGAGCTGGCTGGGGCGGCGATTGAGCAGTTCGGTGATCTTCAGGAATTCCGCGACCCGCCTGACCGCTTCCTGCTGCTCGTTCTTGGGGATGCCCCGAACCTGCAAGCCGAAGGTCAGGTTCTCGCGAACCGTCATGGTCGGATAGAGTGCATAATTCTGAAAGACCATGGCGATATCGCGGTCTTTCGGATGGATTTCGTTGACGATCCGGTTGCCGATGACGACATCGCCCTGGCTCGCCTTCTCGAGCCCCGCGATAATGGCAAGGAGCGTGGACTTGCCGCAGCCTGATGGGCCGACCAGCACAACGAACTCGCCGGGCTCGGCCTCAAGATTGATCCCCTTTAGGACCTCGACCGGACCGAAGCTTTTATAGAGGTCGGAAACTTCCAAAGACATGGGTTAACCTTTGACCGATCCCGCAGTGAGCCCGCGCATGAAATATCTGCCGGCGAAGAAATAGATGAGCAGCGTCGGCAATGCCGCGATAATTACAGCCGCGCTTTCGACATTGTATTCCCGAATGTCCGTTTGCGGCGCGGTCATGGCGATCAGTGCCGCCGTAATCGGTTTATTGTAACCTGAAGTAAACGTCGTCGCGAACAGGAACTCATTCCAGATGTGCGTGAACTGCCAGATAACGACGACGACGAGGATCGGGGGTGACAATGGCAGAACGATGCGCCTGAAGATCGTCCAAAATCCGGCACCGTCGATACGGGCGGCTTTGATGAGTTCATCGGGAATGCTCATATAGTAATTGCGGCAGAACAGGGTGACGAAACCCAAGCCGCCGATCACGTGGACCATGACCAGGCCCCAGGTCGAGTTCGACAAGCCGATCTTGCCGAGCACCCAAGCCCAGGGCAGGAGCATCAGCTGACCGGGAATGAAGACACCGAAGAGAATGAAGGCAAAGACGAACTCGCTGCCCTTGAAGCGCCACTTCGTCAAGGCGTAGCCATTGATGGCGCCGATTGCGGTCGAGATCAGCGTCGCCGGGACAACCAGTTCGACGGAGTTGATGAAATAGGGGCTGATGCCTTGGCAGTTGCCGCCGACGCAGCCGGTACTCCATACCTTCCCCCAGGCGCTGAAATCGAACGACCTGGGAAAGGCGATCAGCGAGCCCGTATAGATGTCTTCAAGCGAACGAAAGCTCGTCAGCGTGACGACAATCAGCGGCAGGACATAAAGGATCGTGAACCCTATCAGGACCGTATAGACCACGGTCCTCGAAAAGATCCGCTGCTGGAGCGTACCGAGCTTGGTGTGATCGAAACCTGCATCGGACACTACTCTGCCTCCCGCCGGCGTCGCATCCGAAGATACACCAAATAGGGTATCAAGAAGACCAGCAGCATGACGAGCATCATAATGGCGCCTGCAGCACCCTGGCCGAACTGCCCGCGTGCATACATCACGTCGAAGACGAAGATGGCAGGCACCGTCGTCGCGATGCCGGGGCCACCGCTGGTGAGCGCTTGCACCAGTTCAAAGGTCTTCAGCGCGTTCTGGACGAGAATGATCAGGACCGCGATCAAGATTGGCTGGATCGCCGGTATGATGATCCGCCAATAAATCATCCACATTGGCGCCCCGTCGATTTGGGCCGCTTTGACGAGATTCGAATCGACCGAGCGAATGCCGGCAAGGAAGAGCACCATGACGAAGCCCGAGGCTTGCCACACGCCGGCGAACACGACCGTGTAGATCGCCATGTCCCTGTCGACGATCCAGTCGAACTGAAACCCCAGCCAACCAAGATCCTGGACCATCTTCTCGACACCGGTGTCGGGGTTGAGTAGCCATCGCCAAACAAGCCCGGTGACGACGAACGAGATGGCCATCGGATAGAGCAGAATCGAACGGAAGAAGGCTTCCGCGCGAATTCTCTGATCCATGAAAATAGCGAGTGCGAGGCCGATAATTGTCGTGATGACGACGTAGAAGGAACCGAATAGGAAGAAATTCGTATAGGCAATTTGCCAACGCGTATTCGCCCAGAGCTTTTGATAGGAAATAAGGCCGGCGAACTCGTAACTCGGCATCATTTGCGAGTTGGTGAAGCTGACGTAGAGGGTCCAGAGGACGAAACCGTACGTAAAAAACATCGCCGCCAAAATCGATGGCGTCATCACGATTTGCGGCATCCAAGACTGGATACGATCGCCAAACGATGGCTTGGGGCGAGCATAGCTTGTCTCCCGCCCGGCGCCGTAGGTCCTCTTGATCTGGCCTAAGTCGATCGTTGCCACGGTTTACCCCTGGTATGTCCCCATGTTCAATGAGCGTATGAAAATGCAGGGTGCTGCATGGATGGCCGACGCAGCACCCTGCTCAAGGCCTAGATGTTCGCTTGGACCGCGTCCGCGATCTGATTGGCCGCATCCTCGGAGCTCATATCGGTGTTCATGAAATTCGAGACGATCTCCATGACGGATGAGCGGATCCGCTGCGGTTGCGCCATCGAGTGAGCGAGGCTGGGAACGAGCCCGCCGGTTTCGATGGCTTGGTTGAGATGCTCCGCCGACAATTGTTGGCATGAGTTGAAGTCGCTAAGGTCGATGTCCATCCGTGCGGGGATCGAGCCTTTCGCTTGATTGAAGAAGACCTGAACTTCTGGCGACATTGCAAGCTCAGCGAAGAGAGCCTGGCCTTCCTGTCGGTCCTCGCTGTCCTGCTCGAAGAAAGCGAAGGAATCGGAATTCAGGGTGTAGCCGAATGAGCCGTCTGCGGTCGGCTGGGTCGTGCAGAGATAATCTGTGTCAGGTTCGTAACCAAGCCGGCTCATATCGCCGACATACCAATCCCCCTGAAACTGAAAGCCGGCCTCGCCCTTCATGACCAGGACCGCTGCTTCGCTCCAGGCCCGGCCCGGCATGCCTTCATCCATCCAGTCGACCATTTTGCGGAGTTGATCGAAGGTCGCCACCATTTCCAGACCGCGCAGGGTTTCGTCATCGAGGTCGATGAACGCCTTCTTGTAGAAATCGAGACCCATTCCCATCACCACGGCTTCGAAAATCGTGATGTCCTGCCAATCTTGCCCGCCATGGGCCACCGGAATGATTCCTGCGGCTTCCATCTTCTCGGCCATAGCGTTGAACTGGTCCCAATTCTCGGGCGCCTCGGTTTCGCCGATGGCGTCCAACGCCTTTCTCGACGTGTACATCCAATTCACACGGTGGATGTTGACCGGCACGGCCACGAAGTGGCCATCATAGGACATGATGTCGACGAGCGCAGGTGCCATGACCTCGCTCCAATTGCCAGGCTCGGCAATGCGGCTGAGGTCGGCAAGCCCGACGGCTTCGGCCCACTCGTGGATATTGGGGCCTTTGAGCTGCACTGCCGTCGGCGCGTCCCCGGCCATCACCCGGGCGCGAAGCGCCGCGTACTGGCTGGCGGTGTGCCCGGCAATGGCGTTGTCGGTCCAGGTGCCGCCTTGCTCGCGGAACTTGTCTGCAACCTTGGCCAGAGCCTCGGCGCCCGAGCCCGTCGTCCACATATGCATGAGCTCGACTTCGGGCTCGGCCCTAGCGACACCGCCGCTCAGCAACGCGCCGGCAACGGCGATAACGGCCGTACCTTTCAAGAGTGACTTCATCGTCATGACTTGCTCCCTGATATGAGTCTTGGAATTAACCGGATTTCAGCAACGCTTCGTTTCCATAAGCGGCGGCGGCCTGTTGAGCAACCATATTGCATGTTTTAAAGAGTGATTCCGGGTCGTTGAGGCAACGACATTAAGCTCTTGCATACCATCGCGCTCGTCGCTGGATCACTCTGTGCCCGACAATCTTATTGGGATTGAACCAGCTCGCGTAAACACAGCGGGCGCACCCATCGACGAAATGACAAAGACCTAGTCGAAAAACAATCCGGCTAGATGCTCAGTCTCGATATTTGATCGTCAACGATGCTGCGCCAACGCACCGGCGCAGCATCTCCCGAATAAGCTAAATATTCGCTTGGACGGCGTCTGCGACCTGATTGGCGGCATCCTTCGAGCTCATATTCGTATTCATGAAATTACTGACGATCTCCATCACGGATGAGCGGATCCGCTGTGGCTGTGCGATCGAGTGGGCGAGGCTCGGCACTAGGGCGTCCGCCTCGATCGATTGCTCTAGATGTTCCATGGCGAGCTGCTGGCAATAGCCGAAATCGCTGAGATCGACGTCCATCCGAGCGGGAAGCGACCCTTTGACCTTGTTGAACCGGGCTTGGACTTCAGGATCCATAATCAACTCGGCCAGCAACTTTTGTCCGGCTTGGCGATCGGGATCGTCTTGTTCGAAAAATGCAAATGAGTTCGGGTTCAGGGAGAAGGCGGACGAGCCATCGGTGGTCGGTAGCGCAGAGCAAACATAATCGGTCCCAGGAACATAGCCGAGCTGCCCCATATTGCCCACAAACCAATCACCCGTTAGTTGAAAACCAGCCTCGCCCTTGGCGACCAGGGCAGAAGTTTCGCCCCAGTCGCGGCCCGGCATGCCCTCATCCATCCAGTTTACCATCTTGCGGAGCTGATCGAAGGTTGCGATCATCTTCGGGCCTCGCAGGGTTTCGTCATCAAGCTCGATGAACGACTTTTTGTAGAAGTCCAAACCCTGACCGAGGACCACATTCTCGAAGATCGTAATGTCCTGCCAGTCCTGACCGCCATGGGCCACGGGGATAATACCGACCGCGTCCATTCTCTCGGCCATCGCATTGAACTCGGCCCACGTCTTCGGTGGCTCGGTCTCGCCTATCGCCGCCAAGGCTTTAGGTGAACTAAACATCCAGTTGACCCGCTCGATATTGATCGGCACGGCGACTAAGTGCCCGTCATAGGACATGATGTCGATCAAGGCCGGAGCGATAACATCACGCCAATTCCCGGCTTCGGCAATTGGATCGAGGTTCGCGAGGCCGATGGCCTCGACCCATTCCTGGATGTTCGGACCCTTGAGCTGCACGGCCGTTGGTGCATCGCCGGCGATCACACGCGCACGAAGTGCAGCATACTGTGTGGCAGTATGGCCGGCGATGGCATTGTCTCTCCAGGTGCCGCCTTGCTCGCGAAAACGATTGGCGATGTCGGCCAGAGCGTTGGCACTTTCGCCGGAAGTCCACATGTGCATAAGCTCGACTTCGGGCTCTGCCATGGCGCCTCCACCAATGAGCAGGATTCCCGCAACCGCCACAACGGCGCTGCCGTTCAAAAGCCTTTTCTTTGTCATGATCCGCTCCCTGATCTGGGTCTCTGAAGTACAAGAGATTTCCCAAATGCGATGGTATCATAAGCGGCGGCGGTCCCAGGATCAATGATCCTGGGTGCTTCCGTGAGCGATTTCGATCCGATGAAGCGCAAGAAGTCGCTGTTGCGTCTTCTTGGAGCCTTGCCCATGGATCACCGGTTCATCGACAATAGTTTTGACATCGACTATGCCAGCGCTCATCAGATGACGCGCACCAAATGGGAGACGACAAATGAACAAGCCGATACTGGCGACGGCGGCGTCTATGGCGCTCTTGATCAATGCGGGGCCGGTCCTTGCCGGAACGGTAACCATCGCCACGGTCAACAACTCCGACATGATCATCATGCAGAACCTCTCTTCGGCGTTCGAGGAGCAATATCCGGATATCGATCTCGAGTGGGTCGTGCTCGAGGAAAACGTTCTCCGCCAACGCGTGACGACCGATATCGCGACGGGCGGCGGCCAGTTCGATATCATTACGATCGGGGCTTATGAGGCCCCGATCTGGGGCGCCCAGGACTGGCTCGTCGCAGTCGACGATCTCGGCGACGACTACGACTACGACGATATCTTCGAGAACGTCCGCAATGGTCTCTCCGCCGACGGCACGCTCTACGCCGTGCCGTTCTATGCTGAGAGTTCGTTCCTATTCTATCGCACCGATTTGTTCGAGGAGGCAGGCATTACGATGCCCGACCAGCCGACCTACGATCAGATCGCGGAATGGGCCGAGAAATTGCACGACCCCGACAACCAGGTTTACGGCATGTGCCTGCGCGGCAAGCCGGGCTGGGGGGAGAATATGGCCTTTGTCGGCACGCTGGTGAATACCTTCGGCGGCGAGTGGTTCAACATGGAGTGGGAACCGCAACTGGATTCGCCGGAATGGCAGGAGGCGGTCACCTTCTATGTCGATCTCTTGAATAATTACGGCCCACCGGGCGCCAGCTCAAACGGCCATAACGAAAACCGCGCGCTGTTTGCCAGCGGCAACTGCGCAATGTGGGTCGATGCCACCTCGGCTGCCGGCTACATCTTCAATCCCTCGGAAAGCAAGGTTGCCGACGTGACGGGATTTGCGCCGGCCCCAATTCAAGAAACACCCAATGGGGCAGGTTGGTTTTGGGCCTGGGCACTCGGCATTCCGGCCAGTTCCGACAATGCCGACGAGGCCAAGGAATTCCTCAAATGGGCGACATCGAAGGACTATGTCGAATTGGTCGGTGAGGAGGAAGGTTGGGTTTCTGCACCTCCCGGCACCCGCCAATCGACCTATGAGAACGAAGCCTATCTCGAGGCAGCGCCGTTCGCCGAATTCACCAAATCCGCTATCCTCAGCGCCGATCCGAGCAACCCGACCGCGGACCCGGTGCCCTATACCGGCATTCAGTTCGTCGCGATCCCGGAGTTCCAGGGCATCGGCACGCAGGTCGGGCAGTCGGTCGCGGCGGCGTTGACCGGCCAGATGAGTGTGGAACAGGCGTTGCAGACCTCGCAATCGTCGGCCGCCCGCACCATGCAGCAGGCAGGTTATCCGAAATAGGCGATCGCGCCTGACGGGCGCATCGATCAGAGCCGGTCGGTTCCATGATGGGCCGGCCGGCGGGTCACCGCAGTCAATCTGGTGATTGCCAATCATGAGCAACTCCACGGCGGCCGCCCCGGCGGCAACGACATCGCCCACCAAAAAGTCCGGCAGGCGGCGTCGGCGTGACGTCAACACCCTACCCCTCTTGGGGCCGTCGGTCGGGGTTCTGCTGCTCTGGATGATCGTGCCGCTCGGCATGACGCTGTGGTTTTCCTTCCAGCGCTATAACCTGCTCAATCCGACCATCAGCGGTTTTGCGGGTTTCGACAACTACCGCTATCTGCTGACCGATCCGGCCCTCTTGACGGCGATGTTCAACACGCTGTTCCTGGTCGGCTGGGTCCTGGTCGCCACCGTCGTCCTCGGCACCCTGCTTGCCGTCCTTTTCGATCAGGAATTCTACGGCCGCAGCATCGCGCGCCTGTTCGCCATCGCCCCGTTCTTCGTCATGCCCACCGTCAGCGCTTTGATCTGGAAGAACATGCTGATGCATCCGGTGAATGGCGTCTTTGCCTGGATCACGACATCATTGGGCTTCGGCAGGATCGATTGGTTCGCGGATCTGCCCCTGACCTCGATCGTCATCATCGTCGCCTGGCAATGGCTGCCGTTCGCGTTGCTCATCCTCTTGACCGCCATGCAGTCGCTCGACAGCGAGCAGAAGGAGGCGGCGCGGATGGACGGCGCCGGCCCATTCTCGATGTTCTTCTTCATCATCCTGCCGCATCTCGGCCGCGCGATCAGCGTGGTCATCATGATCGAGACGATCTTCTTCCTCACCATCTTCGCCGAGATTTTCGTTACGACCTCCGGCGGGCCGGGCCTCGCCAGCACCAATCTCGCCTATCTCATCTACATTCGGGCACTACTCCAGTTCGATATCGGCGGGGCGTCTGCAGGCGGCGTCATCGCGATCATCCTCGCCAATATCGTGGCGATCTTCCTGGTCCGGGCCATCGCCCGCAACCTCGACGCTTAGGAGTGGCCGATGAATCGCAAACTCCGTAGCAAGCTGATTATTTCGCTGGTCGCATGGATGGCTGCGGCGCTTCTGTTCTTCCCGATCTTCTGGATGCTGATTACCGGCTTCAAGACCGAGGTCGAGGCCGTATCGACCCCGCCCTCGCTGTTTTTCGAGCCGACACTCGAGAATTACGCGGCGGTGCAGGAGCGCGCCGACTACCTTAAATTCGCGTTCAACAGTATTGTGATCTCGGTCGGCGCCACGATCCTGGCCTTGCTCCTCGCCGTTCCGGCCAGTTACGCCATGGCCTTCTTTCCGACCAAGCGGACCCGCCCGACACTTCTATGGATGCTCTCGACCAAGATGCTGCCGCCGGTCGGCGTTCTGGTCCCGATCTATCTGATTTTCCGCGATCTCGGGCTGATCGACACGAGGTTCGGCCTGATCGTGATCTATGCCTTGATGAATCTCCCGATCATCGTCTGGATGCTCTATACGTTCTTCAAGGAAGTGCCGAAGGATATCCTCGAGGCGGGGCGTATGGACGGGGCGAGGCCGGGCCAGGAAGTGGTGCATCTCTTGATGCCGCTTTCGCTGCCGGGCATCGCGTCCACCGCTTTGCTCTCGATCATCATCTGCTGGAACGAAGCGTTCTGGAGCCTCAATCTGACGACGGCCTCGGCGGCACCTCTGACGGCCTTCATCGCCTCGTTTTCTGCGCCCGAGGGGCTGTTCTGGGCGAAGCTGTCGGCGGCCTCGACGATGGCCATCGCCCCCATTCTGGTCTTTGGCTGGCTCAGCCAGAAACAACTCGTTCGTGGCCTGACCTTCGGCGCCGTGAAATAGGGAGACATCGATGTCGACGCTGCGGTTGCGCAACCTTCGGAAATATTATGGTGATGTCGAGGTCATCAAGGGTGTCGATCTCGACATCAATGACCGCGACTTCGTCGTTTTCGTCGGCCCATCCGGTTGTGGGAAATCGACCCTGCTGCGGATGATCGCCGGTCTCGAGGAGATCAGTGACGGCGAGCTCATGATTGACGGCGAACGGGTCAATGACGTGCCGCCGGCCGAGCGCGGCCTTGCGATGGTCTTTCAGTCCTATGCCCTCTACCCGCATATGACGGTGCGGGACAATATGGGCTTTGCGCTGCGGCTGGCCGGGGCCTCCAAGGCCGACCGGAATGCCAAGGTGCTCGAAGCGGCCCGCGTGCTGCAACTCGAGGAATATCTCGACCGCAAGCCGGGGGCCTTGTCCGGCGGTCAGCGCCAGCGCGTCGCGATCGGCCGCGCCATCGTCCGCGACCCCAAGGTCTTCCTGTTCGACGAGCCCTTGTCCAACCTTGATGCTGCCCTTCGGGTGCAGATGCGGATCGAGCTGGCCCGCCTTCATGACGAGCTCGATGCGACGATGATCTACGTCACCCACGATCAGATCGAGGCGATGACGCTCGCCGATAAGATCGTCGTGCTGCAACGCGGTATCATCGAGCAGGCGGGAACACCGCTCGAGCTCTATCACCACCCCGAAAATCTGTTCGTGGCGGGCTTCATCGGCTCGCCGAAGATGAATTTTCTAGTCGCCAAAGTGGTCGCGACCGATGAAGATGGCGTCACCGTGGCCCTCGCCAACCGTGATGAGATCAAGGTCGACGTCGCACCCGGTCAGGTCAAGCAGGGCGAAGCCCTGACCCTCGGCGTGCGTCCCGAACACCTCAAGGTCGCCGACCGGGGTGACATCTCGGGCGAGGTCCTGGTGGCCGAGCGGCTCGGCGGCGAGACCTATCTCTACACTCAGGTCACCGACGGCGTCATGCTCGTGGTCCATGCCGATGGCGAGAACCCGACGCGCGTGCATGATCAGGTCAATGTCGCGATCGATGGCCGCGTCTGTCACCTCTTCAAGGAGGATGGCAGCGCCGTCCGAAGGGCGAGGCGACATCCGCTTGCCGATATCAAGGACCCGACGACGGCCGCAGCCTGAGAAGCCCGGGGAGGCTCCGATGTATCTGGAAAAATTCGATCTCAAGGGCCGCACCGCCGTCGTGACCGGTGCCGGCCAGGGCATTGGCTTTGCCTGTGCCCAAGCTTTGGGCGAGGCGGGGGCTCGCGTGATCATCGGCGAACTCCTGCCGGAACGGGGCGAGGAGGCTCGCGCCAAGCTCGAAGCACTAGGTATCGAAGCCCATGCCATGACACTCGACGTCGCGGATTCGAGCCAGGTCGAGGATTGCGCGAAGCGGGTCGAGCGCGACTTCGGCGGCTGCGATATCCTGGTCAATAATGCGGGGATCGCCAAAAGCGACGTGCGGGCGGAAGACACCAGCGACGAGCATTGGCGCCTGCATATCGATATCAACCTCAATGGCCTGTTCTGGTGCTGCCGCAGCTTCGGCCGCCAGATGTTGGGCAAAGGCAAGGGTGCGATCGTCAATGTCGGCTCGATGTCCGGCTTCATCGTCAACAAGCCGCAGCCGCAATCATTCTACAATGCCTCGAAGGCCGCCGTGCATCATCTGACGAAGTCGCTCGCGGCCGAGTGGGCCAGCCGCGGCGTCCGGGTCAATGCGGTGGCCCCCACCTATATCGAAACACCGCTCAACCGGTTCGGCCTCGAGGACGAGAGAATGGGACCCGTCTGGCTGGAGATGACTCCGATGGGCCGGGTCGGCCAGTCGGAGGAGATCGGCTCGGTGGTGCTGTTCTTGGCCTCCGACGCCGCCAGCCTGATGACCGGCAGCATCGTCCTCGCCGATGGCGGCTACACCTGCTGGTAGAAGTTTGGAGGCTCAGTCAAGATTCAGCTGGGCTGATGCCATGGCGACACCTTTCACTCGGCTGGTGATTTTCTCGAAAGCGATATCGCGCGCCACATCCGGTGAGCCATGTTTCGGCTTGACGTCGATGCTGAAGGGCGAGAAGCCGCAATCGTCGGTCGCCCCCAGCCGCTCTTTGGGAATATATTGCGATGCCAGCTCGAGATCGGCGCAGACCTGCTCCGGCGTCTCGACCTTGGGGTCCTGCGGATTGATCACGCCGATGAAGCAGACCTGCGGGACGCCCTTGCGGTCCTCGCGGCTGTGCTCGCCGATCAGCTTATAGACCCGCTCCTTGTCGGGCTCGCTCGCGAGCTGCATCAGAAAATAGCCGGCGTTCATCTGGAACAGGCTCGGTAGCAGCTCGGCGTAATCGACATCGGCGCTGTGGGTCGCGTCGCAGTCGCCGCCGGGACAGGTATGGATGCCGATATTGACACGCTCCTCGGCGGAGAAGCGATCGAGCACACGGTTGTTGAGCGCGATGAACTGGCCCAGCATGCCGCGGCCGGTCCAGGGATTGCTCGGATCATTACGGCAGGCCAGCCGGCCCTCGGTGAAATCGATCGACACCCGCACGGCTCCGGTCTTGAAGCACTGGCGGATATCCTTCTCGCATTCGTCGACCAGATCGCTCAGGAACTGCTCGCGCGAATAGCCCTCGACCTCGCCATCGAGCGGATAGAGCAGCGCCAGCATCGAGGGTGCGATCGCCGCCTGCTTCATCGGCTTTGAAGCCATCCCGATCGATTTCTCGAGATATTGGGAGGCATAAGTCTTGTAGCGGAACGGCCCGCCGGTCAACCGCGGCAGCTGGCGATGGTGGCCATCCGTAAAAATCGCGAAATACTGACCGTCTGCCACCAGTTTGTCGGCAAGGCCGGTGCCGGCCAGGGTGTCGGTCACCGGATATGTGGCGAAACTCGAAGCGCATTGCTCGCCATCGCTGACGATCGGCGAGCCGGTCGCCTCCATCCGTTCGATCGAATCGCGGCAGGCCACGTCCTGCTCCGCCTGCAGCTGCGCCTGGGTGATCTTGCCTTCATCATAGGCGGCAATCGCCTCCTGCAACTTCATCGGTCGCGGCAGCGAGCCGACGGGTTCGGTAGGTATGGGCATCGTTTAAGCCTCCCTTTGATTTTGCACCCGGGACCGGGCTGAGCCTCCCGCGGCAAAGCGGGTTCGGATCCAACCTCAGTGACAAGCCCCCGACAGTCAAACGGAATTCACGGCGGATGGTGTATGGAGCCTAGTGGATTGGCTTCAACAAATGGTACCCCATACGTTGAAGCGCAAAATCCACTACAATCATGAAGTTAGTGGTACGAATTCGACGGAAGGGAATCTTCCGTCGAATTCGTACCACTAGGACCCCTTGGCGAATGCCAGAAGATCCTGGTTGAGCCGTTCCTTGTGGGTGTGGGTGAGGCCATGCGGAGCGCCTGGATAGACCTTCAAGGTGGCGTTCTTGACCAGCTTGGCCGAGGCCTGCGCCGCAGCGCCGATCGGCACGATCTGGTCATCGTCGCCGTGAATGATCAGCGTCGGGACATCGAAGCGTTTGAGATCCTCGGTGAAATCCGTCTCCGAGAACGCCTCGATGCAATCATAGGCATTCTTGTGTCCGGCCATCATGCCCTGGAGCCAGAAGGCGTCGATCATGCCTTGCGAGATATCCGCCCCCGGTCTGTTGAAGCCGAAAAACGGCCCTGACGCCAGGTCATGATAGAGCTTGGAGCGGTCGGCGACGCTGCCCGCGCGAATTCCGTCGAAGACCTCGATCGGCAGGCCACCCGGATTGGCGTCGGTCTTGAGCATCAGGGGCGGAACCGCCGAGATCAGGCCGGCCTTGGCGACGCGGCCGGTGCCATGACGGCCGATATAGCGGGCGATCTCGCCGCCGCCGGTCGAGAAGCCGGCCAGGATGACGTCATGCAGATCGAGTGCGGCGATCAGCTCGGCGAGATCGTCGGCATAGGTGTCCATCTCGTTGCCGGTCCAGGGCTGACTGGAGCGGCCATGGCCACGGCGGTCGTGCGTGACGACACGGTAGCCGTTGGACGCCAGGAAAAAGGCCTGGGATTCCCAGCTGTCCGAGCAAAGCGGCCAGCCATGGCTCAGCACGAAAGGCTGACCCGAACCCCAATCCTTGAAATAGATGGTCGTTCCATCCTTGACGGTGATCGTGCTCACTGCGTTTCCCCTGTCATGACCCGCGCCCAACGGAGGGTGAGATTATCGCCGGTCGGCACGGCGGTCGAGAGGCATGCAATGGAAATTGCGCAACGGCGGTCACCGCAATCAGGCTGCCTCAGGCGACTTGGCTGCTCGGTTCCTGTCGGACCTCTAGGGCGGCTCCACCAGCGGCCATGCGCGTTCGCCACTTGAAGATTGCCATCGGGCGGCCGTCGACTACCGCCAGGGCGAGGGCGATGGTGAGCATGCCGATGAGCGAATGCACACCCAGCGGCTCATCCAGGATCAGCGTGCCGGCGGTCACGGCTACGATCGGTATCAGGAAGGTCGCCAGCAGCAGATTGGTGGCGCCGACGCGGTTCAGCATCTTGAAATAGAGTGTGTCGGCACCGACCGAGGACAGCAGGGAAAGGGCCAGGAGGGCGAGTGCCGCATTGAACGGCGGCGGCGTCGAAGGTCGGCCCATCGACGATGAGAGCGACAGGGATCATGAACATTGCAGCCATGGTCACCGTTCCGGTCGCCGCCATGATTGGATGGAGACCGCGTAGTCGCTTGCCCCAGATGCTGGCCAGTGCATAGAGCATGCTGGCGCTCAACAGCACCAATTGCCCGACCGAACGCCAGTCGAACCCGGCCAGCGCATCGCTGCCGATCATCAAGATGACGCCGCAAAAGCCGATGGTGACGCCCAGTGCCTTGCGCCAGGTCAGGCGCTCGTCGGCGGTCATGACATGGGCGAAGACCAGGGCGAACAGCGGCGTCGTCGCATCCAGAATGCCGGCAACGCCACTGGTAATGTGAACCTGCGGCCAGGCAATCAGGCTTAACGGGAGAGCATTGTTGATCAAGCCCATGACCCCAAGCCGCCACCAGATAGCGAATCCCTTGGGTCGCTCCAGGCCGAGCCGCCAGACAATGAGCCACAGGACCGTTGCCGCCATGGTCATGCGCGTGGCGACGATGGTCAGCGGGCTCATCGAGCCCAGGGCGATTTCGGTGGAGAAGAACGTCGTGCCGAAAAGCAGGGACAATAATCCGCACAGCGCCCAGTCCCCATTGGTCATGGATTTCATTGGAAACGGTTCCGAGGCTGCGGGTGTCAGGCTGCCCTGCGCACCTGATCCAGTCCATAGACGCGGTCGTGAGCTCGGCGGCGCGGCCTCGAATAGCGGCGCACCAGGACCGCATCGAACAGGATCACCAGGAAATTCCAGCCATAGACATAGACCAGGAAGCTCAGGTCACCGCCGCTATGCCAGGCCGCCAGCTTGGAGCCGACGCCCAAAGCATAGCCCGAGCAGATAAGCACCACGAAGGTCAGGCTCTTGCCGGATGCAGTCTTGACCTGCAGCATCTTGGCGATCGACCAGTACCAGCCCATCGAGAAGCAGACCAACATCATGCCTTCAATTGCTTCGGTGGCCGTCATGGTTGGCTCCCAGACTAAAATATCTCAATCCTGAAGCCAGTTGCTCCAAGGAATGGCGCCTCAAGGAAATAAAAATTCCTTTCATTAAGCAAACGTCGCTAATTTATTGGTGACCGGCCCGCAGTGATTAATGTCACTCCGCAAAAAAAGAGCGAGCCGGATCTACCGCCACATCCTATATCCAGACGACCTCCATCAGCTGATCCAATGGTCATCACCATTAAATGGAGACGTAGACCAGCATCATACGCTTGAAATTTTCGCACTGACCATCGCCACTCCCATCGATACTGTATTTTAGTCTGATGAAAGAATGCTTCATGCGCAGGTTCAAGGACCGAGGAACTTACTAATACCCCATAATTATACCTGACAACGGTTTGCGACCTGCTAGGCTTTGGGCATGGAGACACGGGATTTTCGCAGCATTGGCCGGGCGGCGCAGGAGGAGTTGCGCCGCCGCGCGCTGTGCTTGATCCTGCAGCGGGGCCTGAGCCAGGCGCAAGCGGCCGAGATCGTGGGCGTGCAGCGGCAGACGGTCAACATCTGGCTGCAGCGCTACCGCGCGCAGGGTGATGACGGCGTGCTCGACGGCCGGCGGGTGTCGCCGCGGCGCGGCAAGGGGCTGCTGACGGCGGACGAGGCGGGTAAGGTCCAGGTCTGGATCCGCGACCGGCTGCCTGATCAGCTGAAGCTGCCGTTCGCCTTGTGGACCAGCCGTGCCGTGCGCGACCTGATCGCGCTGCGCTGCGACAAGACGCTCGGCCTGTCGACGGTGCAGCTCTATCTGCAGCGCTGGGGCATGACCCCGCAAAAGCCCCTGGCTCGGGCCAGGGAGCGCCGGCCGACGGTGGTCGCGGCCTGGCTGGAGCGGCACTACCCGGCGATCGCCATGCGCGCCAAGGCCGAGGGTGCGGCAATCTACTGGGGCGACGAGACCGGCATCTCCAACCAGGACCAGATCGGCCGTTCCTATGCGCCGAAGCGGCATACCCCCGTGATCGTCCGTACCGCCAAGAGGATCACCCAAAGCATGATCTCGGCGGTCAGCAATCGCGGCCTGATGCGCTTCATGCTCTACGAGGGGGCCTTGAACGCCGACCGGTTCATCGCCTTCCTGCGGCGCCTGACCAAGGACGCCGGGCAGAAGGTGTTCCTGGTCGTCGACAACCTCAAGGTGCACCATGCGGCCAAGGTCAAGACGTGGG
>JBGSYN010000171.1:0-2958 GCA_041750975.1 Geminicoccaceae bacterium | reverse complement strand
CCCCGTCAACAGCGAGGCCCGGGTCGGACAGCACCGCGCGCAATTATACATCGAGGTCAGGACGATGCCGCCTTTGGCCAGGCGATCGAGGTTGGGTGTCCTGATTTCCGAGCCCATGAAGCCCATATCGGCAAAGCCCATGTCATCGACCAGAATGACGATGACGTTCGGCTTGTTGGTGGTCATTGGCTCGCTCCCTGATTATTCCTGGCTAGGCCGCTGTCTGCTCGGATTTCTCATCGGCCATGAGCTGCTTTTCCGTCCCACCCCGCAGACGCGGATAGGGCGAAAGCGCGCTCAGCATCAGCCAGTCGGGCAAGGCCCCCTTGAGCTCGGGCGGACCCTCGACGCGGATCGAACCTGCGGCGATTTCCTGGCGCAGCGGGCGGAACCCACGCCAGGCCTCGACGAAGCGCCGGATGTCGGCCTCGACCCTGATATCGACCTCATAGCCCGGATGTTTCAGGCACATGTCGACGACACCATCCTCGTGGACCAGCCAGAAGCGCCGAAGCTCGGCCGGCGTGCCCTGGAACGCGAACTCAATGACCGTGCGTCCGGGCGGCATCGCCTTGGTGTTCAGCCGGGTGTGCATGCTCCAGGCGAGGAAGGCCGGATCGAGATCGTCCGTCACCATATCCCGACCCCAGCGCTGGCCCCAGACGGCAAGGTCCATGATGATGGGCTCGAGCTCGGCGCCGGCTGCCGTCAGCAGATAGTCGAAGCCCCGGCCGTCGGGCAATGGCTGGCGCTCGACCAGCCCCGCGTGCTCCAGTTGCGACAGGCGCTGCGACAGCAATGTCGCCGAGATCCGGGGCACGCCCCGGTGGATCTCGTTGAAGCGGCGGCAGCCGTCGATCAGGCGGCTCACGACGAGAATGGTCCAGCGTTCGCCAAGCAGCTCGACGGCGAGCGCCAGGGGACAATATTGGCCGAAACCGCGTCTCATAGATTTTAATCTCGCACTCGCCGCCCGGGCCTGCAACTCCGGAATCTGGAGTGCTCCAGATTTCTGACTTTCCTGGCCTGCCGTTTTCACCATCCTTCTCCCCTGGCGCTGCCATAAATCAACGCCACGAAGATCGGAGCCTGAACATGCTTGATACCGAACTTGCCCGGCTCGCAACCGCGCTCGATGGTGTCCTGATCCGGCCGGATGACGCCGATTACGACGAGGTACGCGCCGTCTGGAACGGGATGATCGACCGCAGGCCGGGCGCTATCGCTCGCTGCGCCAATGTCACCGACGTCAAGACCGCCCTCGACTTCGCCCGGGAGCGCGGGCTCCTGATATCGGCACGCGGCGGCGGCCATCATATCGCCGGCACCGCTGTCTGCGATGACGGGCTGATGATCGATCTCTCGGCGATGCGGGCCGTGTCCGTCGATCCCGACCGCAGAACCGCTCTGGTCGAAGGTGGCGCCACGCTCGCCGATCTCGATCGGGAAACGCAGGCCTTCGGCCTTGCAACGCCCGGCGGTGTGGTCTCCACCACCGGCGTCGGCGGCTTGACGCTCGGCGCCGGCTTCGGCTGGCTCTCCCGCCTCCACGGTCTCGCGATCGACAATCTGGTGCAGGCCGAACTCGTCACCGCCGAAGGCCGAGAGGTGAGAGCCAGCGAGGACGAGAATCCTGAGCTCTTCTGGGGTCTGCGCGGCGGGGGCGGCAATTTCGGCATCGTCACCGCCTTCACCTTTCGCCTGCACGAAGTCGGCCCGGAAGTCTTGTTCGGCCCGACCGTCTATCGGCTCGACGATGCGGTCGACGTGCTTCGTGGCTATCGCCGCTTTGCCGCAACCGCCCCGAGGCAGTGCTGTGTCTGGGCGGACCTGATGACGGCGCCGCCACTGCCGTTTCTGTCCGAGCAGGTTCATGGCACCAGGGTCCTGACCCTGATGCAGTGCTACGCCGGCGATCCGGCGGAAGGCGAGAAGGTCCTGGCGCCGCTGCACGAGCCCGCCAAGCCGATCGGCAGTGCCGTCATGCCGCGGCCCTATGTCGAGGCGCAGCAGCTGCTCGACGGCGTTTACGAAAAGGGTGCCCGGAACTACTGGACCTCGCGCAATTTCGCCGGTCTCGATGACCCGGTGCCCGAGATGCTGGTCGACCTCACCAGAACTCTGCCGACACCGCAGTCGGACATCCTGATCTGCCAGTTCGGCGGCGCCATCGGCGATGTTGCGCCCGAGGCCACCGCCTACCCGCATCGCCTTGCCGCCTTTGCCGTAGCCCCCGGCGCCCGCTGGATTGAGCCGTCGGATGATGCGGCCTGCGTCGACTGGGTGCGGGGCGTTACCGCCAGGCTTTCCTCGAGCGGCGGTGAGGGTTCTTATGTGAATTTCGTCAGCGAGAGCGAGGCGCGCGCCCGGGACGCCTATGGCGCCAATTTCGAGCGTCTGGCGGCCCTCAAGGCCATTTGGGACCCGGGCAATCTCTTTCGTTTGAACCAGAATATTCCTCCCGCCGGCACAGGGTGAGTATCGATGGGTCAGGGGCAGTCGGCGAGACGTTGGCGCTGCCGCCCCGTCTCGTCGAAATTGGCGGGATCGAGCCAGGCGGCAAAGGCGCGTTCGAGGGCGGGCCACTCCTTGTCGATGATCGAATACCAGGCGGTGTCGCGGTTGCGGCCCTTGCTGATCGTCGCCTGGCGGAAAATGCCCTCGAACCGGAAGCCCAGACGCTCTGCGGCACGCCTCGAGGCCGCGTTCAGCGCATGGCATTTCCACTCATAGCGCCGATAGCCAAGCTCGACGAACACGCGGCGCATCATCAAGACCATGGCCTCGGTGGCGGCCGGTGTCCGTTGCAGGCGGGGCGAGAAACTGAGGTGCCCGACCTCGACGACGCCGAATGCGGGCTCGATCCTGAGATAGCTCGCGAGACCCACGGCCCGCCCCGTTCGCCGTTCGACGATGGTGTGGAACAACGGGTCGTCGCCGAGGCAGGTCCGGCGCATC
>JBGSYN010000170.1:0-21795 GCA_041750975.1 Geminicoccaceae bacterium | reverse complement strand
CCGGCCACGGCTTCGATCCCCACCCGCTCCTCGGCACTGCCGAAGACGGCATCGGCGATCACCGTGCGGCCGGCCCCAAGCAGGGTCTCGGCGCGCCGGTCGATCGTCGCATAAACCCTGGCCGAGACCTCGGCCGCATAGGCATCCTCCGGCAGCTTCGCCGTCGGCTCGACGCCGAAGAGGCTCTTGCGGATGACATCGCTCCTCAACACCGCAGCACCCGGCATAGCACCCAGGCCCGGGGTGATCGCCATCGCCAGGGTCGACTTGCCGGTGCCCGAACGGCCACCGATCGCCAGCAACCGCGGCGGCACGTCGTCGAGCGCCTGTCCGGCAAGCTCGAGATAACGAGTGGCTTCCCCGGCATTGCCCTCGAAGCCCCGGATCTTGGCGCGAATCGCCGCCCGGACCGACAGGAAGAGCGGCATCAGCACCAGCGCCTCGTCCGCGGGCAGCCGCTCATGATAGGCGTTCAGGACATAGTGCGCCGCCGCAGGCTGGTCCTTCTCGATCAGGTCCATGACGAGATAGGCAAGATCGTAGAGAACGTCGATCCGGGCGAAGGCGTCGTTGAACTCGACGCAATCGAACAGCACCGGCCGGCTGTCGAGCACGACGATATTGCCCATGTGCAGATCGCCGTGACAATGCCGCACCATGCCGGCTTCGGCCCGAGCCTCGAGACGATCGCGCTGGGCATCGAACGCGTCGGCGGTGCGCTGGCACAGCCGGTCGACCATTGCACTTTCGAAGATCTTGGGGACCAGATGCCGGAGATCCTCGGCATTGCCGTCGATCACCGTCCTGAAGCTCGAGGCCCCTGCCTCCCGGACGATTTCGGCGTCCTGGTGGAAGCCGGCGATGGCCCGTGCGAGCCGGTCGAGCAGCCCGCGGTCGAGCTTGCCGTGTCGGGCGATGTCCGACAAAAGCGCGTCGTCGGGGAAGCGACGCATAATCAACAGCCACTCGACGACGCTGCCTTCGCCGTCGATCGCGAGACGGCCCTGGTCGCGGGTTATCGGCACGACGGCCTCGTAAAGCTCGGGTGCCGTGCGGCGATTGAGCCTGAGCTCGTTGTCGAGGGCGTCGTGCCGCGCCTCGAGCGTCGAAAAATCGAGGAAACTATAGCTGACGTGACGCTTGATCTTGTAGGCCCGGTTGCCGGCGAGGAAGATATGGGCATTGGCCGTATCGATCCGTCGGGCCGCCGTCTCGAAAGCCGCCGTCTCGAGATATCTGACCACGGCGTCAAACCCGTGCTGATCCGAACCGGCCATTCATGTCCCCCATGCCTTGCTCCCGCGCCGGCGCTTGTCTACACCCCAGGGAACCGTCTGTCTCAATTACGCAGGGTTCCCATGGCCATCGTCAACGGGTTCATCGAGCTCATCGGCAACACGCCGCTGGTCCGCCTCAGAAAGCTTTCGGAACAGACCGGATGCGAAATCCTCGGCAAGTGCGAATTCCTCAATCCGGGCGGCAGCGTCAAGGACCGGGCCGCCCTGGCGATCATCGAGGATGCCGAGCAACGCGGCCAATTGCGGCCAGGGGGCGTCATCGTCGAGGGAACCGCCGGCAATACCGGCATCGGCCTGGCGCTGGTCGGCAATGCCAAGGGCTACCGGACCGTCATCGTCATTCCGGAGACCCAGACCCAGGAAAAGAAAGACATGCTGCTGGCGGCCGGCGCCGACCTCAGACAGGTCCCGGCCAAGCCTTACAAGGACCCGGACAATTACGTGAAGGTCTCGGGCAGGCTCGCAGAGGAACTCGCCCGAAGCGAGCCCAATGGCGCCATCTGGGCCAACCAGTTCGACAACACGGCCAACCGGGACGGCCACTATCGGACCACCGGACCCGAGATCTGGCAACAGACCGACGGCAGGATCGATGCCTTCACCTGTGCTGTCGGCACGGGCGGCACGCTCGCCGGCGTCGGCACCTTCCTCAAGGAACGCAACGCCGATATCAAGATCGTTCTGGCCGATCCGATGGGTGCGGCACTCTACCATTACTACAAGCATGGCGAGCTCAAGGCCGAGGGCAGCTCGATCACCGAAGGCATCGGCCAGGGGCGGATCACCGCCAATCTCGAGGGGCTGAGCGTCGACGAGGCTTTCCAGATTACCGACGAGGAGGCCCTGCCCTATATTTTCGATATGATCACCGACGAAGGCCTCGTCATGGGCACCTCGTCCGGCATCAATGTGGCATCCGCCGTCAGGGTCGCCAAACTGCTCGGCCCCGGCCATACCATCGTCACCATCCTCTGCGACTACGGCACGCGCTATCAAAGCCGGCTGTTCAATGTCGACTTCCTGAAATCGAAGAACCTGCCCTCTCCGGCATGGATGGACAAAAGCGCATGACCGAAGCTCCGGCCCCCCTCGTATCCGTCGAGTGGCTGACCGCGCACATGGGGGACCCGGCCCTGCGGATCCTCGACGCCACCTGGTTCATGCCGGATAGCGGCAGGGTTGCGATTGCCGAATACGAGGCCGCCCATATCCCGGGCGCCGCCTATTTCGATATCGACCGCATCGCCGATCATGAGACCGACCTGCCGCATATGGTGCCGTCCGCCTGGGTCTTCGCGCGGGAGGTCTCGACGCTAGGTATCGGCAACGGCCATCGGATCGTTGTCTACGATAGCGGCAGCTGGATGGCGGCGCCCCGTGCCTGGTGGATGTTCCGCCTGTTCGGGCACGACGATGTGCATGTCCTCGATGGCGGGCTCGAAGGCTGGAAGGTTGCGGGCCGGCCGCTCACCGACGCTGTTCCGCACTTCCCGTCGAGCCATTTTCTTGCGGGATTCCGCCCGGAACTCCTGCGCAAGGTCGACGCCATGAAGCTGCTCGCCGATACCGGCGACGCCGCCATCGTCGACACCCGCTCGCCCGGCCGCTTCCACGGGCGCGAAGCCGAGCCGCGAGTGGGCGTGCGCTCGGGACACATCCCGGGTGCGACCTGCGTCCACTATAGCGATCTCATCGGCGACGAAAGCCGCATGAAGCGACCCGCAGAGCTGCGCGCGGTTTTCCAAGGGGCCCGGATCGATCTCGACCGACCGATTGTCGCAAGCTGCGGCTCGGGCGTGTCGGCCGCCGTCGCGGCCCTGGCATTGGCTACGCTCGGCCGCAACGATGTCCCGGTCTATGACGGTTCCTGGTCGGAATGGGGCGCCCGACCGGACCTGCCGCTCGCAACCTGACCTAGACTCATGGGTGCGTCTTCGAACTCAGGGCAAACTTCGCCGCGACCGGTAACCGTCACGCATTTGGCGATGACGGCGCCGCGGGCCCTTCAGCCGCCGAATTTCCCGGGCGGGGTCCAGGTCGTGCAAGCCCTTGAGCCGACCGTGGCTTTCTACCGCTTCCTCTACCATGAAGTCGGCCACCATTGGGCCTGGACCGACCGCACGATGCTCGACGATGCGGCCCTCTCGACGCTCATTACCGATCCGCGGATCGAAATTCATGTCCTTTGGGTCAATGGCGTGCCCGCTGGCTTTGTCGAGCTCGATTTACGGCCGAGCCCGGAACTGGAGATCGCCTATTTCGGACTGATGCGGCCATTCATCGGCCGGGGCCTTGGCCGGCTCTTCCTCTCCTGGGCTATCGATCGCGCCTGGAGCCACCCGATATCGCGGCTCACGGTCCACACCTGCACGCTCGACCATCCGAATGCGCTCGACAACTACAAACGACGCGGCTTCGAAGTTTATCGGGTGGTTCAGGAATTGTGGTGATCGACAATCGCCGAGTTTTTTGCGGCGAACGTCTCTTCTGGTTTCGGCAATTCGGCTTTAGGATGATCTCACGAGGTTACTAAAAGCCTCATCGATGAACAGGGGTTGAGGCGACGTAACCATGGACGCTCCGTTCGGCTCATCAGAGGCGCGGTCCCCGAACCCGGCGATGCCCGAGGATCTGCGCCTCGGACCCGGGCGCGACGCATCGATCGCCATCGTCGAGGCCGAGGCGAACTTCGACAACTGGTTCGGGTTCTACCGGCTCGGCCCGAGTGGCCGGATCACGGATCCCGTGCTGCTCGATCCTGAAGACTATCAGCAGCCTTTTCGCCTCAGCGATGTCTACGAGCCGCAAAGCCTCGCCGAAGGCAATGGCTTCGGCGTGTTTCTGGTTGCGAATGGCGGCAGCCGCAATGTCCCGGATCCACTCGATGCCGACGTCTCGTTCATGCATTCGAGGGGCGCGCCCAATTTGCACGAGGCGGCCGCTCCCCTGTCGCTTGCGGGTCTGGACCGGAATGGAAGCCCGGCTCCAATCAAGGGCGATATCTTCCACGCCTTGGCGCCGGAGCGAGATGGTCATTTCCCCGCCAATGCCGGTGGGAACTCGCAGGTCATTGGCGAAATCCAGACAACGGATTCGGTCGTTGCTGTCCTCAGCGAGTTCGGCGAGGTCGATCGCTATCGCTTTCAGTCCGAACCCGGAGCCGAATATCTGATCGAGATGATCGGCACCGGGCCAGACCCGCTTGCTGACCCGTTTCTAATCCTCACCGATTTCGCCGGCAACGGCATCGCCGCCGATGACGATTCCGGCGTCGGGCTCAACGCCAAGCTGGTCCATGGCGGTCTTGCCCAGATCCTTTTCATCGAGGCCGATAGAGCCGATGGCGGAATCGGCTCCTATGAGCTCCAGGTTTCACTGACCGAAGACATTCCCGGCGATAGCTCGACCGAAGCCTCGCTTGAAACGCCCGCCGCAGCAGAACTCGGCGTGATCAGCGCGGTCGGCGACAGCGACTGGTTCCGGGTCGAGCTCGAGGCAGGAACCAATTACCGCCTGCAGCTCGAGGGCGCTGCTTCAGGCGTCGGCACGCTGGACGATCCGCTCTTGAACCTGCGCGACGCCGCGGGCGAGATCCTGGCGAGCGACGACGATAGCGGAAATGGCAGAGAGGCGCAGTTCGAGTTCCTGGCTCCTCATGCCGGGACCTTCTTCCTAGATGCAACCGCATTCGCCGATAGTCTCGGTAGTTATCGCATCGTCATCGATGAAGCGGAACCAGACATTGCGGGCGACCGGACGACATCGGCCGAATTGACCTTCGAAGCCACGCAAACGGGCACGATTGAGCCTGGCGATGACCAAGACTGGTTCAGGGTCGAGCTTGAGGCAGGCGGGGAATACCGCTTCGACTTGCGCTCTCAGGATCAAAACGGGCTTCGGCTCGATCCGATTGTCGAACTTCGCGATCAGGACGGCATCCTGATCGACGAAAATGACGACGCTACCGACGCCAGTCGCGACTCGCGGATCGATTTCATACCCGAGCAATCCGGTTTGTACTATGTGGTCGCGAGAAGCTTTAACGAGACTCAAGGCAGCTACAGTCTGAGCCTGACGCTGGTCGACGACATTCCTGACGGTCCGGAGACCACCGCGACAATCGCTCCCGGGGAGCAGATCACGGGCACTGTCGATGTCCCGGGCGATCGCGACTGGTACCGGATCGAGCTCGACCCGATCAGCCGTTATCGCTTCGATCTCACCACCGATGGCGATGAAACCATTGGCCTTACGGACCCTTTCCTCGAGTTGCGTGACGGCTTCGGTGACCTGATCGGCGGCGACGATGATGGCGGCGATGGCTTGAATGCCCGCATCGATTTCCGAACGGAAGGCAATCCCGGCACTTACTTCATCGCCGCCGAAGGTTATGAGGATACGACGGGAAGCTATCTTCTCAGTGCCCAGGAATTGCGCAACTCCGCCAGAAGCTTCTCGAGCCCCGGCGACAAGATCACGGAGCCTTCGACCTCGGGATCGAGCGCGCCGCTGGATCAACTCGTCGATCCGGTTCCCACAATCGGCGATGATCTTGGCAGTTATCGTCTGGCGTTCGAGGATGTGCGGCTCGAGCGGGGTGATCGAGATTTCAACGATCTCATCCTCAGTTTCGAACCGGTCGATCAGCCAACGGCGACAGCAGCCCTACGCAGTAGCTTTGCCGGCTCGACCGGGCTCGATCGGGCGACCAGTATCCCTGCCGATCCGACCATCGCTGTCGGCACCAATCATGTGGTGACGGCCGTCAATCATCGCCTGCAGTGGCATACCAAGGATGGCGACCTTGAAGGCGATCTCAGCCTCCAGACATTCTTCGACGAGCTTGGCGCTTCAAGCCCACCCTTCGATCCCAAGGTGCTCTACGATGCGTTTGCCGATCGCTTTCTGGTCGTGGCCCCTGAACGCAACGGTTTCGATGAGGAACTTTTCGATCCAAGCGATGACGAATCCCGCATCCTTCTTGCCGTCTCCGATGATGGTGACCCCAACGGGATATGGCATCGACAGGTGATCGAAGGGCTCGAGGTCATCGAGGGCGAGAATTACTGGGCCGATTTTCCAGCCATCGCCGTCGGCGATGAGGCGATCTTCATCACCGCCAACATGTTCCTATTCGATGGCGCCGGATTCGGCGGCACTCGCCTCTGGATCGGCGACAAAGCCGGGATCTACGAGGGTCAGGACAGCGCCTTCAACGTCTACGACCCGCTGACCTTGATCGAGGGCGAAGCCTTTGTCTTCACGCTTCAGCCAACCGAACTCATGGGCGCAACGCCGTCGAATGCGGACATGTACCTCGCCAGCCTCAGTGGCACCGAGGATGACGCATTGGGTCAGGTCGTGCAGGTATTCGCGGTCCGGAATTCCTTGAGCGAGGATGGGCCCGAATTGGCGCTGCACCGCATCCCTGTGGGTGATCTGGGCATCACGCCCGAGGATTCACCGCAACCTGAGACAGCCTCCTCGATCGACGTCGGCGACCAGCGGGCGCTCGAGGCGGTTTGGGCGGACGAGCAACTCTATGTGGTCAATACCTCCGAACCGCAGATCGGCGACGACCGTTCGCAGTCGACCGCCTTCTGGTTTCAGCTCGACACGAGCTCGTCCGAAGAGCTGAAACTGGTCGATCTGGGTGCCATCGGTGGCAATGAATTGGGGTTCGCCGTGCGCACCTCCTTTCCCTCGATCGCCGTCAACGATCATGGCGATGTCGGGATCGGATTCTCCTCAGGGGGCCCCGATCTTTTCACCGGCGCCTATTTCACCGGCCGCCACGCCGATGACCCCGATGGCTTCACCTTCGACGCGACGACCGTGACTCCGGGCGAAGCGCCGATCGATTTCGAGAGTGCCGATCTGGCCAATCGCTGGGGCGACTATTCGGGCACGGTGACGGATCCCGTCGACGGCAGCTTTTGGGTCTTCAATCTGTTCGCGCCCAAGGGTGACGACCCTTTCGATCAGTGGGCCACAACGATTGCCAATCTCAAGCTGCCGCCCGTCGACGCGATCGCCTAGAGGCATGCGGTCAGGGGCTCAGCCCTGGCATGAATAGCCGCCGTCGACCGGGATTGCGGTGCCGGTCACGAAATCGGAGGCAGGGGCTGCGAGGAATGCCGCGATGCCCGACATGTCGGCCGGCGTGCCCCAGCGCGCCGCCGGGGTCCGCGCCTCGACCCGATCGTGCAGCCCTTCGATTTCGGTTCTCGCGCGCTGCGTCAGGGCCGTATCGATCCAGCCCGGCAGGACGGCATTGACCTGGATATTGTCCGGCGCCCAGGCACAGGCGCAGGATTTCGAGAGCTGGACGATTCCGGCCTTGCTCGCGGCATAGGCGGGCGCGAAGGAAGTCGCGAAGATCGACATCATCGAGCCGATATTGATGATCTTGCCGCCGCCGCGCCGCTGCATCGACGGATAGCAGGCCTGGCTGCAAAAAAGGGCGCTGGTGAGATTGGTGTCGATCACCGTGTGCCACTCGGCGGCGCTGAGTTCATGCACGGGCTTCCTGATATTGGTCCCGGCATTGTTGACGAGAATATCGATCCCGCCGAGCTCCGTCTCGACCTCCTCGGCCATACGATGGCAGGCGGCCTGATCCGTGACGTCGACGACCAGCGAAATGGCCCGCGATCCCATCGCCTGCAACTCAGCAACGGCGAGGGCGTTTTTCTCTTCGTTGCGGCCGATAACGGCAATCGCCGCACCGCATTCGGCGATGCCCTTGGCCATGCCGAGACCGATTCCGCCATTGCCGCCGGTGACGATCGCAACCTTGCCGTCGAGAGCGAAAAGCGCCATCCCTGTCTCCTTTTTGTCAGTCGGAAGTATCGAGCTCGATCATCAGTCCATCATAGGCCGGCCGGACATGATCCGGCAATCGCCGCACCCATTCGTCGTAATCGGCGTCGTGCGCCATATGCGTGAGAAATGCCCGCCCCGGCTTGACGATGTCGATCCATTCGAGAGTTCGTTCCAGATGCGAATGGGTCGGATGGGGCTTGTCGCGCAGGGCATCGACCAGCCAGACCTCGATCCCCGCCAATGCCTCGAACGCCGCCTGATCGAGCCCGTCGGTGTCGGTCGAATAGGCGAACTTGCCGAACCTGAAGCCCCAACTCGTGGCGCCGCCATGGCCTTGGGCGAACGGGACGATTTCCCGGCCGCCGATGGTGAACGGGCCATCGATCTCGTGCGGCCGCAGATCGGGCCGAAAATAGCCGTGGCCGCGTGAGCCGCCGAGAAAGGCATAGTCGAATCGGCTGCGAATTCGGGCAAAGACCTTGACGTCGGCATAGGTATCGATCGGCGAATCGATGATGTTGTTGATGGCGCGCAGATCGTCGATGCCGTGAATATGATCGGCATGGGCGTGGGTGAAGATCAGCCCGTCGATGGCGCCGACACCGGCGTCGATACATTGCATGCGCAGGTCGGGGCCGGCATCGACCAGAATCCGCACGCCGTCCCAGTCGACGACGATGGACGACCGCCGCCGCTTGTTGCGCGGCTCGTCGGAGGTGCAGACCGCGCAATCGCAGCCGATCAGGGGGACCCCTGACGACGTCCCGCAGCCCAGAACGGTGATCCGCATCAAGCGACCGTCAGGATCTCGGCCTTGGTGAAAAGGCGAAAGAAATTCGCGGTCGTGACGCGCGCCACCTCCTCGATATCGGCCTGCCAGACCTCGGCCAGGCGCTCGGCGACATGCCGGGTATAAGCGGGCTCGTTGGTTTTGCCCCGATGCGGCACGGGGGCCAGATAGGGTGCATCGGTCTCCAGGATGATCCGGTCGTGCGGCATGTCGGCGACGATTCGGCGAAGCTCGTCCGAACGGTTGAAGGTCAGGATGCCGCCGATGCCGAGGAAAAGCCCGAGCGCGGTTGCCCGCTCGGCCAGCCCTCGGCTCGAGCTGAAGCAATGCACGACCCCGGCGAAGGCACCCCTGGCCATCTCCTCCTCGAGGATCGAGGCGGTGTCGTCGTCGGCATCGCGGGTGTGCACGATCAACGGCAGGGCCGCTTTTCGGGCAGCTTCGATGTGGGCCCGAAAATTCTCCGCCTGCCGGTCTCTCGGGCTCTTGTCGTAGAAATAATCGAGCCCGCTCTCGCCGATGCCGATGACCTTCGGATGCTTCACTTCGGCCAATAGCGGTTCGGGCGAACTCAAACCCTCGGAGCCCGCCTCGTGCGGATGGACGCCGATCGAGCAATAGACATTCTTATGGCGCTCGGCGACGCCGCGGGTTTGCGGAAATGTCGAGAGCCGGGTTCCGATCGTCTGCATCACTCTTACACCCGCTGCCTCGGCACGGGCGACGGCGCCGTCCTCATCCTCGGCGAGACCCGGATAGTCCAGATGACAGTGGCTATCGACAATGATCACGCCGCCACCTCCTCGTAGCGTGGGAAAATGCCTTCGGGTTTCGGCAGCGCTGTTCCGGGCAAGGGACCCGCGGCGTCTCCGGCAAGGCGCTTGAAGTCGCGCTCGCCTTGAGGCACGGCCAGAAGGTCGAGCAACCGGCTCGAGCTTGCCGGCATGAAGGGCTGGGTCAGGATCGCGAGGCGTCTCAGCGTCTCGGCCAGCGTGTAGAGCACCGTCACCATTCTGGACGGATCGGTCTTCCTCAGGGTCCAGGGCGCCTGCGCATCGACATAGCGGTTGGCGGCGCTGATGACCGACCAGATCTGCTCCAGGGCCCGGTGCGGCGCCGGGACCGCCATCGCCTCGCGGCAGCCATCGAGCAGCGCACCCGAAGCATCAAGCAAGGCCTCGTCCTCCGCGGCATAGGTCCCAGGCTCGGGCACCCTGCCGTCGCAATTGCGCGCGATCATCGACAGGACGCGTTGCGCCAGATTGCCGTAATCATTGGCGAGGTCGCTATTGGTGCGCCGCACCATCGCCTCATGGCTGAAATCGCCGTCATTGCCGAACGGCACCTCGCGCAGCAGGAAATAGCGGGTCTGATCGAGCCCGTAGGTGTCGATCAGCGCATAGGGGTCGATGATGTTGCCCAGCGATTTCGACATCTTCTGGCCATCTTTGGTCCACCAGCCATGGGCGAAGACGCGCACGGGCGGCTCAAGCCCCGCCGACATCAGGAAGGCCGGCCAGTAGACGGCGTGAAACCTGAGGATATCCTTGCCGACGACATGAAGATCCGCCGGCCAGAATGTCTCGTAGGCGCCTTCGGTATCGGGGTAGCCCAAGGCCGCGATGTAGTTGGTCAGCGCATCGAGCCAGACATACATCACGTGATCCGGATCGCCAGGAACCGGCACGCCCCAATCGAAGGTCGTGCGCGACACCGAGAGGTCCTGCAACCCGCCCTTGACGAAGCTCTTGACCTCGTTGAAGCGGGCTTGCGGCAGGACGAAGTCGAGATGCCGGTCATAGTAGTCGAGCAGCCGGTCCTGCCAGGCGCTGAGCTTGAAGAAATAGCTCGGCTCCTCGACCCATTCGACGGGTGCGCCGGTCGGGGCGTTGCCGCCGACCAGCTCCTTCTCGGCATAAAAAGCCTCGTCACGCACCGAATACCAGCCGGCATAGGCGCCGAGATAGATATCGCCGGCAGCGACCAGATGATCCCACAATGCCTGGACCGCAAGCTTGTGCCGTTCCTCGGTGGTGCGGATGAAGTCGTCGTGACTGAAATTCATCGCCCGTGCGAGCTCGCGAAACCGGGTCGAGACCTCATCCGTGAAGGCCTGGGCGGTCATCCCCTTGTCCGTCGCCGCCTTGTCGACCTTCTGGCCATGCTCGTCGGTGCCCGTCAGAAATCGGACGAGTTTGCCGTCGAGCCGCATGAACCGTGCCAGGGCATCGCAGGCAAGCGTCGTGTAGGCGTGCCCGATATGCGGCGAATCGTTGACGTAATAAATCGGCGTCGTGACGTAATAGGCGTCAGCGGCTGCCATGGTCTGGGCCTTCTGTGCTCATCGTGATCTGCGCATGTGGCCGGTCAGGCGTGGTCGAGACCGATAGTGTCCTGCCCGCTGACGGCGTGAATCATGGTCAAAAGCGATTGCGCCGGGTCGAGGTTGAGACCGTCGACCTTGGCCGCAAAGCTACGCAGTTTCTTCCATAAGGACGCCCATTGCGCAAGCTCTGCCCGATCCGCCAGACCCGCGGCACCGGCGATGTCGAGCCCGGCCCGCGACAGGGCGGCCTGCCGGGTCACCGCGAGCAGCAGTTCCGCCGCGGTCGCAAAGTCGGCCTGGTCGCTCACGGCGGTGAGTTCATCGAGACAGGCGAGCCTGGCGGCGGCGGTGGGCCGGTCGAGCTGGTCGAGCAGTCGGGCGCAACGTGTGTCCCAATCGAGCGTCGCATAGCGCAAAGCCTGTCCGAGACTGCCGCCGGCGACAGCGGCCAGGCGCCCGATCTTCGGCGCGTCGAGTTCCGGCGCCAGTTCGCGCAAACCGGTCGCCACCTGCGATTCCGACAATGGCGCCAGACGAAGTTGCGCGCAGCGAGAGACGATCGTTCGCGGCAACCGGCCGACCTGCTGGCAGACCAGCAACAGGATCGTCCGGCGAGGCGGCTCTTCGAGCAGCTTCAAGAGCGCGTTCGCGGCATTGCGATTGAGGTCGTCGGCCGCATCGATCAACAGCACCCGCCAGCCATCGAAGGCGGCGGTGCGATGCAGCTTGTCGACAGCGTTCCGCACCTCCTCGACCTTGATCTCGCCGCGCCGGCCCTTTTTGGTCTCGAGCGGTGTGAGGACATGCAGGTCGGGATGCCCATTTTCCGCCACCATGCGGAATACGCGGCTGGTCGGATCCTGCGGATCGCCTTCTCCGTCGAAGGCGAGCAGCTGCCGGGTCAGCCGGTAGGCCAGGGTCGCCTTGCCGATGCCGGACCGACCGCGCAGCAGCCAACCATGCGGGGAGCGGCCCCCGCCTACCGTCGCCGCGAGGCGTTGATATTGGCGCTCATGACCGTAGAACATCGCCCGCGCCCGTGGATGCGGGACGGTAAGCTCAGCCAACGGAACGTCCCAATCGTGTCTCGGCCATGGTCCAGATCTCGGCTGCAACCGCCTTTCGATCAAGCCCTGCATCGATGACGCCGAAACGATGGGGCTCATCGGCGGCGAGGTCCAAAAAGCCTTGCCGCACCGCCTCGTGAAATTTTCGATCGCGCGCCTCGAACCGGCCGCCGCCGCCGGCAGCTGCGCGTCGCGCCAGGCCGCGCTCGACATCGATATCCAGCAGCAGCGTCAGATCCGGGAGCGTACCTTCGATCACAGGGGCCTGCAGACGGTCGACGATTTCGAGGCCGATGCCCCCGGCGATGCCCTGATAGACCCGGCTCGAATCATGAAACCGGTCCGTGATCACCCAGGCGCCCCGCGCCAGGGCCGGCCGGATCAGGCGCCGCAAATGGTCGTCGCGGGCGGCCACCATCAAGAGCAGCTCGGTCAGCGGATGCCAGCGCTCGACCGAACCCTCGACCAGGAGTGCTCGAATGGCCTCGCTGCCGGGTGTTCCACCGGGCTCCCGGGTGGCGACGACGTCGAGCCCCCGGGCTTCGAGACGAGCCCTGAGCTCTTCGATCTGGGTCGATTTGCCGGCGCCTTCACCGCCCTCGAAGCTGATGAACCGGCCGCGCTTCAATGAGCGTCAGCCGGAACCGAAGACCAGGTAGCTCAGGGCGCCCAGCGCCCGGTTGACCGGTCCCGCCTCGCCGACATCCGCGCCCGCGACCAAGGGCACATAGCGGGTCTCGATCGAGGGTGCCGAGATCTCGACCTGGCCGATCGCCTGGCCCTTCGTCACCGGTGACGCCACCGGCTCGTCATAGAGAATCCGCGCCTGCAGCGACTGGCGCGCCTCGCGATCGAGCGTCACCCAGACATCGTCGCCGGCGACGAGATCCACCGTATCGTCGGCACCCAGCCACACCGCCGCCTGATCGACCACATCGCCCGCGTTGTAGATCCGATATTGCTCGAACTCACGAAAGCCGTACTCGAGCAGACGCTCGGCCTCGGTGGATCGCTGCCCGGGAGTCTCGAGGCCCGCCACGACAAGTATCAAGCGCCGGCCGTCACGATCAGCGGAGGCGACCAGACCATAGCCGGCATCCTCCGTGTAGCCGGTTTTCATGCCGTCGACACCCGGCACGTTGCGCCGCAGCAGCGGATTACGATTATACTGGTTGATCTCGTTATATTCGAACTCGCGAATGGAATAGAGCTCGTAATATTCCGGAAACCGGGAAATGATCATGCTGGCGATGGCAGCCAAATCCCGCACGCTCATCATATGTTCGTCATGCGGCCAACCGGTTGCGTTCATGAAATGGCTGTTGGTCAGTCCGATTTCAGCACCACGCTCGGTCATCTGCTCGGCAAACGCCTCTTCGCTGCCGGCCAGGGATTCGGCGACGACGATGCAGGCGTCGTTGCCCGATTGAACGATAATGCCGCGCAGGAGATCCGACACCTTCACCCGGCTGCCGATCCCGACGAACATTTTGGAGCCGCCCATCCGCCAGGCCCTTTCGCTCACCGGCAACTCATCCTCGAGTCTCAAGGTGCCTTGTTCGAGCCGTTCGAAGACCATGAACGCAGTCATTAGTTTGCTCATCGACGCCGGCGGCAGCGGCTGATCCGAATTTTTCGCGAACAGCACATCGCCACTTCTGGCATCCATCAGGATCGCGGCCTTGGCAGCGGTGTCGAAAGACCCCGCCGATACCGGTGCGGCCAGGACCGGCAGCAACCAAAGTGCCCAGATCAGAACGCGCAATGTCTTCTCCCGATGGTCAGACCCTGGAGCATCCGGGCCGATGGTAATCCGCTGTCGTCACGAAGGCCTCGTCATAGCCGCGTTCTCGCAATTGCCCGAGGACCCGTTCGACCTGCGCATCGGCCTTGAGCGGTCCGACCTGGACCCGCGCCAGACGCCGGCCGTTGACTTCGGCTTCCGAAACCCGCGCACCGCCAAAGGACGCCAATTGCTCGGCCAGACGATAGGCACTCGCCCGATCGCCCAGGGCCACAACCTGCACCACGGTGGTTTCGACGAGGCAAGCCACAGGCGGCGACGATGCCACTTTGGCAACCCGGATCGGCGCTTCCCGCTTTGGCGCGACCAGAAGCACCGGTTCCGGGATCGGCGGTGAACCGGTGGCATCGGCGAGGCCGATGAACTCGACCCGAACCTTGGCGAGGCCCTGCTCCTCGAAACCGAGTTTTCGAGCAGCCGCTTGCGACAGGTCGATCATCCGATCGCCGACAAAGGGACCACGGTCGTTGACCCGCAATTTGATCGAGCGGCCATTCTCGAGATTGGTGACCTCGACGATGCTCGGCAGCGGCAATGTGGGATGTGCCGCAGTCAATCCGTTACGATCGAAGATCTCGCCATTGGCCGTAGCCCGGCCATGAAACGGGTGGCCGTACCAGGAAGCGATGCCCTCGCTGCGGTGCGAACTCTCGTAGCGCGGCGTGTACCAGCGCCCGGCCACCTGATAGGGCGAACCAAGCTTGTAGTGTCCGACGCCGGAGGCTCCCTGCGGCAGCGATCCCGTCGACGACGTACCGCCACAGCCGGCCAGCAGACCGAGTGCTATGAAGCCCCCGGCGAAGCCGGCCAGTTTCATGGCGCGCAAGGCTTCAAGCCCGCGACAGTTCATCGGACAACAGGCCTACGGTGGTCGCGAAATAGCTCGATCGGTTCCACACCATCAAGACCCGAAAATTGTCATAGACGAGGTAAGCCGGTCCCTCGCCCTCATCCATCACCAGGAGCGATGCATCGATCTCGACGATCGGCAATTGGCCGCCGCCGGAACGCCTGACGCCGAGGCGATCCCAGTCATGCAATCCCTTCCTGTAATCGAGACCGACCGTCTCGATGTCGATGGCGTCGCCGGTCTCGACCGCCCGGCCCCAACGATACCCCGTCCGCCAGCCGGCCTCGCGCAAGTAATTGGCCATCGAGGCGAAGATATCGGCTTTGTCGTTCCAGATATCCCGTCTGCCATCGCCGTCGAAATCGACCGCATAGCCAAGATAAGTGCTCGGCATGAACTGGGACTGGCCCATCGCACCCGCCCATGAGCCATACATCCCATCGACGCTGATGTCGCCGCGATCGAGAATCCGCAGCGCGGCCAGCAATTCCTTGCGGAAGAACTCGGCGCGGCGGCCGTCATAGGCGAGGCTCGCCAGCGCCTCGATCACCGAATAGCGCCCTTTGAACTGTCCGTAGCTCGATTCGATGCCCCAAAGGGCGACGATGACCTGGGCCGGCACGCCATAGCGGGCCTCGACTCGGCCCAGCAATTCAGCGTGCTCTTGCAACAGCCTGCGGCCCTGATCGATGCGTTGCTGGCTCAGCACACGGTCACGATATTCGACGAAGGTAAGGCGTCCCTCGGGTTGCTTGCGGTCGAGTTCGACAACGGATTCCTGCGGTTCGATGCCGGCCAGAGCTTGGTCGAGGGTCGTAGCGCCGATGCCGGAGGCAAGGGCTTCCTGCCTCACCCCTTCCAGCCATTCGGCAAAGGGCTGTTCGGCAGCCATGGTTGTGGCCGTCCACAGCAAAGAAACCGCAAACAGCGCTGAAGACGGACCACGCAGCCGCATTCTCCTCGTCCTTCCGGCGCAACTCTCAGCAACCAGGCCGTTGCCTATTCGCCTGTTACGTTAGCTCGATCAGGCCATAGCACCAGAAACCGGCTACGGACAAGCGTCTTGCACCATAACTTAAAAGACGATCGTGCGCAGCCCGTTCGTGCGATCGGTGTGAATCGCGATGGCGGACGAATTCGACGATGCCCGATCCGTCACTTTCGGCGATCCGGCATCCGGGGCGAACGATCCACTCTCCGTCGTCCCGCAGGAAACAGCGTTCGCGGAGACGGCGGCGCCAGACTCGCACGGATCGATCACCTGTACGCGCACCATCATGCTGCCACGCGATTCACCGGCCACCGCCGGCAGGGCGGCCATCATCAAGGCGGCCGCAATCCACGGCGCATTGTTCGCCGTTCTTTTTGTGTTCGACACGAGCGTTTCCCCAGGCTCTTTCGATGCCCGTAGCCTATCGGAACCGCTCGAGTCACGGGTGAATTCCCGTTAACCCTTGGGTCGGGAAGCACTTATTTGAACGTACGTCGATACGAGCCGAGACCGTTTGGAATCATTGTCGACCCGGTTCGCGGCTCAAAACAACAGCGTCACCGTCGGCTGGTCGCTGTACTCGCCCGGCAGGACGAAACTGTGCGGCGGGATCAGGCCGTAGATGGTGAGATCCACCGGATTGTCGCCGTCGCTCTGGCGCTGCACGATCTCGCCGCCGCCGTCCGCGTCGCCCCAGGGCTTTGAATAGGTGGCGTCGGGATAGAGCTGATAATCCATCTCGGCCCCGTCCGGGCCATGCAATTTGCGCCCGTTCCTGTTGCCCGAGATGGCGACACCGAAGGAGGTCGGCGCATCGCAGTCCACCCGGACGCGGCCGGTGCTGAATTCATGGCGGCGCGGATCGATCGTGCCGAAGCTCACCGGATCGATCGACAGTTGACAGGCGGCATGAGCCACCCCGAAGCTCGACGCCAAAAGCGCAAAAACCGTCAGCCCTAGCCGGTGCAGCGAACGTCTCCCAATTCGGCAAAGCTGTCCTCGCCCTCAGGAACGGCGATGATGCAGCGGTAGGTCTTGTCACCGAGCGTGCCGGCCAGTTCCGCTTCGCCGGTCCGGGTCCCGGTGATTTGGGTAAAGCCGTCGCGGGCGACCCAGGCCTCGATCTCGCCCGCTTCATCCGTGAGTTTGAGCCCGGCCGGGAGCGCCTTGCCATCAGCATCGAACAACACGCCCGTCGCCTGATAGAGACGCGCAATGCCGAAATCGACGACAACGCCCGAGCGGTCCATAGGCACGGCCATGACCTCGTTGAAGCCCACCCGGGCCTCGAGCGGCAGGTCCTGGACGTCGAATGAGATGCGGTTGGGCTCGTAGGCCCGCAGCCGCGGCAGCATCAGCTGACCGTTGCTGTCGGTGCGTCCGGCCTCGCGATTGTCGATCAGGACCCGGACATCCTCGAAACCGGGCATCGAGACGATACCGAACGCCTGACCGATCCGGCGTGAGGCACTGACCATGCCGTCAACCATCGCCACCGAGCCGCTGACACCGGCCCGCAGATTATTGTCGCCGTCGTTGCGCTCGAGTTCGAGATCGCCCGAGCCGTAGGCGGTCTGATAGCTGAAGCGGCCATCGACGCGGGTATTGTCGTCGCCGGCCTCCGCGGCGAGGCGATAGTCCAGGCCGAGATCCGAGGCGCCCCGGGTCCGGCGATATTGGGTCCGCGCCCCGTAGTCGCCGTCCTGCCGCCCGAGACTGGAGGAGATGCTGCGATTTGGGCCGAGCGGGATCGAGTAGGTTGCGGTGAGCGCGAACTCGTTTTCCGGCTCGACAGTCTGCACCGCGTTCAAAAGGAAATTGCCGGGACCGAGCGGCACACTGTAGCTGCCGGTAAAGATCCGATCGTTGTCCTCGCCGATGCGATCGCGATTGATGAAGAGCAGGCCGAGCCGGCCGAAATCGCCCAGCTCGAATCCGACATTCGCCTGGTCGATGCGCCGGACATCGCCATCGTCGCCGAACTGACGAAAATCGGGGCTGGTATAGCGCGTACGCAGGCTGAGATTCCAGCTCCCGGCAAGATATTCATAGGCTGCCTGACCCAGCACCCCCTGGTCGCCGTCGCCGACACTGCCGCCGATGCCGGCGCTGACGACGCCGAGATCGGCGGCCAGCGCCGAGCCGCCGAGCACGACGCTATGCCGGTCGAGTTCGCTTTCGAGATGAGCTTCGACGGTGATCCGGTTAGTCACGCCATAGCGGTGGGTCGCATTGGCCAAGGGGTCGCTATAGTCGAAGCTCTTGGTGCCGAAATCCTTCCGCTCGAAACCGAAGCCATAGGAATATTCATGCAGGCCCTCACGCAACAGCCTCGAGCTGACATAGTAAGGCTGGGTCACGATCTGCTCGCGGCCGAGCAAGTCTGTGACCCTGAGCTGCACCTCGCCGGCGCCGGTGACGACGGGCAGGTTCTCGATTGTAAAAGGCCCCGGTGGGACATTGCGCGTGGCTCGCGTCGCGTCGTCGATCAGCACGTCGACCACGGAATTCTGCTGCGCCAGGCCGCCGATCGCCGGCCGTGGAAACGTCACGAAGCTCGGATCGGTGGCGAAATTGGTCCCGTACTGGATGCCGCCGAAGCGCTGGCCCTGGGCGAATGATCCGCCGACGCTCAACGTATCGCCAAGTCGCAAGGTAGCCCGGCGCTCCGGAAAATCATGGCGCAGGAAACTTTCGAGCCGGGTGAAGTCCGGGTCGTCGTTCATCGCTTCGACGCGGAAATTGGTGATGCCGTGGCCGAGCGAGCCGAACCCGCCGACTTCGAAGAGCCCGCCCAGTACAGCAGCGATGTCGGAGCCGTCGGTATAAAGCAGATCGTAGTCGAAAAAGCCGCCGGCGCCGGCCTGGGGCATTTGCCGCAAGGTAGCCTCGAGATCGATTTCGGAAGCACCGAACAGGTCCGGCGGCACGTCGAGGGTCATGCTGAGTTCGCTCAAATCGATCTCGTGCCGGGCACCCTCGAGCCGATCCAGCGGCAGGAACGGATTGCCCTGGAAAGTCAGGAGATCGGCCGGATCGACCCTGATCCGCCAGCCCCTGAGAGCATCGGCGTCGATCGCGAAACTGCCGTCGTCGGGGTTCTCCACGAAAAGCGTCGCATCCGAGACGAGATCGCCATTGAGCCGAACCGAGAGGAGCCATTCGGGCCAGATATCGGGTTCGAGCAGAGGCGGCTCGATCGGATCGCGTCTCGAGGTTGGGGTATAGACCTCCCCTGTCGGCTGCAGGCTCGGTGCGGCGGGCCCGGCTCGATCGGCAATCGGGGCCGGACCCGCTGCCGGCTCGGCGTCCGGTTCGCCATGGAGCTCCTCGAGGCTCCGGACAGGTTCGTCCTCGCCCTCCACCGCCTCGAGCCTGGCCGGTTGGGGCGGCGGCAGCGGCAGGACCCCGCCGCTGCCAGGATCGGCCGACGGCATTGCGTTGATCAGCTGCAGCAGGCGTCGATCGAGCGTCCGGTTCGGATGAAGGCTGGAAGCGACGTCGGCGGCATGGCTTCGCGCCGCGATCGCGACCTCGAAGGGACGCGAGGGTTCTCGCTCGCCGAATACCGGAACCCCGTCAAGGACCACCAGGCCGAAGCCTCCGAGGCCGAGACTAGTTGCGCCGATACGGCACCACAGCCTCAAGCTCGCCAATATTCGTCTCTGCCTTCAGATAAAAGCTATCGCCCGACGGATGGTGCGGCAGCGGCCAGACATGGGATTTCCCAGCGAGCACATAAGCCGGTGTCTCGATCGAGAGCTCGGACCCATCACTCCCGGCGTCGCGCCGCAGATCGACCCGCTCGACCCGCAAATGCGCATTACCGTCGTTCACCAGGACCAGTTCCGTCCCCGCCGGCCCCTGACGCAGGCTCCATGAAGCTTCGGGCCTCGCACCGTCGGGGGTCATGAAGACCGGCAGGCTGAGCCTGATCGCGAAGCGCACGCCGTCATTGGTGGCGACGGCATCGGTCGGCACTTCGGTAATCAGCAGACGATAACTCTGTTCCTGGCTCAGATCGCCTTGATCCCGCAGCGCCACCCGAATGATCTGCCTGGCGCCGGCCTCCAGGGAGAACACCGCCGGCACCGCCAGCAACTCGCGTGTCGGTTCGAGATCGGCGCTGGAAAGCGAGCCATGCCAGGCGAAGGTTTGCACCTGCACCAGGGTTGCGGCATCGCCCTCGTTGGTCAGCGTGACGGCACCGGAGCGCCTCGCCGAGTCGAGTGCGAGCCGGGTCGGCGCAATGCCGAAGGTCGCGGCGACGCCGACCCCGGGCAGGCAGGACAAAGCCATCCAGCCAGCAATTCCAAGGCAGGCAACGGCCCGGCGACGAGCCCGAATGCGAGGCGAGCTGTGTCGCGATGGCATGACCTAGAACGTCAGCGTGATGTTGACGGTGTCGGTGTAAAGGCCTTCGGCGACCGACTGGCCGCCCGGAATCCGCCCATAGACGGGGACCGAGCCGCTCTGCGGCGCGAAAAGTACGACGCTGTGGGCATCCGCACCTTGTCCCCAGACGGCGTTGCGGGTCGGATTACGGAAGATCTGATAATCGAGCCGGGCGCTACCCGAAGCCATCTGCCGGTCGCTAACCGAACCGGCACCGCCGCCGTTCAGATCGAAGACCAGCGTTCCACTGCAATTCGCGAAGCTGATCTCACCCTCGACATCGAGGTTCTGGGTTTGGCCCGAAACATATTCCCCGAAGTCGAGCGTGCCGCTGATCAGGGAGCAACCGTTCAGCACCGTTGCCGTCACGGAAAGCTGGCCCGTATCGGTCGCGGCATGGGCAATTCCCGCAACACCGAACAACGCCGCAAGGAACGAGCCGCAGCAGCTGACGCGGCCTTTCGCTAACAAGGATTTCCAGAGCATGGCTCAAGCCTTCAGCTTGGGTTTGCAATAGTGGAATTCAACTTATGATTAATATTCATGCGGCTAACTCGCGTATCAAGAGAAATTTTCTTAGAATTTTCGCAATTTACAACCGATCTATGCAAAATTAACCGGTCGGTGAGGGCTGGGTCTGGGGGCGCCGGCCATGCTGCTCGACTGCTGCAAGAAGGCTGGCGCTATCGATCGGTTTGGTCAGATAGCCGGACATGCCGACCTCGAGGCAAGCCGCCTCATCGCCCTCGAGCGCGTTGGCGGTGACCGCCAGAATCGGCGTCTTCGCCTTGCGCGCATTGCCCAGCATGCGGATATGCCGGGTCGCCTCGAGCCCGTCCATCACGGGCATCTGCACATCCATCAACACCAGATCGAAATCCGTGTCCTCGACCGCGCGGACGGCGTCTTCCCCGTTCAGAACCGAGGTCACCAGATGGCCGCCTTTTTCCAGCATCAACTGGGCGATCCGGCGGTTCATGGCGTTGTCGTCGGCAACCAGAACCTTGCGCGGGTTCGAGCGACGTTCTTCGAGCGAATGCATCGTGACCAACTCGGCAGTGGTCTCCCGGCTCGCCGTGATCCGCTGCAGGGTCTCCAGAAGTGTGTCGGCCGAGATCGGCTTCGGCAGATAGCCGACGAAACCGGCTTTGCGGGCCTTGCTGGCATCGCCGCGGAAGCCTGAGCTCGTCACCATCACCATCAGCGGCCGGGCGAAGCGCTCGTCCTGGCTCAGTGCGGCGCCGAGCTTAAAGGCCGACTGATCGGCGAGATCGCGATCCATGATGATGATGTCGAAAGCCTGGCCGCGATCGGCCGCCTCTTCGAGCATCTGCCGTGCCTCGCGGCCCGTCCTGGCGGCGCGCGCCGACATCCGCCAGAGTGTGGCGAGATCGCGGATCATCGAGCGGCTGCGCTCGTGGCCGTCGACGACGAGGAGCGAGCGCCCGG
>JBGSYN010000169.1:0-15695 GCA_041750975.1 Geminicoccaceae bacterium | reverse complement strand
CCGCAAACGTCGCCCCGCCGGTCTCCGCCAATACCTTCGTGATCGCCGCCGTCAGCGTCGTCTTGCCATGATCGACATGCCCGATCGTGCCAATATTCGCATGCGGCTTGTTCCGATTAAACTTCGCCTTCGCCATTAGGGCTGTCTCCGTACGGGGTGCAAGTTACACCAAAATCAACATGAAGTTTCGCGTGCGTCCAAGGAGTTACGCGTATTTCGCTCGTATCTCTTCGGCCACCATTTGCGGGACCGGTTCGTAATGGTCGAAAAACATCGTGAACTGCGCCCGACCCTGCGAGAGTGAGCGGAGCGTGTTCACATAGCCGAACATCGTCGCCAGCGGGACGAAGGCGCCGACCACCTGCGCGTTGCCGCGCGGCTCCATGCCGGTCACCTGGCCCCGCCGGCTGTTCAGGTCACCGATAATGTCGCCCATATATTCATCGGGCGTCACGACCTCGACCTTCATCACCGGCTCGAGCAGGATCGGGCCCGCCTTGGTCGTACCTTCCTTGAAGGCGGCACGGGCAGCGATCTCGAACGCCATGACCGAACTGTCGACATCGTGGTACGCGCCGTCGATAAGCTCGACCTTGACGTCGGTCATCGGGAAACCGGCGATGACACCGCCATCCATCGAACCTCTCAGGCCCTTTTCGACGCCCGGGATATATTCCTTGGGTACCGAACCACCGACAACCTTGCTCGAGAACGTGAAGCCCGAGCCCTTTTCCGCCGGCTCGAAGATCAGCTTGATCCGCGCGAACTGGCCGGAACCGCCGGTCTGCTTCTTATGCGTGTAGTCGACCTCGGAGACCCGTGTGATGGTCTCCCGATAGGCCACCTGCGGCGCGCCGACATTGGCATCGACCTTGAACTCGCGGCGCATCCGATCGACCAGGATCTCGAGATGGAGCTCGCCCATTCCCTTGATCACCGTCTGGCCGGACTCCTGATCGGTGCCGACCCGGAACGACGGGTCTTCCTGTGCCAGCTTGTTGAGCGCGATCGACATCTTTTCCTGGTCGGCCTTGGTCTTCGGCTCGACCGCCACTTCGATCACGGGCTCAGGGAACTCCATGCGTTCGAGAATGACCGGCGAGCTATTATCGGCGAGGGTATCGCCGGTCGTCGTATTCTTCAGCCCGACCAGGGCAACAATATCACCCGAACGCGCCTCCTTGATCTCCTCACGCGTGTTGGCGTGCATCAGGAGAATCCGGCCGATACGCTCGCGGTTGTCCTTGACGGTATTCTGCAGATAGGAGCCGCTTTCGATCACCCCCGAATAGACCCGGACGAAGGTCAAGGTGCCGACGAAAGGATCGGTCATGATCTTAAAGGCCAGCGCCGACGCCGGCTCGTCGTCATCGGTCCGGCGAATGATCTCCTCATCGGTGCCGGGCTTGATGCCGCGAACAGGTTTAGTGTCCAATGGCGACGGCAGATAATCGACCACCGCATCGAGCAGCGGCTGAACGCCCTTATTCTTGAAGGCCGAGCCGCACAATACCGGGACGAAGCTCGCCGATACCGTGCCCTTGCGGATGCACTTCATCAACGTCTCGATGTCGGGCTCGTCGCCGTTTAGATAGGCTTCCAGCGCATCGTCATCCTGCTCCACCGCAGCCTCGATTAATACCGCGCGAGCCTTGGCTGCGGCCTCGGCATATTCGGCGGGGATATCTTCATAGGAGAAGGACGCACCGAGGTTCTCGTCATGCCAGATGATGGCCTGGTTCCGCACCAGATCGATGACGCCGACAAAATCCGATTCGACACCGATCGGCAGATTGATCGGCACCGGGGTGGCGCCAAGGCGATCGACGATCATGTCGATGCAGCGCTCAAAATTGGCGCCGATCCGGTCCATCTTGTTGATGAAACAGATCCGCGGCACGCCATATTTGTCGGCTTGGCGCCACACGGTCTCCGATTGCGGCTCCACACCCGCCACGGAATCGAACACGGCAACCGCGCCGTCCAGTACGCGCAGGCTGCGTTCGACCTCGATCGTGAAATCGACGTGTCCGGGCGTGTCGATGATGTTGATACGGTAATCACGCCACTCACAGGTCGTCGCGGCCGAGGTAATGGTAATGCCGCGTTCCTGCTCCTGCTCCATCCAGTCCATGACGGCGGTGCCCTCATGAACCTCACCGATTTTGTACGACCGGCCTGTGTAGAAAAGGATACGCTCGGTCGTCGTCGTCTTACCGGCATCGATGTGCGCCATGATGCCGATATTGCGATAAGTATCGAGCGGTACTTTGCGAGGCATAGTGCTGACCTTTGAGTCCCTTGGTTCCGTTGCTGCCGGGCTCTACCAGCGGTAATGCGAAAAGGCGCGATTGGCTTCCGCCATGCGAAGCGTGTCCTCACGCTTCTTGAATGCGGCACCACGACTGTTCGAAGCATCCAGAAGTTCGTTGGCCAGACGGTCGATCATGGTCTTCTCCGACCGCTTCTGCGCCGAGTTGATAAGCCAACGAATGGCAAGCGCCTGCCGCCGCTCAGGCCGAACTTCGACCGGCACCTGATAGGTCGCACCGCCGACGCGACGGGAGCGCACCTCGAGGATCGGTTTCACATTCTCGAGCGCCTCATGAAAGACGTCGAGAGAATCGCGATTGGCGCGGCTCTCCATCCGCTCCATGGCGCCATAGACGATGCGTTCGGCCACCGATTTATTACCATCCCGCATGATCCCGTTCATGAACTTGGCCACCACGAGGTCACGAAACTTAGGATCGGGCAAGATTTCGCGTTTCTCCGCCGCACGACGACGTGCCATCTCAATTCGTCCCCTACTTCGGTCGCTTGACGCCGTATTTCGAGCGTCCTTGCTTGCGGCCATTGACACCCTGCGTATCCAGCGTGCCGCGAATGATATGATAGCGCACGCCGGGCAGATCCTTGACGCGACCGCCACGGATCATGACCACCGAATGCTCCTGCAGATTATGGCCCTCGCCGGGAATATAGCTGGTCACCTCGAAGCCGTTGGTCAGGCGGATACGCGCGACCTTGCGCAGGGCCGAGTTCGGCTTCTTCGGGGTCGTCGTGTAGACGCGCGTACACACACCGCGCTTCTGCGGACAAGCCTCCATCGCCGGCACCTTGTTACGTGCCTTTTGAATGTCTCGCCCCTGGCGAACCAGCTGATTGATCGTGGGCATGCGGTCCGAAATTCCTCTGCTGACACGGCTCCACAACGAAAGCCGCGACCACAAAACAAGAAAGCCGCAGTGAAAACCCTGCGACGTCCCTAAGTGGTGATCGATCGGTTTGCGACTATACATAGTGCTGCGTCTGAACCGCGAGGGGTCACCGCCAGCACCAGAAGGTAAAGCGTCGGCTGGGTACTAAAGCTACCGAGCGACGCCGTCAAGCCTTTCCGCACAACGCCCGCGCCCGAAAATAATGCCTTCGGAGCGCGGGCCTTGCCGGAAATTCTACTCCGCCGAAGGCAGTCCCGTCATCTCGGGCAGCCGGAACGGCACCTCCTCGGGCTCAAGTTCCGGCGGCGCCGCGAAGCGGTCGTCGTCGGCCGTCAGCTTACGGAGCTGGTTGAGCACGCCACCCGTACCGGCTGGGATCAACCGGCCGACGATGACATTCTCCTTGAGTCCGTGCAGGCCATCGATTTTGCCGGCAAACGCCGCGTCCGTCAGCACCCGGGTCGTCTCCTGGAAGGAGGCGGCCGAGATGAAGGACTGGGTCTGCAGCGAGGCCTTGGTGATCCCCTGCAGGACCGGGAACGAGGCGGCGGGCCGGCGGTCCTCGCGAACCATCCGTTCGTTGACCGGATCGAACTCGACCCGATCGACCAGTTCGCCGACCAGATAGTTGGTCTCGCCAGGATCGACGATCTCCACCTTCTGCAGCATCTGGCGCACGATCACCTCGATGTGCTTGTCGTGAATGCGCACACCCTGGAGCTTGTAGACCTCCTGGATCTCGTTCACGAGGAAGTGGGCCAGAGGTTCGACACCCAACACCCGAAGGATATCGTGCGGCACCGGATTGCCATCGACAATCCGATCGCCGGCATGAACGATATCACCCTCCTGGACGATGATGTGACGGCCCTTCGGGATCAGATATTCGACAGACTCGATATCCTGATCCGCCGGGACCACCGAGAGACGCCGCTTGTTCTTGTAGTCCTTGCCGAACTCGATCCGTCCGTCGACATCGGCGATGATCGCCGGGTCTTTTGGCTTGCGGGCCTCGAACAGCTCCGCCACGCGCGGCAGACCGCCCGTGATATCGCGGGTCTTGGAGGCTTCGCGGGGCAGCCTGGCAAGCACGTCGCCGGCATGGACCTGATCGCCATTCTCGGAATTGAGGATGGCGCCGACCGGCAGGTAGTAACGCGCCTCGTTGCCGGACGGCAGGATCAGCGGATTGGCATTCTGGTCCTGCAGCAGGATCGAGGGCCGCAGATTGCCGGCACGCGCATTCTGGCGCCAGTCGATCAGCTCCTTGGTGGCCTTGCCGGTGGTCTCGTCGACGACCTCACGAAACGAAATGCCGTCGACCATGTCGTGGAAGACGACCTGGCCCGCGATCTCGGTGATGACCGGCAGCGTGTGCGGGTCCCACTCGACCAGGACCTCCTCATCCTTGACCTGGCTGTCCGGTGTCGCCCGCATGCGGGAACCGTTGGGCAGCTTCTGCCGCAATTTCTCACGGCCGACCTCGTCATAGACCACGAGTTCCGTGTTGCGGCCCAAGACGATGAGACGGCCCTGGCCGTCCTCGACCAGGCGCGGGTTGAACAGCTTCAGCTCACCGTCGCACGGCGATTCGATCGAAGACTGCTCGGCCTGACCCTGGGCGGCACCGCCGATGTGGAAGGTCCGCATCGTCAGCTGTGTGCCCGGCTCACCGATCGACTGCGCGGCGATGACGCCGATCCCCTCACCGATATTGACGGGCGTGCCACGCGCCAGATCGCGCCCGTAGCACTTGCCGCAGACCCCGCCATTGGCGTCGCAGGTTAGCACCGAGCGGACATACACCGTGTCGGCGCCGGACTGCTCGATATCGACGATATGCGGCTCGATCATCATGGTGTTGGCCGGAACCACCACCTTGCCGGTTTTCGGATGAACGATATCGGTCGCCGTGGTCCGGCCCAACAAACGGTCGAGGAAATCCTCGACATCGTTGGAGCCGGTGGCATTGACGCTGATCTTGATCGAGCGCGAGGTGCCGCAATCCTCTTCGACGATGATGCAGTCCTGCGCCACGTCGACGAGCCGCCGGGTCAGATAACCGGAGTTCGCCGTCTTCAAGGCCGTATCGGCCAGACCCTTGCGGGCGCCGTGGGTGGAGTTGAAGTACTCGAGCACCGTCAACCCCTCCTTGAAGTTGGAGATGATCGGCGTCTCGATAATCTCGCCCGAGGGCTTGGCCATCAGGCCGCGCATGCCGGCGAGCTGCTTCATCTGGGCCGGAGAGCCACGAGCCCCGGAATGGGACATCATGTAGATCGAGTTGGGTTGACGGAAGCGGCCGGTTTCGGTGCGGGAATTCTGCACCGATTTGATCGCCGTCATCATCTCGTCGGCGACCCGATCCGAGCAGGTCTGCCAGGCATCGACGACCTTGTTGTACTTCTCGCCCTTGGTGATCAGGCCGTCAGCATATTGCTGCTCGTACTGCTTCACCAGATCCTGGGTCTTGGTGACCAGCTCCTCCTTGAGATGCGGAATCACCATGTCGTCCTTGCCGAACGAAATGCCGGCCCGGCAGGCATAGGAGAAGCCGAGGTTCATAAGGCGGTCGGCGAAGATCACGCTCTCCTTCTGGCCGCAGTGGCGATAGACCACGTCGATGACCTCGGAGATCTCCTTCTTCGTCAGCACCCGGTTCAGCAGTTCCTCGAACGTGACCCTCGAGTTCCGCGGCAATACCTCGTAGAGCAGCACTCGCCCCGGGGTGGTGTCGGCGACCCGGTAAGTGATGTTGCCGGAGTCGTCCTCGTCGGCGATCCGGCATTTCACCTTGCTGTGCAGGGTGACGACATGCGCCGCCAAGGCGTGCTGGACCTCTTCGACATCGGCGAAAATCATGCCCTGGCCGGGCTCGTCATCGATGACGAGGCTCAGATAATAGAGGCCGAGAACGATATCTTGGGTCGGCACGATAATGGGCTTGCCGTTGGCCGGGCTCAGGATGTTGTTGGTCGACATCATCAACACGCGGGCCTCGAGCTGCGCCTCGAGCGAGAGCGGCACGTGGACCGCCATCTGATCGCCGTCGAAGTCCGCATTGAACGCCGTGCAAACCAGGGGGTGCAGCTGACTGGCCTTGCCCTCGATCAAGGTCGGCTCGAATGCCTGAATGCCGAGCCGATGCAAAGTCGGCGCCCGGTTCAACAACACCGGATGCTCGCGGATGACCTGCTCCAGAATGTCCCAGACCTCGGGCCGCTCCTTCTCGACCATCCGCTTTGCGGCCTTGATCGTCTGCGCCTTGCCATAAAGCTCGAGCTTCGCATAGACGAAGGGCTTGAACAGCTCGAGCGCCATTTTCTTCGGCAGGCCGCACTGATGCAGCTTGAGTTCCGGGCCGACGACGATCACCGAACGGCCGGAATAGTCGACGCGCTTGCCCAGCAGATTCTGCCTAAAGCGGCCCTGCTTACCCTTGAGCATATCGGAAAGCGACTTCAGCGGACGCTTGTTGGCGCCGGTGATGACGCGGCCGCGGCGGCCATTGTCGAACAGTGCGTCGACCGCTTCCTGCAGCATCCGCTTCTCATTGCGGATGATGATGTCGGGTGCTCTGAGCTCGATCAGCCGCTTCAACCGGTTATTGCGGTTGATGACGCGGCGATAGAGATCGTTCAGGTCCGAGGTCGCGAACCGACCGCCATCGAGTGGGACCAGCGGCCGCAGCTCGGGCGGAATCACCGGCACGACTTCCAAAACCATCCATTCGGGCTTGTTGCCCGATTCGAGGAAAACCTCGATCAGCTTGAGCCGCTTGACGAGCTTCTTGCGCTTGGCTTCGGATGTCGTCTCGACCAGCTCGGCGCGGAGCCTTTCGCGCTCCTCCGGCAGATCGAGCGCTTTCAGCATGTCGCGCACGGCCTCGGCGCCGATGCCGACCTGGAAATCGTCGCCGAATTCGTCGCGATAACGCATCACCTGCTCTTCGCCGAGCAGCTCATGCATCTTAAGGGGCGTGAGACCGGGCTCGGTCACGACCCAGTTTTCGAAATAGAGGACGCGCTCCAGATCGCGCAACGTCATGTCGAGCAATATGCCGATCCTGGTCGGGACCGACTTCAAAAGCCAGATATGCGCCACCGGTGCGGCGAGCTCGATATGGCCCATGCGCTCACGCCGGACCTTGGACTGGATGACCTCGACACCGCACTTTTCGCAGACGATGCCTTTGTATTTCATCCGCTTGTACTTGCCGCACAAGCACTCGTAGTCCTTGATCGGGCCGAAGATCTTCGCGCAAAACAGACCATCGCGCTCGGGCTTGAAGGTCCGGTAATTGATCGTCTCCGGCTTTCTTACCTCGCCGTAGGACCACTCACGGATCTGCTCCGGGCTCGCAATGCTGATCTGGATCTGATCGAACTTCTGACCAGTCTGTGGCTGGCCGAACAAATACATCAGATCGTTCATCAGAACCTCTCTATCACCACTAAAGGGTAAGTAGCGGCGCCGCCGCGCTCAGCGACAACGGCGCCGGTCGTGAAGGGCAATCACTCGCCCGTCAGTTCCTGCTGCAGCTCCACGTTGAGCGCCAGGGACTGCAATTCCTTGACCAAAACGTTGAAGCTTTCGGGAATTCCCGCCTCGAACGTGTCTTCGCCGCGGACGATCGATTCGTAGATCTTGGTCCGCCCCGAAACATCGTCCGATTTCACCGTCAACATCTCCTGCAAGGTGTAGGAGGCGCCATAGGCCTGCAGCGCCCAGCATTCCATCTCGCCAAAGCGCTGACCGCCGAATTGCGCCTTGCCGCCCAAGGGCTGCTGCGTCACCAGCGAATAGGGCCCGACAGAACGAGCGTGGATCTTGTCATCAACCAAGTGGCCGAGCTTCAACATATAGATGTAGCCCACGGTCACCTGTCGATCAAAGGTCTCACCCGTGCGACCGTCGACCAGCGTGACCTGGCCGCTGGAATGGCAGCCCGCCGATTCGAGATGGCGGACGATGTCGTCCTCATGCGCCCCGTCGAAAACCGGTGTCGCAATCGGCACGCCACCGGTCAGACTTTCAGCGATCTCAAGCAATTCGTCGTCGCTGCTGTCGGCCAGTTCACGGTGATAGGCCTCACCCAGCGTGTCGGACAGTTTGGCCTGGAGCGCATCGCGATGGCCGAAATCCTGCATGCCGTGGATTACGTCCCTGATCTGCCGCCCGAGATTGGCACAAGCCCAGCCCAGATGGGTTTCTAGAATCTGGCCCACATTCATACGCGACGGCACGCCCAACGGATTAAGCACGACATCGACCGGCGTTCCGTCTTCCAGGTGCGGCATGTCTTCGAGCGGTGCGATCCTCGAGATTACGCCCTTATTGCCATGCCGGCCCGCCATCTTGTCGCCCGGCTGCAGCTTCCGCTTCACCGCCACGAACACCTTGACCATCTTCAACACGCCGGGCGGCAGCTCGTCGCCGCGCTGCAGCTTCTCGACCTTGTTGTCGAACCGGTCATTAAGACGCTTCATGCCATCATCGAGCTGACGCTTGAGATATTGAATCTCGGTCATGCGCTCGGCATCGTCGACACCGATCTCCCACCACAGACGCCGACTCAGCGCACCGAGCTGCTCGTCGTCGAGGGGCTGGCCGGTGACGACCTCGCGTGGCCCCGCCGTAACCTTCGGGCCCACGAGGATCTCGCGCATACGGCCATAGATGTTGCGTTCCAGAATGGCGCGCTCATCGTCTCGGTCCTTGGCGAGCCGCGCGATCTCCGACCGCTCGATGGCAATGGCACGCTCATCCTTGTCGACGCCGCGGCGATTGAAGACCCGGACCTCGACCACCGTGCCGACCACCCCCGGCGGCACCTTGAGCGAGGTGTCGCGGACATCGGCCGCCTTCTCTCCGAAGATCGCGCGTAGCAGCTTCTCCTCGGGCGTCATGGGCGTTTCGCCTTTGGGCGTCACCTTACCGACCAGAATGTCCGCCGCGTGAACCTCGGCCCCGATATAGACGATACCGGCCTCGTCGAGATTGCGCAGCGTCTCCTCGCCGACATTCGGAATATCCCGGGTGATGCTCTCCGGGCCGAGCTTGGTGTCGCGCGCCATGACCTCGAATTCCTCGATATGGATCGAGGTGAAGACATCGTCGCGCACGATCCGCTCGGAAATCAGGATCGAGTCCTCGAAGTTGTAGCCGTTCCAGGGCATGAAGGCGACGAGGGCATTGCGCCCGAGTGCCAGCTCGCCGCGGTCCGTGCTCGGTCCGTCGGCAATGATCTCGCCCTTCCGGATCACCTCGCCGACTTTCACCAAGGGGCGCTGGTTGATGCAGGTGTTCTGGTTGGAACGCTGGAACTTCTTCAAACGGTAGATGTCGACGACGCTGTCGGCGCGGTCGGCATCTTCCTCGCCGACACGAATGACGATACGCGAGCCATCCACCTGATCGACCACGCCGCCACGGCGCGCCACCACCGCGGCACCGCTGTCGCGTGCCACGACGCTTTCCATGCCGGTGCCGACGAAAGGCGCATCGCTCTGGATCAACGGCACCGCCTGGCGCTGCATGTTCGAGCCCATCAGCGCCCTATTGGCGTCGTCGTTCTCGAGGAACGGAATGAGCGCCGCCGCAACCGAGACCAGCTGCTTCGGCGAGACGTCGATGTAGTCAACGTCCTCCGGCCGGGCCAGCACGAACTCGCTATTGGCACGGCAACTGATCAGATCAGCGGTGAAACGTTTGTCGGCGTCGAGATCGGAGTTGGCCTGGGCGATCGTGTAGCGGCCCTCTTCCATGGCGGAGAGATAGACCACATCGCCGGTCACCCGACCCTCTTCGACCCGCCGATACGGGCTTTCGATGAAACCGTAGCGGTTGATCCGGGCATAGGTCGCGAGGCTGTTGATCAGGCCGATATTGGGGCCTTCCGGGGTTTCGATCGGGCAGATCCGGCCATAATGGGTCGGATGCACGTCGCGTACCTCAAAGCCCGCCCGCTCGCGGGTCAGACCGCCCGGGCCCAGTGCTGAAAGACGCCTTTTGTGCGTGATCTCGGACAGGGGATTGGTCTGGTCCATGAACTGCGACAGCTGCGAGCTGCCGAAAAATTCCCGGACCGCCGCAGCCACCGGCTTCGCATTGATCAGATCGTGCGGCATCGCCGCGTCGATTTCGACCGAGCTCATCCGCTCGCGAACCGCCCGCTCCATGCGCAAGAGCCCGACACGGAACTGGTTCTCCATCAATTCGCCGACCGATCGCACCCGGCGATTGCCGAGATGATCGATATCGTCGATCTCGCCGCGACCGTCCTTGATTTCGACCAGATGCTTGACCACCGCGAGGATGTCCTCGGTGCGCAGCACGCGAATCGAATCCTCACCTTCGAGGTCGAGCCGCATGTTCATCTTAACGCGGCCGACCGGCGACAGATCGTACCGTTCGCTGTCGAAGAAAAGACCGCCGAACAGCGATTCCGCGGTCTCTAATGTCGGCGGTTCGCCGGGCCGCAGGACCCGGTAGATGTCGAGCAGCGCTTCCTCGCGGGTGCCGCTGCGGTCGAGAATGAGGGTGTTGCGGATATAGGCGCCAAGGGTCGCGTCGCCCTCTATGTCGAGCATCGGCAGTTCGTTGACGCCCGCCTCGACAAGCCGCTTCAGGCTTTCGCCGGTGAGTTCCTCGCCCGCCTCGACATGCACGAGGCCGTTGCTTTCGTCGATGAGATCGCGGGCGACGAACCGGCCGATCATTTCCTCGGCCGGGAGGAAGATCGCCTTGACGTTCTTCTCCTCGATCCGCTTGAGCGCTCGGGGCGTCATCTTGGTGCCGACCTCGGCCAGCGTTTCACCGGATTCGGCGTCGATCAGATCAATTATCAGTTTCTGGCCGAGCAGGCGGTCCGGGCGGAACGGAATCTTCCAGCCCTCGCCGGCACGCTCGTAGCCGATCTCATCGTAAAAAGTCGCGAGGATCTCCTCGGAATCCAGGCCCAACGCCAGCAACAGCGTAGTCACAGGGAGCTTGCGGCGCCGATCGATGCGGACATAGACGAGGTCCTTGGCATCGAACTCGAAATCGAGCCAAGAGCCGCGATAAGGAATGATCCGGGCGGAGAAGAGATATTTGCCCGAACTGTGCGTCTTGCCCCGATCATGATCGAAGAACACGCCCGGCGAACGGTGCATCTGGGAGACGATGACCCGCTCGGTGCCGTTGACGACGAAAGTGCCGTTATCCGTCATCAAGGGCATGTCGCCCATATAGACGTCCTGCTCCTTGATGTCGCGAACGCTCCTGGCTCCCGTTTCCTCGTCGATATCCCAGACAATCAGGCGCAAGGTCACACGCAGGGGTGCCGCGTAGGTAATGCCGCGCTGCTGGCACTCTTCGACGTCGTATTTCGGTTCCTCGAGCTCGTAACGGACGAAGTCCAGGGCCGCCCGCTCGCCAAAATCGGTGATCGGGAAAACCGAGCGAAACACTTCCTCAAGCCCGGCAACCGTCCGGTCCGGAGCTTGAACCAGCATCTGCAGGAAATTTTCATAAGATTGACGCTGAACCTCGATCAGGTTCGGCATCGTGGTAACCTCCGGAATCTTGCCGAAAGTCTTGCGAATACGTCTGCGTCCCTCGTAGGTCTGAGGCATTACCGACCTTTTCCGTAGAACTCGCCGCCGCCGCGGCAACCATGTCGGGCCATCAATAAAACTGGCCCAAACGACTTCGTGGCCGGGCACACGCGCTGTGCCCGGCCCTCGTCACATCATCGAGTCAAAAGGATCGCCGATCGTAAGATCGGAATCGGACCGCTCGTTGCGATCGGATCCGGTGGGTTGGCGATACGGTCTTTCCAGCAAGCCGACCTACTTGATCTCCACGCCGGCGCCCGCGCCTTCGAGCTGCGCCTTGAACTTGGCGGCATCGTCTTTCGAAACCGCTTCCTTGACGGGCTTAGGCGCCGCCTCGACCAGGTCCTTGGCCTCTTTCAGGCCGAGACCGGTGATCGCCCGGACTTCCTTAATCACGTTGATTTTCTTGTCGCCGATCGAGGCCAGGATGACGTCGAACTCGGTTTGCTCTTCAGCCGCCTCGGCCTCGGCCGCAGGTGCGGCGCCAGGGGCAGCGGCCATCGCGACCGGCGCTGCGGCTGCTGCCGAAACGCCCCACTTCTCTTCGAGCATCTTGGCGAGTTCGGCCGCCTCGAGGACGGTCAGGCTTGAAAGGTTATCGGCGATCTGTTCGAGATTTGCCATTTGTCATCTACTCCTTGAAGTATTCTGAAAACCCGATTGTACCTGCGGCACGCTGACGCCAGCGTGCCGAATTGAATTCGATTCAGCCCTGCATTCCCTTCGCCCGGAACACGCCCACGAGCTTTGCCGGAGGTGCGCCGATAACGCCGACCATCTGTTGTGCCGGGGCATTCAGGATGCCGACCAGCTGGGCCATCGGTGCCACCAACACGCCCAGAAGCTTCGCCCGCAGCTCCTCGATCGGCGGCATATCCGCCAGCGCCCTGACCTGATCCGGCGTCAACATCGTACCGCTGAGCCCGCCGCCGACAATTTCAAGCTTGTCGTTGCGCTTGGCGTAAGCCGCCGTCACCTTGGGTGCCGATACCGGGTCCGCTGAATAGGCGATCGCGATCGGCCCCGTGAAATAATCACCGATCACGCCGTAATCCGTCCCGGTAATCGCCTGCTTGACGAGACGGTTCTTGACCACCCGGAAAGATGCTCCGCCTTCACGCATCTTGCCACGAAGATCCGTCGCCTCGGCAACCGTCATGCCGCCGAAGCGCGTGACGACGACGACACCGGCATTCGCGAAAATACCGCGCAGATCGTCAATGATTTCGCCTTTTTGGGCCCGCAGCACCGGACGCCTCCAATAAAGCACCGAAATCGGAGCGAACGCATTGCCGCGCCCACTCCGCTTTACGGGAAAGTTGAACTAAAGATTTGAAATCGCAGATCGGTCAGCTAGGAACGTTGCCGCAACAAAAACACCGTAGCCGACATGAATCGACGCACACCCATCCATGAGCGGAAGGAAGATAACTATTCAAACGCACAACGCAAGACCTTTCTGAACAATCATTTCCCGTCAATCGACAGTTTTCGCCAGCCGCCATAGGCGGCCGATTCAGGCGACGAGGCTCGCGATTTCGAGCTTGATGCCCGGTCCCATTGTCGTGGCGATGTGGGCGCGCTTCAGATAGGTGCCTTTCGCTCCTGACGGCTTGGCCCGGTTGATGGCATCCACCAGCGCCTTGATATTCTCGATCAGCTGGGGCTCGGCGAAGCTGGCCTTGCCGACACCGGCGTGAACGATCCCGGCCTTCTCGACACGGAATTGGACCTGGCCCGCCTTGGCCGCCTTGACGGCATCCGCGACATTGGGGGTGACCGTGCCGAGCTTGGGATTAGGCATCAGGCCGCGTGGCCCGAGGATGCGCCCCAAGCGACCGACCACCGGCATCATGTCCGGTGTCGCGATGACGCGATCGAAATCGATCTGGCCTTCCTGCACCTGGGCCGCAAGATCTTCGGCGCCGACCACATCGGCGCCTGCGGCCTTTGCCTCATCGGCCTTGTCGCCCTTGGCAAAAACCGCAACGCGCAACGATTTCCCGGTGCCATGCGGCAGGTCGACCGTACCGCGGACCATCTGATCGGCGTGACGTGGATCGACCCCGAGGTTGAGCGCCACTTCGACGGTTTCGTCGAACTTGCTCTTGGGTGCTGCCTTGAGCGCCTTTACGGCATCGCTAAGGGTATAGAATTTGGTGCGGTCGATCCCCTCGAGCGCCGCCTTCAATCTCTTGCTGTTACCCGCCATGCCCCTACTCCGTCACCTCGAGGCCCATCGAGCGGGCCGAACCCATGATCATCTTGGTCGCCTGATCGACATCGAAGGCGTTCAGATCCACCATCTTCTGCTCGGCGATCTCCCGGCACTGCGCTTTGGAGATGCTGCCTGAAACTTCCTTGCCAGGGGTCTGACCGCCCTTCTGGATTCCCGCGGCCTTCTTGATGAAGTAGGTCGCGGGTGGCGTCTTGGTAATGAAGGTAAAGGTGCGGTCCTGGAACGCCGTGATCACGGTCGGAATCGGCATCCCCGGTTCCATGCCCTGCGTTGCGGCATTGAACGCCTTGCAGAATTCCATGATGTTCAAGCCGCGCTGACCCAGGGCCGGGCCGATCGGCGGCGACGGATTGGCTTTTCCTGCAGGCACCTGCAGCTTGATGTAACCTGCGATCTTCTTGGCCATCTGGCACTATCCTCGTTGCGTGGTGCAAACGGCCGGCATCGAGCCGCACCTCCCACTGGGTTCAATCCGCTCCGAAAAGCGGACGTTAAATACGCTCGACTTGCGAATATTCGAGATCCACAGGCGTGGCGCGCCCGAAAATCGATACAGAAACCTTGAGCCGGCCCTTCGAATCATCGACCTCTTCGACGATGCCTTCAAACGTGGTGAACGGACCCTCGGTGACGCGGATCTTCTCGCCCGAGATGAAGGTGATCGAGGGCTTCGGCCGTTCGACCCCTTCCTGCATCTGATGCAAGATCCGCTCGGCCTCCTCATCCGGGATCGGCATCGGCCGACCGCCGCCGCCAAGAAAGCCCGTGACCTTGCCGGTATTCTTGACCAATGACCAGGTTTCGTCATTGAGCTCCATCTTGATCAGGACGTAACCCGGAAAGAACTTGCGCTCGGCATTGACCTTCTTGCCGCGGCGAACCTCGATGACCTCTTCCATCGGCACCATGATCTCTTCGAAGAGATCCATGAGACCTTTCTGCTGCGCCTGCTCCTCGACCGATTCCTTCACCTTCTTTTCGAAGCCGGAATAAACGTGCGCAATGTACCAACGTGCCGCCATCAGCTACCCAAACCTAAAATCAACTGAACGCCCCAGGCAAGAATCTGGTCGATCAAAAAGAAGAACATCGCCGCCAATGCCGACATCACGAGAACCGAAATCGTCGTGAAGACCAGTTCACGGCGATTGGGCCAAGTGACCTTCGCCATTTCCTGGCGAACTTCTCGAACAAACTGTGCGGGCGATGTCCTCGCCATCAATTCTGCTCCAAATTCCTGAAGGAGTTCGTCCAACAGAGTGCGATGATCAGGCTGGCAGGAGCGGGGGGACTCGAACCCACAACCCCCGGTTTTGGAGACCGGTGCTCTACCAATTGAGCTACGCTCCTAGCCCGAAATCGCCAGGACGAGCGGCCCGGACGAAAGCGGCACGCGCTTCGACGCATGCCGCAAGCCTGCTCTAATAGGATGAGCCGCGCCCGGCTTCAAGGTTTTCGATCAACGAATCCAATCGAAGACGGTATTTCTTCCGGCCTCAAGCGATGACGTTGGCGACGACGCCGGCGCCGACGGTTCGGCCGCCTTCGCGGATGGCGAAGCGCAGGCCTTGTTCCATGGCGATCGGGGCAATCAGCTCGACCTCCATCGTCACGTTATCGCCCGGCATCACCATT
>JBGSYN010000168.1:0-16962 GCA_041750975.1 Geminicoccaceae bacterium | reverse complement strand
CTGATGGCGCGGGCGATGGCGACCGCCTCATTCACCTGCTTGTAATGTTGATTCTATCACCCTTGCCCATTTTTTTGATGATATCTGCGGGCTCTTAAAGCTTCGCAGCGAAGGAATGGTAAAATGATCGCCTAGCATTCTCACCCCTGTCAAATGAGCACGGTCCCAATATCTCCGGAATTGTTACGACCATAACGATAAATCAGCAAGGCAGCCTCTTTCAAATCGCGATGTTTCCTAATATTTTTGACAACAGTTTGGAGTTGGACAGAAGCAAGGCCATGGCGTGAACAATTGTTGTAAGGTGAATTTACTTTCGACCTTACAAAACTTGCGCCAGAAGTTGGCAACTTGACAAGCTACGCTGATGCAACTTTGACGTTGGCATGAGAAAGAGATAACCGAAAATGAAAAACTGCTAAATTGACTGACACATTGGCAGAACACTTGAAAGCCGAATACCTCATGCTTCAAACATTGTACGAGGGATTCGATGCCCGAGTCATTACTATCAAGTCATGGGGTACATTGCTTATTTCAGGTGCTATTGCAATTGGCTTCAAGGAGGAATCAATAGCAATTTTCTTGGTAGCAATCGTTGCTGCTATTTGTCTATGGTTACTTGAGGCAATATGGAAAGGATTTCAATATTGCTACACGGACAGGATCAAAACTATTGAGGCTTGGTTTAGAGATTCGAATTCAGGAGACATGCCACCATTCCAGATTTTCACAGCTTGGGGACAGGTATGGGATAGGCATTTCCGTAAGCCTCGGTCGATAGTCAGGATCATGAAGCAGCCTTTTGTATTGATACCTTATTTGCCGATTGTTCTTCTAAGTACTGCAGGAGCAATTTGGGTTTCTGTCCTTTAATTCGGAAAAAGTTGGCTGGGGGTGTAAGCATGATTGTGTTTTCCCATGAACGCCGCGACCGAGGCTCGCGATAGCCAAATTGCCGCTCTGATCGCATGTGCGGCCCTGGCAATACCCTGACGTATTTGGCCCATTGCACATCCTTCCATTTCGTCGGCAAAACCCGGACATCAAATGCCGGGACGGAGCAACTACTCTAGATTCACGCCTCGGCCAGGTGTTCGTCGCCGCGCACGATGAGCTCGAGGACTTCATGCTCGTTGGTGTCGGCGACGCGGCGCTCGCCGACATTGCGGCCGCGTTTCAAGACCATGACCCGGTCGCCGACTTCGAAGATGTCGTTCAGGCGATGGCTGATGATAATCTGGGCGACACCCTGGGCCTTGAGCTCGGCCATGGTCTCAAGCAGGCGCGAGGTTGCCGTCACCGAGAGATTGGCGGTCGGCTCGTCGAGAATGACGACCTTGGGTGCGAAGCTGATGGCGCGGGCAATAGCCACCGATTGCTGCCTGCCGCCAGAGAGGCTCTCGACCTTCTGGCGGACATGGTTGATGTCGACCTTGAGCTTGCCCATGACATCCCAGGCCTCGCTCTCCATCCGCTTGCGATCCACGAACAAGCCGCGCCGCGGCCACCGCCCGAGGAAGATATTGGAGGCTACGTCCATGTTTCCGCAGAGCGCGAAGTCCTGGTAGATCATCTCGATCCCGCGGTCGCGACTGTCTTCGGGGCTGCGGAAGTGAACATTGTTGCCCTCGACGAATATGTCGCCGCTATCGCGCGTGTAGGCGCCTGACAAGATCTTCATCAGGGTCGATTTGCCGGCGGAGTTGTCGCCGACCAGGCCCAGCACCTCGCCCGGCGCGAGTTTCAGCGAGACATCGACGAGTGCTCTGATCGGCCCGAAGCTCTTGTGGATGCCGCGCATTTCGACGACTGGCTGGGCCGCGTTCATCGCTCTTTTCCTCTGATCCGGTTCATAGCCCTGACGAGCAATCCCTCTTGCCTGATCCAGATATCGCCGAGCACGGCGACGATCAGGATCAGACCGATAAACACACTGACCCAATGCTGCGGCATGATCATCGAAGTGCCGTCGGCGAAGATCACCTGCAGCGACAAAAGCGAGCGAATGAGGGTGATGACCGCCGCCCCCGCCAACGCCCCGAGCACGCTGCCATAGCCGCCGAAAATGCTGCCGCCGCCGATGATCACCGACGCGATGACCTCGAGCTCGCGCAGCTGGCCCGCACTTGGGTTGAATGAGCGGAAATAGGCGATGTAGATGATGCCCGCGAGCGACGCGCACATCGCGGAGAACAGCAGGCTCAAGAAGCGCACGCGGTCGGTATTGATGCCGGCGTAATCCGCAGCCCGCCGATTGCCGCCCGTCGCCAGGACCATGTAGCCCCAGACCGTCTTCGCAAGGATGATGCCGGCAATGAGCGCCAGGACTGCCAGAATGATGGTCTGCAGGCTGACCGCATTGGCGATATCATGGAGCAAGCCGGGTGGCGGCTCCATGTTCCAGTGGGCCAAAAGCTCGACCAGCTTGCGGCCAACGAGGTTGAAGCTTTCCGGAAACTGCGAGAGCTGACGGCCGGCGACGAACCAGGCCGCCACGCCTCGCGCCATATAGAACATCCCGAGTGTGGCGACAAAGGCGGGCAGGCGCGCCTTGGTGGTGAGCAGGCCGTTGCAGACGCCCGCCATCGTGCCGACCGAAAAGGCGAGGATTGCCGCCAGCAGCGGCTGAACATCCTGGAACTTCATCAGATAGGCGGCGGTCGAGCCGGAGAGCGCTAAGACCGCACCGACCGAAAGGTCGATATCGCCATTGGCGATGACGTAGCTCATGCCGACCGCCATGATGCCGATCTCGGTGAAGGCCAGAAGCAGATTGAAGCTGTTGTCGAGACTGGCCCAGAAATCCGGCCGCAGCCAGAAGCCGATCGCCCAGAGCACGATCGCGAAAATGACGGCGGCCGATTCGCGCTGCATCAGAAAACGGCGCAGGCCCGTGGCGCGGAACGCCGCCTCCGACAGCGTACCGCCATGCGTCTTCGCACCTTCGATGGCGATGGTCCCGACCTCGATCGGCGGCGGGGTGCGGCCCTTGAACCGAGCCCAGCTGCGCTGGATCAGTTTGCCGCGGATGAAGATCGGCTCGAGCAGCACGGCGGCGATCAGGATCAGCCCGAGAAAGGCGGGCACCGCACCCGGCGGCAGCTGGGCCATCGCCTGAACCTCGAAGGTCTGGTCCCCAACGACCAGTTGGCGGGTAATCGGCACACCTTCCCGCAAAACCTTGTCGATCAGCACGATCAGCACGGCACCCATGCAGGAGCCGAGGACCCGGCCGCGGCCACCCAGAATGCTGGCGCCGCCGACGATCACCGAGGCGATCACGATAAGCTCGGCGCCGAGGCCATATTGGCTCGTGACCGTCTTGTCCTGGGCGACATTCAAGAGCCCGGCGAGCACCGCGCAGAACGAGGACAGCATGAAGCCGCGGATGCGGACGATCCGGGTGTCGATGCCGGAATAATCGGCCGCAAGCGCATTGCCGCCGGTGGCAAACGTCTCGTAGCCCCAGCGGGTCCGCGCAAGCATCAGGCCACCGATCACGGCGACGACCAGAAAAACCAGGATCTGGTTATTGAAGCCCAGCGCATTGTTTTCGCCGACGACAAAGAAAGCGTATTCCGCAGCCTTTTGCGGATAGGAAATGGTCTTGCCGCCGGTCAGCCCCAGCACCAGCCCACGCCCTATGAACAACATGGTCAGCGTCGCGATGAAGGCCGGCACCTTGAGGATCGTGACCAGCACGCCGTTGAGGAGCCCGATGCCGAGCCCGAAGGCGATGCAGATGGCGACGGCAGTATTGGCGCCGAGATCGAAATGGGTCGGCGAGAACAGGATCGAGAAGACCACGGCGATCAGGCCTACGGTCGAGCCCACCGAGAGGTCCAGATCCTTGTTGACGATGACGAACGTCATGCCGACGGCCATAATGCCGAAGCGTGAGGCATCACGCAGGATCGATTGCAGCGCCGTGAAGTCGCCGAAGAAACGCGGATTGATCCAGGCCCCGACGACATAGAGCAGGATCATGAAGCCGATCAGCCCGACCTCCCAACCATAGGCGAAACCGCCAAATCTGGTGGTGCGGACCGGCGTCAGGATACTGGTGGCCATCTAGAATTTGGACACAAAAAGGGCGCAGCCGCGGCTACGCCCCTTTCGCACGATTCTCAGTTTTCGAAGCGCTTGCCGACGGTGTCGACATTCTCCTGAGTGATCAGCTGCGCCTTGGTGTCGAGATCGGCAGCACTGATATTGCGATCGATCTCGAGATAGAGCTGCATCACGGGCCAGAAGCCTTGCAGGAAGGGTTGCTGACCGAGGGAGCCGTCGAGATCGCCGTTGCGGATCGCCTCGAGCTGGGCCGGACCCAGATCGAATCCGTAAGAGCAGATCTCATCGCCGATGCCGAGCTGGGCCACGGCATTACCGATGGCGGGCGTGACGAAGCCGTTATTGCCCATGATGCCGACGACATCGCCGCGGCTCTCGATCAGGCTGACGATCGAGCCCACGATATTGTTGGCGTCGACGTCGATGCCGATATTCTCGGGGCCGGCGTCGACCGTGAAATTGCCGAGCTTGCCGGCCGAACCCAGAGCCGCCACCGTCGCTGTATAAGCCGCGGTCACCCGCCGGTTGACCTCGACATTGCCCAGCGTGGTGGTGTTCGGGAACAGGATCGAGCCGTTCTCGAAACCGGATTCGACCAAGCACTCGGCCATCGCCAGACCGCCGATTCCGGCCGCACTCGAGGCCTGGCCGGTATGGCTGATGCCGGTCCTGTCGTAGAGGATCGGATCGAAGCTATTGGTCGTCGTCACCGGGACGCCCCGCTCCTCGAGGGTGCGGACAATGTCATCATAAGCACCCGCCTGCGGGGTCGTCATGATCAGCCCGTCGATGGTCGGATCCTGGATGATCTGGTTGAGGATCTCGAGCTCGCGCGGGATATCGTCGACCGGCGCTTCCGAGCCGAGCATCAAAAGCTTCGCACCGATCATGTCGGCGGCCATCTTGGCGCCGACATAAGTCGGATCGAAAAAGCCATTGCCGGCAGTGTGGGTGACGATGGCGAAGGTCAAAATGCCGTCGTTGGAATTGAAGTCTTTGGTCTCGGGCGATTCCTGGGCCGCTTTATCGAAGCTGTAGCCGCCGACGGCTTGGTCGAGGACGCCGGACTGCGCCAGCACAGTGCCGCTCAGAGCTAATGATGAAATTAAAGCTGTGGTTGCAACAAGGGTATTCCGCATCTCTCTACCTCCCAAAAAGGCGCGTTCGCGCTTGGTGAAAGGCTCATAACAGCAATGAGAAGACCACGCTAGCGCCTCTATGTCAGCGTCCGGCATTGCCATTAAGGCAACAAACTGTCTCCTGCGCCGTTGCACTATTCGAACTTCTTCCAACCCCCTGCTTCTTGTGAGGATGTCATGCGGCGTATCTTGCTTTCCGGTATCATCTCTGCGACACTCGTGGTGCATGGCGTTGCCGCCCAGGAACCCAGTCAACAGGACCGCGAGTTCCTCGACGAAGCCATCAGGAGCGGGCTGTTCGAGATTGCTGTCGGTAGATTGGCGGCGGAGCATTCGGGCCGGCCCGATCTTGCCGAATTCAGTGCGATGCTGGCCGAGGATTACGATGTTGCCACTGAGCAATTGCGCAGGATCGCGGGTGAACTTGATCTCGAAGCCCCGGAGGAACTCTCCGAGGAGGAACAATATCACTCGGATCAACTGACCAATCTGTCGGGCCGCGAACTCGATTTGCAGTATATTGATGTTGTCGTGAATGAGCACCACGAGATGGTGGACATGTTCCAGACGCAGATCGCCGAAGGGGAGGTGCCTCAACTCGTTTCATTCGCCGAAAGCAACCTTCCTGAGGCCCAACAGAAATTGCAGCGCGCCGAGGAGATCGAGGCCGCAGTGAAGGGTGCTGAAAACTAGCATCGCACCCCTAAGATCTATTTGAGCGCGAACGTGTCGAACAACCGGACACCCTGATAAGGCTTGCGCGTGTCGAACACGTAGCTCTCGACGGCACCCTTGCCGGTATCGAGGATCGAGAAGATCGTGAGGGTGTTGCTGGCGACGCAGGGCAGTGGCTTGCCAGCCTCATCCACTTGCGGAGCGAACACGCTCGGCGGGGTCGGCTGGAGCCCGCCTGGATCGCCGCTCCTGGCGTAATTGCTTGCCTCGAACATTGGATCGTCCGGATGGTTGCCGCGTTCTTCCCCGCCCTCGAGGTAGCAGCCATAATTGTTGCCGACATTGGCCGTCTCGAGATAGTGCAGCCCTTGGGGCATCGCGATGTGCTGCCAGAGATGGGAATGGCCGAACAGGACGAGTTGAACATCATGCTCGAGCAACAGCGGCTCGAGATCATGCACCAGCATGTCTTTACGGATCGCATATTCGTAACGGATCGAGGTAATGGCCCCATCATCGCTCCGTCCGACGATCTGCTCGGGCTCGACGAAGGGCGGAACCACATTGCCGCCGAAGCCGCGCGGCGGATGATGCAGCATGACCACACGATAGGGTGCGTTGCTGAACTCCTCGGAATTCAGGATCCCCTCGAGCCATTGGTATTGTGCTGAGCCTGCTTCGATGGTTTCGAAGGGAAACGACCCCCAGCCCCACGCCGACGGATCGTTCAGATCGGCGTCGCGCTCGACGTATTTGCCTCGCGTCTCGCCGTCGATCCGGTGCGGGCGCCAAATCCGGGTCACATAGAGACCGACCAGCGCGACATCGCCGAACCGCCTGAAATAATAGCCGGGACCACCAAGGAACTCGGGCAAACCGAAAATCTCGTCGAAGGTTCGGGTGTTGAAACTCTGGTCCTCGTTTTCGCCGGCGGCATGGCGCGGCTGGGGATTGTTGTATTGGGTTCTAAGCGCCGCCTCGGGATCGAAACGTCCCATGACCTCGTGATTGCCGATGACGGGATAGAGCGGTGCGTGCTGGATGATCGCACCGCCCCGATAGGTCCGACTTTCGCCGGAGGAAGACTCGATCTCATAGTTTGTCTGGCCCTGCAGGTTGGGAAAGAAGGCGAGACCACGGGCGTCGTCGAACCATTCCGAGGCCCGGTCCGAGACATTGATGAGATCGCCGGCGAAGAGGACCGCATCGACCCTGCCGACGGTTTCTTCGACCATCTGCAGATTGGCCGGCACCATCGGCTTCAACTGATGATCCGAGGTCAGGAGAACCCGCAGGGGCGCGCCCGCCGGCGGCAAGGGTGCAAGGCTGTAGCTGCCGCTGATGACCGTTTCGCCCGAGGCGGTAGCGCTGACGACCCGATAAGGTATCCGATTGCCCGGCTCCAGCGCGTCTACCGTGGCTGCGTGGCGAAAGATGTCCCGCTTCGAGGTTTGCGAATAGCGCGAGCCGTCGCCCGCCTGCCCGTCGACAATGGAATCCGCGTCCTCGAAAGAGCGTGAAAGTTTCGTCGTGGTCGCGGCGATGGTACGATCGCCGTCGCCAAGTTCGACCCGGTGATCCTGCCCCTCGAACTCGGTGAACCAGACGACCTCGACGCTGTCCGGTCCGGGATCGAGCAGAAAGGGATCGGTCAGGAGCTTCGGGTGATCATCTGCCATGGCCAGCGACGCCATCAACGTTCCTCCGAGCAACATCAAAGCAACTCGACGCATGTATGCCTCCAGTCAAATCCTTGCTCGACGGCTACCAGAAGCCTTTGACATTGGCGTGACAGACCAGCGCTCCGGGCAATTCTCAGAGCTGTCTCGGCTGGACGAATCGAATCAATTCGCCGCGGCCGAGCACGACCTCGGGCCAGCTGGAGGCGTCATGACATCTGAAGTGTGCGAGGCCGCCGGTCGGGTATTTGACGGCGATCGCATCGGCTGCCGCTTGATCGCCACTGCCATAGAGTTGTGCGGCAAGACTGGCGATCCCCGGGTTGTGACCGACCACCAGAAGTCGGTTTATACTGTCCGCCTGCCTTTGTACAATGGCCAGGATTTGGCCGGGCGAGGCCAGATAGAGACCCTTCAGATGCTGGGCCTCGATCGCGGCCTTCCACTCTTCGCTGACCAAATCGAGCGTGCGTTGCGCGCGCTTTGCGGTCGAACATAGAACGATGTCCGGCAGCATCTCGTTCTTGCGCATGAACCGCCCGATCCGGCCGGCGGCCTTGAGGCCGCGGGGTGCCAGATCGCGCTCGTGATCATCGCTATCCGGAACGTTCCAACTCGATTTTACGTGTCGCAAGAGTATGAGTTCGCGCATGATGGGCGACCTTATGATGACTTCCTGCAATAATCACTTGGCATGGCCGTTTGGGCACGTCACCCGCGCATGATAGCTAGGGTTAGGCACGGCTCGCCGAGATCTCCGGTCTTTAGCCGCAAATAGGGCGGGCTCTGGGTCAGGGCCGGAGTGCTTTCAAGACTATGGTGAAGGGCACGCGATGACGGATGAACAGGTTCGGGACGATGAGGCGGGACCGGCGGTCGACCGGACAGCGGGCGACAATCTTTCGACGAACCGCGTTATGGATCAAGATGAGTTCACGATCAAACCGGAATATCTGATCAATCGCGAACTCTCCTGGCTGGCCTTCAACGAACGGGTGCTCGACGAGACCGAGAATACTCGCTACCCGATCCTCGAACGGCTGCGCTTTCTATCCATTTCGGCGAGTAATCTCGACGAGTTTTATATGGTGCGCGTCGCCGGGCTCAAGGCCCTGGAAGCCGAGGACATCACCACTATCAGCGATGACGGCATGACGCCGTCCGAACAGATCGCCGCCATCAACGAACGTGCCGGCAAGCTCATGGCCAGCCAGATGCGTCTCTGGCGTGAGTTGCAGCCGAGTTTGCGGGAAATGAAAGTGTCCGTGTTGCGGGGCGATGAATTGACCCCCGATGATCGGCGTTGGCTCGAGGACTTCTTCATCGATGAGGTGCTCGCGGTGATCACGCCGATCGCCATCGATCCGGCGCACCCCTTCCCCTTTATTCCCAATTGCGGCATCGGGGTCGTCGCGGAGTTGCGGCGGCCGGGCGGCGAGCCCTTGACCGCCTTGACGCTACTGCCGAGCAAAATCGATCGCTTCATCCGGCTGCCGGGCGACGGCCTTCGATATATCCGGCTCGAGACCGTCATCGAACAGTTCATGGGCACCCTCTTTCCGGGCTTCGAACTCGATGGCATCGGCGAATTCAGGGTCATCCGCGACAGCGACATCGAGATCGAGGAAGAAGCCGAGGATCTGATGCGCCTCTTCGAAAGCCTGTTGCGCCGCCGCAAGCGCGGCCATGTCATCCGCCTCACGATCAATCAGGCGATGCCGGTCTATCTTCGCGAATTCCTGACCCAACAGCTCGATGTTTCGAACGACGACGTCTTCGAACTCGATGGTATCCTGGGTCTGGTCGACATTAAGGAGATCATCGCCAAGGATCGGGCGGATCTGCTGTTCTCGCCGTTCACCCCGCGATTTCCTGAACGGATCAAGGAGTTCGGCGGCGATTGCTTTGCCGCGATCCGCCATAAGGACATCATCGTTCATCACCCTTACGAGAGCTTCGATGTCGTCGTGCAGTTCGTCAAGCAGGCTGCATTGGATCCAGCGGTGATCGCGATCAAGCAGACGCTCTACCGCACCAGTGACGACTCGCCGATCCTCACGGCATTGATGGAAGCAGCCGAGGCCGGCAAATCCGTGACGGCGATGGTGGAGCTCAAGGCGCGCTTCGACGAAGAGCGGAATATTCGCTGGGCGCGCGATCTGGAACGCGCCGGCGTCCAGGTGGTCTATGGCTTCCTTACCCTGAAGACTCACGCCAAGGTCGCCATGGTCGTGCGCCGAGAGCAGGGCAAGCTTCGGACCTACGTCCATTACGGCACCGGGAATTATCATCCGATAACCGCCCGGATCTACACGGACCTCTCGTTCTTCACCTGCGATCCGGCCTTGGCACGGGATGCCGCCCGCGCCTTCAACTATATGACCGGCTACGCCAAGCCGGCCGGGCTGGAGAAGCTGGCGCTGGCGCCTACCTCACTGCGCGAAATCCTGTTGCAGCACATCGATGCTGAAATGCGGCACGCTCAAGAGGGTCGAAAGGCAGCGATCTGGGCCAAGATGAATTCGCTGGTCGACCGGGAGATCATCGAGACCCTCTATAAGGCGTCGCGCGCCGGCGTGAAGATCGATTTGGTGGTCCGAGGCATTTGCTGCCTTAGACCGGGCGTGCCGGAGCTTTCGGAGAACATCCGCGTCAAAAGCATCGTCGGGCGGTTTCTCGAGCACAGCCGGATCGTCTGTTTCGGCAACGGCCACGGCCTGCCGTCACGCGAAGCCAAGGTCTTCATTTCCTCGGCCGACTGGATGACCCGAAATCTGTCGAGGCGCGTCGAAACCCTGGTGCCCATCGAAAATCCCACGGTGCACCAGCAAGTCATGTCGCAGGTAATGGTCGTCAATCTCAAGGATGTCGCCAATAGCTGGCTTCTCGAGACCGACGGCAACTATACCAGAGTACAGACCGGGGGCGACAATGCGTTCTCCGCCCATCAATATTTCATGACCAATCCGAGCCTCTCGGGGCGCGGCAGCTCGCTCAAAAAGCAGGAAGTGTTGAGCCTGCAGATCGGCTCGGGCGACGGCCGTGGGCAACCCTGACCATCGGAAAACGCCTCGAAAGCAGAAAAAGCCGCCTTAATGCGCATCGTTCGTCAGGAAAGGCCCGCGAACGGGCGGGCCGAAGCCGATATCAGTCCGTTCGCCATCATCGATGTCGGCTCGAATTCGATCCGTCTTGTCGTCTACCGTTCGCTGTCGCGAGCACCACTGCAGCTCTTCAATGAGAAAAGCCTGTGTGGTCTGGCGCGAGGCATGGTCGAGACCGGGAAACTGCATGAAGCCGGCGTCGAATGTGCGTTAGGTGCGCTCGAGCGCTATTGCCGGATCGCCCGCGGCTTCGGCGCCGACGCCATCGACATCGTCGCCACCGCTGCCGTGCGTCACGCCCAGAACGGCCCCAAATTCGTCCAGCGCGCGCGCAAGATCACGGGCCTTCCGGTCAATGTGCTGACGGGCGATGACGAGGCCCGCTTCACCGCTGCGGGCGTGGCATTGAGCTTTCACGAGCCGAAGGGCATCGTCGGCGACCTCGGTGGCGGCAGTATCGAACTTGCCAGCATCAACAAGCGGGGCGCCAAAGGACCGGTCTTGAGCCTCGAACTCGGCTCACTGACCTTGGCCGAAGCCCTCGAGGCCAGTCCAGCGAAGGCCGACAAACTGATCGAAAAGGCGTTCGAGCCTGCCGCCGGCTTCAAGGGTGCGGCGCGCGGCATGGATTTCTTCGTGGTCGGCGGTGCGTGGCGCGCCCTCGCCCGGATTCGGCTCGCCATGACCGGGGCTCCCTTGCGGGTCGTCCATGGCTATTTCCTGACCCCCGAGCAGACGGCAACGATCGGCAGCGCTTTCAAGGGTCTCTCCGATGATGAGATCGCCGCTCTGCCGGGAACACCCTCAAGCCGGGTCAGCGTCGTCCAGGCGGCTGCCCGGCTACTCGACCACACGGTAGCATTGCTCGAACCCGACCGCGTCGTCTTCTCGGCCTTCGGGCTCAGGGAGGGTCGTTTGTTCTCGCAGCTTAGCAGCAGTGCCCAGGCACGCGATCCCTTGCTCGAAGGGACCTCCGACATCGCGCGGCGCGATTCGAGGCTGCCCGATATCGGCAAGGCGTTGATCGAATGGAGCGCCTCCATCTTCAAAAAAGAGCCGGCTGCCGAATATCGCCTGCGCGCCGCCGCCTGCTTCCTCTCCGATATCGGCTGGCAGAACCATCCGGGCTCGCGCCCCCGCGAAACCTTTTTTCATGTGGCGCAACTGTCGCTCGCCGGCATCGTTCATCGCGAGCGGGCGTTCCTCGCCTACACCCTATTCATTCGCTACGAAGGCGAGGTCAACGATACGGCCATCGGGCCGATCCGAGGGCTATTGGCCGAAGGCGAGGTGCGGCGCGCGGAGCAGCTTGGCCTGGCCCTGAACCTCGCCTTTCGCTTCTCGGGAGGCGTTCCGGACATTCTCAAACGGTCGAAAATCAAGATCAAAACGGATCGGCTGAACCTTTATCTCAGTCGCGGCGATGCGTCACCTGCCGATGATAGCATCAAGAAACGTCTGAAGCGGCTCGCTTCGGCGCTCGATCTCGACAAGAGTAAGATCAAACCGTTCAAGGACTGATTTCGCAGTCCGGGCCACTACTCAAGCGGCATCGGATCGGCTAGGCTCGACGGTCAATTGGTAAGCGGGAAATTCGATGCGCAAAGAGGGCATTCGTCCGGTCCACATCATCGGCGGCGGACTCGCCGGATCAGAGTCCGCTTGGCAGGTTGCGCATAAGGGCGTGCCCGTCATCCTCCACGAGATGCGCCCGGCGCGCGGTACCGACGCCCACCAAACCGACCGGCTGGCGGAGCTGGTCTGCTCGAACTCGTTCCGCTCGGACGATGCGCTGAACAACGCCGTAGGCCTTCTCCATGAAGAGATGCGCCGGCTCGGCTCGCTCGTCATGCATGCCGGCGACCGGCACAAGCTGCCTGCGGGCGGAGCCCTGGCCGTTGATCGCAACGGCTTTGCCGATGAGATCACCAGCCGGCTCGAAGCCCATCCGCTGATCGAGATCCGGCGCGAGGAGGTGCCGGGTCTGCCGCCGGAGGATTGGGGCCTTTCGATTATCGCCACCGGCCCGCTCACGGCACCCGGACTGGCCGAGGCCATTCGCGACGCCACCGGCGAGGATCAGCTCGCTTTTTTCGATGCGATTGCGCCCATCGTCCACCGGGACAGCATCGATTTCGACAAGGCCTGGTTCCAGTCGCGCTATGACAAGCCCGGCCCTGGCGGCGGCACTGCGGACTATGTCAATTGTGCGCTCGATGAACGGCAATATCGGGCATTCATTGAAGCGCTGATCGACGGTGAAAAAACTGAATTCAAGGAATGGGAGCAGAGCACGCCCTATTTTGAGGGCTGCCTGCCGATCGAGGTCATGGCCGCGCGCGGTGCCGAGACGCTTCGCTTCGGGCCGATGAAGCCGGTCGGGCTCACCAATCCCCGCAGCAGCGAACGGCCCTATGCAGTAGTGCAGCTGCGCCAGGACAATGCGCTCGGCACGCTCTTCAACATGGTCGGCTTCCAGACCAAGCTGCGTTATGGCGAGCAGGCCCGGATTTTTCGCATGATCCCGGGGCTCGAAGCGGCGGAATTCGCCAGGCTCGGCGGCCTGCATCGCAACACGTTCATCAAGAGCCCTGCCCTGCTCGATCCGGAATTGCGTCTGAAAGCGCGTCCCCATCTGCGTTTCGCGGGCCAGATCACCGGCTGCGAGGGCTATGTCGAGAGTGCCGCCGTGGGGCTCATGGCCGGTCTCTTCGCGGCAGCCGAAACCCTCGGTGAGACGATGGAGCTGCCGCCTGCCGAATCCGCGCACGGAGCCCTGCTCAACCACATCACTCAGGGGGCGGATGCGGCGAACTTTCAGCCGATGAATATCAATTTCGGCCTGTTTCCGCCCCTGGCGGTCAAGGCCAAAAAAGCGGAGCGCAAGCCCGCCATGGCGAGGCGTGCCCTGAAAAGTCTGAACCAATGGGTAGAAGTCGGCCGAAAATCATCACTCATCGCTTGTCAATCGGCGGAAACCGGTTAGTACTGGCGCGATAGTCACGTCACCAAACCGTCACGTTAGTGACGACGCTACGCCGATGCCTGCCCAAGCATCATTTCGGGCGATGGCGACGTCACTGGCGCGATGTTAGGAGCAATGACCAAGAGTGACGGCAGCACGAGCTTCCGAAACAGCGCGTAAATATCCGTTTCAGGTGCGTGGGTCCCTGCAGACCATGTTGGTGCTGCGCGTTACCGACGTCGACGATCCCGAATTCGTCCCGCATCTCGTCGATAAGATCGCCCATTCGCCGGATTTCTTCAGGGATGCGCCGCTGGTGATCGATGTCGGTGCGATTGCCTCGACGGAGCCGGTAGATCTGCGGAAATTCGCCGAGGAATTGCGGCGTCATCGTCTGGTCCCGGTCGGTATTCAGAACGGCAGCGAGGCCTGGAACGATGAGGCCCGCAAGGCCGATCTCGCGGTCTTCGGCGCCGGCGGTCCGGCCAAGCAGGAAGAGCGGCCGCTAGCCCCCAAGGAAGCCAACAGCCGCCCCGCCAAGAAGGGTGCGGCGAGGTTCATTAAAGACCCGATCCGCGGCGGCCAGCAGATCATCGTGCACGACGGCGATCTGGTGGTCTTATCAACCGTAGGTCATGGCGCCGAGCTGGCGGCAACCGGTCATATCCATGTCTACGGCCATTTGCGGGGCCGCGCCTTTGCCGGGATCGACGGCGATGAATCGGCGATGATATTTTGCGACCGGATGGACGCGCAATTGGTGTCGATTGCCGGCATTCATCTGGTCAACGAGGAAATCGATCCGGAAATGATGAACAAGCGAGTGCGCATCGTCTGCGACGGCGAACGCTTGCAGATCCTCGCTCAAGATTAGCAGCGCCACGGTGAGCGTGGTGAAACCTAGGAGGTCCAGTTGTCGAAAGTCATTGTCGTAACTTCCGGTAAAGGTGGAGTCGGAAAAACCACGACAGCAGCCGCGATCAGTACGGGCCTTGCGATGCGCGGCCAGAAGACGGTGGTGATCGATTTCGATGTCGGCCTGCGCAACCTCGATCTGATCATGGGCTGCGAGCGCCGGGTCGTTTTCGATTTCATCAATGTCATCAATGACGGCATCAACCTCAAACAAGCCCTGATTCAAGACAAGCGCGTCGAGAATCTCTATATCCTTCCGACCTCGCAGACCCGCGACAAGGCGGCGATGACCAATGAAGGTGTCGCCAGGGTCATCGAGGAATTGCGCAACGAGTTCGAATACATCATCTGCGACAGTCCCGCCGGGATCGAGCACGGCGCGCAGATGGCGCTTTATTTCGCCGACGAAGCCATCGTCGTCACCAACCCCGAGGTCTCGTCGGTGCGGGACAGCGATCGTATCATCGGGCTCTTGAACAGCCGGAGCAAGCGGGCCGAAGAGGGCAAGGATCCCGTCAAGCAATATCTGATGCTAACCCGCTACGATCTGGAGCGGGTGACCCGGGGCGATATGCTCAAGCTCGAGGATGTCCTGGATATTCTGGCCATTCCCGTGCTCGGCGTTATTCCGCAGGATCAGGCGGTCCTGGCCGCCTCCAATGTCGGCACGCCGGTGATCTTGAATGAACCCTCCCTGGCGGGGCAAGCCTACAAGGATGCGGTAAGCAGGCTCATGGGCGAGGAACTCGAACTCAGATTCATCAATCCACCGAAGCGCAATTTTGTCGATTGGCTTTTCCGGAGGAGCGCATGAGACTTTTCGACTTGTTCCGGCGGTCCCAGAAGGATCAGTCGGCCGAAACCGCCAAGCAGCGCCTGCAAGTCTTGATGACCCTCGAGCGCTCCGGGACCGGCGTCCCGGATTTCCTGCCCCTGCTGCAACAGGAATTGCTCGACGTCGTGCGTAAATATGTCGAGATCGATCAAAAGAATCTGAAGGTGGACATCGAACGGCATGACGGGTTCTCGATGCTCGAGGTCAATGTCGAGCTGCCGAACGGCTCGCTCAGCAAGGCCGCCTGAGCCGAGCAAAGACGCTTCGGGCGCAATTAGAGATTTCTGAAGGCTTGCCGCAGCCCGCTTCAGCTACATCATCAATAACTTGGTTGCGATAATGTAACCGCGTATCCCCTCCCCGGGGATGCCTGTATGCGGAGTGCAAGGCGATGATGGTGGCCCTTCGTGCGATTCTGGTGATGATTCTTGCGGTGCCGGTGGCGGCGACTTCAAGCCACGCCGCCCCCGCGGAATCCCCGGCCGACATCGTCAAGGCGGTCGTAAGTGTCTATGCCGAGGTACCCGTCGAGGCCAGAACCGCCAAAACGCTGGGCCGCGAGCGCAGGGGCACCGGCGTGGTCATCGACGGCAATGGTCTGATCTTGACCGCTGGATATCTCGTGCTCGAAGCCTCGGCGGTGGATATCTATGCCGAAGACGGCGTGCGTCACCCTGCCGATGTGCTCGCCTACGATCACGAGAGCGGCTTCGCCTTGGTCCGCACGCGCGAGCCCTTGGCGGTGTCGCCGGTACGCTTGGGCCGAGGCGCGGATCTTGCGGTCGGCAATTCGTTACTGGTGCTGAGCCGCGATCGAGACCTCCAGGGCGTCCAGGTAAGACTGGCCGATCGGCGAGAATTCGCCGGCTACTGGGAATATTTGTTGGACGATGCGCTATTCACGACGCCAGGTTATGGCGCATTCGCCGGCGCTGCCCTGATCGACGAGGAATTTCGCCTGGTCGGTGTCGGTTCGCTCGCCGTGCGTAACGCCGCCGGCCCCGGCATCCAGTCGCCGGGCAATATGTTCATCCCGGTCGACGAATTGCTGCCGATCATGGGCGACCTTTTGAGCGAAGGACGGCGCGACGCGGAAGGACGTCCCTGGCTGGGCCTTTACGCCCGCGAGGTCGGCCGCGGCATCATCGTGCAGAGCATCGCCGAGGATAGTCCGGCGTCGCAGTCCGGACTGCGACCGGGCGACCGGATCACCCATATCGGCAGCGAGCCGATCGACGGCCTCGCCGATTTCTATCGCAAGCTCTGGGCGCTCGGCGATCCGGGTGTCGACGTCCCGCTCGATTTGCGGCGGCGTGGCCAGCCGATCCGACTCGACCTTCATTCCGCCGACCGTTACGACTGGCTGCGATTCCAGCAAAGCTATTGATATGGACGGGAGACAGAATGGCAGTCCGCCCCGGTCGGCCCCGACTGCGTGCCACCTTGACGATTATCTGTGCCGTAGTCTTGCTATCGGCCTGTGGCAGTCCCGGTGAACGCGAGGGCCGGATTCTGGTCGGCGCCGGCTCGGGCGCTGCAGCGGGCGGTGCGGTCGGTGCCCTCGGCGGCGCCTTCG
>JBGSYN010000167.1:0-11320 GCA_041750975.1 Geminicoccaceae bacterium | reverse complement strand
TCTCGATTTGGCGGTACGTTTGCGGTCGAGATGGACCCTGACACCCTGCTTGCGGTAGCCCTTGCGCTTGGCGACCCGCTCGGACAGCGCCTCCTTGAGGATCTTGCGCTCGAGATCGGGTAGCTCCAGATCCTCGAACATGATGTCGACGAGTTCGTCGAGAGTGATCTCGGTCTCGTAGTAGTCGACGCCCGATTCGTTGCCGGCCTGGCCCGACGCCTTGTTGTTGGGCTTGCCGGTCTGGCCGATGATCTGGCCGGGTTTGGTTTCACCGTCGCCGGCGCCGACTCCGCCTTCATTGTCGCCGAAGACGAAGCGGTACTCTTTGATCCCGCGGATCGGCACCTTGATGACCCGATCGCGGTCACGGCCGATGATGCTCTCTTCGGCGATGATGTCGGCGATGTTGTCGCGGATCGATCGCCGCAGCTTTTCACGATGCCGCTTGCGGTCGCCGGCGCTGCGATCGGAGCGCAGCGCATCGGATTCCGAATAGGGGCGGAAAACAGTCATGGGCAGCTAAGCACTATCCCCTCGTGCCGGCTCAATCCTTCCACAGATGATTGGCCGCATATTTCAAAATGGTGTCGATACTGGCCTCGTTATAGCCCTGGCCGATGAGGTTCTCGACCATCGAGTCGTATTTCTGGCGTTGCTCGTCATCACGGGTGCGCGCCTTGGTGATGATGCGGCTGATGTCACGCACCGAATTCATCAGCTTCTTCTCGATCGCCTCTTTCAGCGGTTCGTAGGATTCGTAGTTGATTTTCTCGCCGCGGCGGCTGGCCGACCACAAATAGGCGATGACTTCCTGGCGGAAGCCTTCGGCCGCGGGTCCGATGACGGCGATCTGCTCCTCGATCGACTTCAGGAAACCTTCATCGGGCTGCATTTCGTCATTGGTGATCTCATCCTTGACCTTGCTTTTGGTGACATAGGCCTCGGCATGGTCGAGATAGTTCTGGAACAGCGTGTCGGCCTGACCGCGGAACGAAAAGACAAAGGCCTTGGTGATGTCCTTCTCGAGCAACTCCAGATAGACCTTGTGCAGCGTATCCTGCAGGAACTCGAGATATTGCTTTTTGACGTCGTCGCCGAAGTCCGCTTCCTTCACCATCGTAATCAAGGCTTCACGAACATTGATCGGGTGAATGATGCCGTCGCTCCGGGTCAACGCCGTATCGAGCGCCTTCATCGTGAAGCGCGTTGAAATTCCGAAAAGGCCCTCGCGTTTGACATCCTCCTTCAGTTCCTGAGCCGAGATTTTCTTCGGCCGACCCTTCTCCAGCACTTCCTCGCCATTATAGATCTTCAGCTTGGTCAGGAGATCGCACTTGGGTGAAGCCTCAAGCCTGGAGAGGATCGCGAACATCGAGGCAACCTCGAGCGTATGCGGCGCGATACAGGCATTGAAGTTCGAGCGTCCGAGGAATTTCCGATAGATCTTCACCTCTTCGGTGAGGCGAAGATTGTAGGGCACCTTGACGACGACAATGCGGTCGAGGATCGCCTCATTGGTATGGTCGGCCTTGAATTTCCGCCACTCGGCCTCGTTCGAATGCGCGACGATGCAGGTATCGACATGCACGGTGCCGTGACGTCCGGGGGCTGGCACGAATTTCTCCTGCGTCGCCGTGATCATCGTGTGCAGATACTCGGTCTCGTTCTTGAAGACTTCGATGAATTCCACCATGCCGCGATTGCCGACGTTGAAGGCGCCGTTGAGTTCGAGAATGCGCGGATCGCCCTCGGAAAAGCGGTCGAGCTTGGAGATATCCTCGGAGCCAATCAGCACCGAGGTGTCCTGATTGTTCGGATCGACCGGCGGCACGACGCCGATGCCGCGGCGCGCGCGTGAGGAAAAGCGCACGGTCTGCACCGGCATCTTCTCATATTCGCCATTGAATTCGTCGAGCAGCCTATGCCGCACGACGGGATCTATGTCGCCCTCGATCTTGACGCCGAGCATATCCTGAAAGGCCGGACGCAAATGGCGCGGAATGAGGCAGAGCGGATTGCAGAGGGTCGGCGAACCCTCGATCACGTAGATCGGCTCGATCTCCTCGAGGCCGCGTTTGATCCTTTCAACCAGAGAGCTTTTGCCCGAGCCGACGGGACCCATCAGATAAAGAACCTGACGGGCTTCTTCCCCGCCCATTGCAGCGGAGTGGAAGTAGCGCTCGATCTTCTCGAGCGTCCGCTCCATGCCGAAGAATTCGTCCTTGAAAAACCCGAAGATCTTGACGGTCTGATCGCCGAAAACGCGCTTGGCGCGGGGGTCGGCCTCAAGATCCAAATGCTCGACGCCCAAGCCTGAGATCACGCCATGCATGCGTTTATGAGCACTATCGGCAAGGCTGGGGTCGGCTTTGACCAACTCCAGATATTCAAGCAGTGTGCCGCGCCATTCCGTTTTCTGCCGTTCGCTTCGATCTCTCTCAATCAGTGACGCAAAATCGACGGATTTGGCTTGCATACGAGAACCTCGCTGTTCAGTTCCACATGGTATTCGCCCACCGCACGGGCAGGATACGCCCATCCTTCATGCAGCAGGAATACATTGACTCAGCACCGATGCCGCTCTTGTTAACAAGTCCCATTACACCATCAGTGCCCATGCCTGAAAAGTTAAATCGCTGCAAAACAAAAACAAACTACAGTAAACTGTACCTTCGCAATTGTGAATACCGCGACCGAAAACTGTATTTCGCGAAAACGGCTGGCTTTTAGTATGACAGAAAGCGGGCAGGACTTGCATAGAAATGAGGCAACGCCCTGGGGCGCCGACGACATTGGTCGTGACCAGGACGGGATGACATTGGTTTTGACGATAATTTAGGGGGATAAGGGTACTCCACCCGCTAAGACTCGAAAACATTTCTACTATAAGTTTAGCGCCGCATCAATCGATCACTGGGCCATCTCGATCGAATACGTGAAGTTGAAGATGGAGCGGCCAAGAGAGTTGGCAACTGGAAAAGGGATCGGCTAGCCTCTCGAGGTTAGGTTCAGGCGTCCACATGGAATTGGGCGTGACCAAGACTGGAGGCTATACGATGAAACGAGTCCTGCTCGGCGCGCTGGCGCTGATGACCACGATGGGTGGTGCTGCCATGGCGGCCTACCCGGAACGACCCATCACTCTGATAATACCCTGGAGTGCCGGTGGCGGTACCGACGCGACCGGCCGGATGATCGCAACGTTGCTCGAGGATGAGCTCGGTCAGCCCGTAACCGTCGTCAATCGTACCGGCGGCGGTGGTGTCGTCGGCCACAATGCCATCGCCACGGCCGATCCTGACGGCTACACGCTCGGCATTGTCACCGTCGAGATCGGCATGATGCATTGGACCGGCCTGACCGATCTTACCGGCGCTGATTATACGCCCATCGCTCTTTATAATGCCGATCCCGCGGGCTTTCAGGTCAGCAGCGATTCGGAGTTCGAAACCGCCGAACAGGCATTGGAGGGGATCAAGGCCAATCCGGGCGAGTATAACGGCTCCGGGACCGGACAGGGTGGTATCTGGCATCTCGCCCTGGCTGGGATGCTCGCCGAGGCGGGGATCGATCCCAATGCAGTACCATGGGTGCCGTCCCAGGGGGCAGCACCGGCCCTGCAAGACCTGGCTGCAGGCGGCGTCACCTTTGTGACCTGTTCAGTGGTCGAAGCCGAGGCGCTGATGAGCGCCGGTCGCGTGCGATCCCTGGCGGTGATGGCGGAAGAGCGTTTGCCCGCTTTTCCGGACATCCCGACCCTGCAGGAGGCAACGGGCCTCGATTGGTCGTTGGCAGCTTGGCGCGGTCTCGCCGGCCCCAAGGGTTTGCCTCAGGAAGTCGTCGACGTCCTCCTTCCGGCATTCGAGAAGGTCTACGAATCCGCTGAGTTCCAGGAGTTCATGCAGGGCCGCGGGTTCGGTCTGGTATGGCGTCCGGGCGACGAATATGCCCAGTGGATGGCCGAAAGCGACGACTCGCTTGGGACCGTCATGAAGGCGGTCGGTATCGCCCAATAACCGTATGTTCTCGCGCCGTTTGCGGCCGGTTCTCGGCCGTACCGGCGCGGGGCTTCACCGTTTGAGGCGGAACCGATGCGTTTCAACGATGCGATCATTGGCGGTGTGATCATCGCTTTCGCTCTCGCCATGATGCTCTACACGCTGACCTTTCCGACGATGCCGGGCCAAGCCTATGGCCCCGATCTCTTTCCGCTAGTGATCGGGGCGGGCATGGTGCTTTGCGGACTGGCGCTGGTCGTCCGCGGCCTGCGGGCCGGCGACGCCTTGATGGCCTTGGGCCCCTGGGCGGAGGACCGATCGCATCTAATCAATCTCGCCCTCGTTCCCGGGGTCCTGCTGTTTTATGTCGGCCTATCCGATTTCCTCGGTTTCGTGATCACCAGCGTCATCGTCCTGACGGTGCTGCTGCTGCGCTTCGGCGTGGCACGGCGAACCACCTTCATCATCGCCCCGGTCACCACGCTTTTTATTCACACGGTTTTTGCGAAACTGCTGCTGGTACCCCTGCCGTGGGGCCTGCTGCTGCCGATCGCCTGGTAGGGCCATGGACGTTTTCCTCGAGGCCGTCCCGCTCGCCCTGGACCCCTATGTTCTCTTGATCATGCTGGGGGCCGCGGTATTCGGCCTCTTTGTCGGCTCGATCCCCGGTCTCACCGCAACCATGGCGACGGCACTCCTCGTGCCGATGACCTTCTTCATGGAGCCTGTGCCGGCACTGGCGGCGATCGCGACTACCGTGGCGATGGCGATCTTCGCAGGCGATATCCCCGGGGCATTGTTGCGAATCCCCGGCACGCCGGCCTCCGCCGCCTATGTCGACGAAGCGTTCAACATGACCCAGAAGGGTCAGGCGGAGCTGGCGCTGGGCACGAGCCTGGTCTGTGCCGTGATCGGCGGTCTGTTCGGCACGCTGGTGCTGGCGACCCTCGCACCCGTGCTGGCCGATTTCGCCCTGAATTTCAGCTCCTTCGAGTATTTCTGGCTGGCCTGCCTCGGCCTTTCCTGTGCGGTCGTCGTCTCCACCGGCTCGACGGTGAAAGGGCTGGTCTCGCTCTTGATCGGGCTGTTGATCTCGACCGTCGGCATCGACATCATGGCCGGCTATCCGCGATTCACGTTCGGCAGTGTCGAGTTGATGGGCGGGATCAGCTTCATTCCGGCGATGATCGGGATGTTCGCCATCTCGGAAGTGCTGCGCTACGTCACCACAACCGAAGCGCCGCTCGCCGTACCGCAGCAGGCCATTCGCAGCATCTTCTCGGGGCTCGGCGCAATCTTGCGCCGCTACAAGCTCAACATCGCGCGAGGCAGCGTTATCGGCACCGCCGTGGGAATCCTGCCCGGAGCCGGCGCCGACATCGCGGCATGGATCGCCTACGCCATCTCCAAGCGGTTCTCGCGGGAGCCCGAACGTTTCGGCAAGGGCCATGTCGAGGGCCTGACCGATGCGGGTGCGGCCAACAATGCCGGACTCGGCGGCGCCTGGGTGCCGGCGATCGTCTTCGGCATTCCCGGTGATTCGATCACGGCCATCGTTATCGGCGTGCTTTACATGAAGGGCATGAACCCTGGCCCGACCGTCTTTCTCAATGACCCGCAGCTGATCTATGCGGTCTTCATCGCCTTTTTCATTGCCAACATCGCGTTGTTGCCGTTGGGTTTCCTTGCGATCCGCTCCTCACGTCAGATCTTAAGGGTACCGCGCAATGTCTTGATGCCGGTCATCCTCATGTTCTGTGTCGTCGGCGCCTTTGCCATCAACAATACGAGTTTCGGCATCATGGTCATGCTGTGCCTCGGCATTCTCGCCTATCTGATGGAGGAGAACGGCTTTCCGGTGGCGCCGACGATCCTCGGAATCGTCCTCGGCGGCATGCTCGAGCAGAATTTCATGACTTCGATGATCAAGGCGCGGGGCGATTTTTTGGTGTTCTTCGAGCGCCCGATCGCAGGCGTGCTCGGGGTCGTGACCATTCTCGTCTGGCTCATGGTCATTGCAGGCGCCCTGAGACGGGGCATTAAGGCGAAGCCCGAAGCCGAAGCGGCCCGATGAAAAACCCCGGTCTAGAGCCGCGGCGCCATGTCGAGCCGGGCCTTGGCCAGTGAGCGATTGAGGTCGTCGCGTTCGAATCCGGTGAACTTCACCAGGAGTTCCACATAGGCGCGAACGAAGTGGGGTCCGTGTTTGTCCTCGCTCATGCCATGGGCGCATTCGTGCAGGACGATGGGGAGGGTCCTGGCCCAGCGCGGCAGCTTGATGACGGCGCGGGAACCGCAGGCGTGCCGGCGCCCCCTGCCGTCGGTAACCTCCGGTGGCAACCAGTTCCGATTACCGGGCTTAGGTCGTTCCCACCAGATGTAGGCTGCGGCGACGACGCCGCGACATTCGGCAAGGCTGAACTCGTCGGGGAAGCGGACAAAGACCTGATCGCGTTCCCAGCGGTACAATTTTGCCCGCTGATAGTCCCTAAGCCCTGGCCGTGACGGCGAAGGGTTGGGTTTCGAACGCGCTGCCGGCGATTTCCGGCCGTCCCGCCGGTACCTCAATAGCAGAGAGAGCATTGCCCAAGGGTTCCTTTACCGTATGGTCGCCGCGGCTTTAGCGCTTGACGCCGTCCGGTTCCACCAAGCCCTATGAATGGCTGACCGGTGGAGCGAGCGGCTGATCCACTCCAGGCATAGGCAAGACATTCAGGATAGTCGATGGCGAGTCCGGGTTACTCAAGGAGCGCGCGGTCCGGCAGGGCCCAAATCGATCCGCAGGGCTACTATCGCCTCCTCGGGGTCGGCCCCAGTGCCTCGAGCGAGGATATCAAGCTCGCCTTCCGCGATCGTGCCAAGAAGCTGCATCCTGATCATGGCGGCAGCGGGGCCGACGCCGAAGCGTTTCGCCGGCTGCTCGAGGCCTATGAAGTGCTGCGCGACGACCGCAAGCGTGAAGCCTATGACAACGTCGCGCGGACCGAGAGCGTCAATGGCGGCGGCCGACGGCGAAGTGCGGCTCGACCGCGCCGCCGTAAATTTTGGATCCACGGACGGTTTCTCCAATCCCGGTCCTTCTGGACCATCTGCGTGCTGGCTTTCCTGCTGCTCGGCATGACCGTGCTCTGGCGCGAAAGCGAGCGCTCGTTGCGCGACCATCAAAACGTCATGGCGCAGCTCTATCAGCAGCTCGATCGGGCGAAGCGCGCCAATGAAGCGCGAACGCAACAGCGTTATCGGTCCTTGACCGCGGGCGCGGGGTCCGGGCCCGGCGTTTCGACCCCGAGCGAGGCGCTCTATGCGGCCGAGATCGCATTTTCGTTCGGTGCGACCTCACTTATCGGCACGGCGCGCGGTTCGGCGGAGCGCGCCGTATCCGGGCTCGCCGAAGCCATCGACGGCTTGCCGGAAGACGGGCAATGGCTGGTGCTGGTCGAGGGCCGGAGCGACCGCGCCGCCGAGCGCAGCGGGGTCGCCATCGAAGATTGGGAGCAAAGCCTCCTTCGCATGGCCTCTCTGATCGGCTTTGTCGTCGCCCAGGGCATACCGGCCGAGCGCCTTGCGGTGCGATTTGAGGCGGGGCTGGGGGGAGATAGCGAGGCGACGCCGGCATCCCGCACCGTCAGGATCGAGCTCCTCTGCTGCGCCGATTAGGATCGGCGCGGCTCGAAGGATCAGATCGTCGGCACCGTCGGGGTGGGCACATTGGTTAAGGTCCGGCTGATCGTCTCGAGAGCCTGGATAAAGGTTTCGCGACTGGCGGGCGGACCGATCGACAGCCTGACCGCTCGAGGCGCCATGCCGCGAGCGACGTGGAATTTTTCGGCTGGCGCCACCCGTATGTTTTGCGCCGCCAACTGCAGACCCAGCTCTTGTCCCGTCCAAGGCCGCGGCAGTTCGAGCCAGAGATGCAGGCCGTGGCGCTGATGGCGGATCGCGAGATGGCCGAGGATCCGGCCGGCCAGGTCCTGCCGTTCGGAGACCTCGCGGAATTGGACCGCCATGGCCTCTTCCACCAGCCCGCAATCGACGGCTCGAACGAACAGTTCCGCCATGATCGGCGACACCGAGAGCACCAATTGGCTGTAGGCGGCGGCGATTCGATCGACCAGGGGTGGTGGGGCCGCAAGCATGCCGAGGCGTATCCCCGGGGCCAGAAACTTCGAGGCACTGTTCAGATAGACGACCCGCTCCGGCGCCAGTGAATAGATCGGCGGCGGCCGGTCGGGCCAGATCGGTCCGTAGACGTCGTCTTCGAGGATCTTCAGGTCATGCGTGCGAGCGATTTCGGCGATTTCACGTCGGCGGTCGAGCGTCATCACAGTGGTGGTCGGATTATGCAGGTTGGGGTCGACGAACAGCAGGCTGCCTGGACGATGCCGCGCTGCCGCATCGAGCGAGGCCGGGACGATGCCCGCTTCATCCTGATCGAGTGTCTCGAAATGCAGCCCGATGAATTCGGCGGCAGCGCGGAAGCCGCCATAAGTATGCCGTTCGACCAGCACGGTGTCGCCCGGCCGCGTCAACGCCATCAATACCGCACTGATCCCTGACTGCGCGCCGCAGGTCAGAATGATCTGTTCGCTGTCGGCGGCGGCGCCGATCTGGGTCAGCCAGCGCGCCACCACCTCTCGGTGCCGGGCATAGCCGGCTGTGGGCGGGTATCCCAGAAGCGGCACGATCTGGCTGGGGTCGCCCGCCAGGGTCTGGAGCAATTGCGCCACTCTGGGCTGAATTTCGGAGAACACCGGCTGATTGGTCGAGAGATCGAGCTGGCCCGCATGCTCCGGCGGACAAATCGGCTCGGGCTTCGATCGGGTCTCGGCGGCGGCGACGAAAGTGCCGCGCCCGACCTCGCCCCGCACCAGCCCCCGTTGCGACAACAGATCATATGCACGTCCGACCGTGCCGATCGTCACCCCGAGGTCGAAGGCGAGGTTGCGCTGTGGCGGTAGCCGAGCACCCGTGGCCAGGCGCCCGTCGGCGATTGCGGTCTCGAAGGCATCGACCAACGCAATATAGCGGGGCCGACGCGCGGGATCGATATCTTCAGCAGAAATTGTCATGGTAACAATCTTTATATTGACTCGGAATGCCCGTCCAGATGATTCATTTGCGGCAATTCATGATGGCCCTGGAGGGGTTCAATGTTACAATTCAATGGCAATACGCAGCGCACGACGCTCAATTTTCTGGGTCCCATTGGCGTGCCCGGGCGTTTCGGGCTCTGGGGCGTGTTGATGCTCTGGTACGGTCGGCGACGGCAGCGGCGTCACCTCGCCTCGCTCGACGACTTTCTGCTGCGCGACATCGGCATTGACCGGATGACTGCGGACCGCGAATCGCAAAAGCCCTTCTGGCAGGCTTGAATAGCCGCAACCTACATCGAAGAGGGAGCCTAGAGCCCGATGGTTCGCTATCACTTCACGACTTGCGACGTGTTCACCGAGCGGGCGTTTGCCGGCAACCGGCTGGCCGTCTTCAGTGACGCGACGGCAATGGCGGAGGACACGATGCAGGCGATTGCCAGGGAATTTGACTATCCGGAGACCGTGTTCGTCGTGCCTGGAGAGCATCCTGCAGGCCATTGGCCGGTCCGGATCTTCACGCCGGACGGTGAGGTGCCCTTCGCCGGACATCCGACGATCGGCACCGCACTGACCCTGGTCCGATTGGGCAAGGCCGAGGCCGAGGGTGATCGGGTCCGACTGGTGCTGCAGGAGAAGGCGGGCGCCGTGCCGGTCGACATCACGCTCGTCGATGGCCGCGCGGATCTGGCGCGTTTCACGGCGCCCGAGGCTTTCACGATGAAGGGAGAGCTCGATGCTATGCCGGTGGCACGGGCGCTCGGACTGCAATCCGCCGATCTGGCGAATGCCGGCGCACCAGTCGTTCGCGCCAGTTGCGGTCTGCCGTTTCCCTTCCTCGAATTGGCCGGGGTCGAGGCGATGGGACGTATCGTCGTGGATGCCCGGGCCCTGGCGGCCGCTGTCCATCCCCATGCCGCCGAAATCGTCGTCTTTTGCGCTGCCGACGGCGCAGGCGATGCCGATTTCCGAGTGCGCATGTTTGCCCCGGGTCACGGCATCACCGAAGATCCGGCGACCGGGAGTGCTGCCGCCGCACTGGCGGGCATAATGGCGATGCGTGAGCCCGCGGCGAGCGGTCGGTGGCGGTGGCAGATCGACCAGGGGATCGAAATGGGCCGGCCCAGCCGGATCGGCGTTGAGGCGCTCAAGGAAGGCGGTAGCGTAGCTGAGATCTGTGTCGAAGGCCGCGCCGTGCCGATGAGCGAGGGCTGGTTCGAGGTCGACGCTTGAAAGCCCAGGCACGAGCGAAAGCACCGATCGTTTTTACCACCGAAGGGGCCTGGCTGGGGGCTCGCGCCATCTTGCCGATCGTGCCGGGTGCCGCGGCGTTCGGGGCGCTTTATGGCTTTCTGGCGGGACAAGCCGGAATGTCGGTTGTCGAGGTCGCGATGATGAGTGCGCTGATCTTCGCCGGCGCCTCGCAATTCCTGGTGCTCGAGCTTTGGCAGGAACCGTTGCCCATCCTCACTTTGATGGTGGCGGTGGTCATCATCAATCTGCGTCATCTCCTGATGGGAGCAGCACTTTCGCCATGGTTTCGGGAGGTTGGGCCGCGGCGCTCCTATGCCAGCCTGTTCTTCATGACCGATGAAAGCTGGGGCGTCAGCGTCAACGAGATGAACCGGGGCGGCCGGGACGCTGCATTCCTGCTCGGCGCCGGAATGACACTCTACATTGTCTGGGTGACAACGACATTGATCGGCCGGCTCGGCGGCGATCTTTCGGACCTGATCGAATCGTTCGGCCTCGAATTCCTCACTACGATATTTTTTGTCGTGTTGCTCGCGGGATTCTGGCGCGGCCGCAGCGATCTCCTGCCTTGGCTCGCCGCCGGTGCCGTCGCACTCGCGACCGAAGCACTTCTGGGCGGAACCTGGCATATCTTGTTCGGAGCACTGGCCGGCAGCCTCGCCGGTGCCATGGGGTACCGACGAGGCCATGGTTGAGCCTTTACTCATCCTGACACTGGGTCTTGCAACATATGCCACACGAGTCGGCGGCTTTTGGCTGGCGCAACGTTTCCGACCGACCCCGTTATTGGAAGCATGGCTCGGCTATATCCCTGGTGCCGTCTTCGTCGCACTGGTGGCGCCGATGGTGCTCGCGGCCGGCGCCGCAGGGTGGACCGGTGCCGCCGCGGGCTTTGCCGCGATGCGCTTCATCGGTAACTTCGTCGTGGCAATTCTGATCGGAATGGCAAGCTATCTGCTGCTGCGATCGTTCGGCATC